>CAYYSX010000196.1:8136-11519 GCA_964474315.1 uncultured Verrucomicrobiota bacterium | reverse complement strand
GCCTCGAGTTGTGGGTCGTCCCCGCGCATCCGCTGGTGTTCGGCGTTGAATTCGGCGAGCAGGTCCAACTGGCGGCGTTGGGAGGCGCGGGTGACCCGGGAATTCGTAATGTTCTCCAGCAACTGGTCGGGCCGGGTCTGCTTGGTGTTGATGTGGGTTCCCTGGTAGATACCCGGCAGGAACGCGGACCGCCAATTGGAGACGTCCGACACGGGCAGGCCCGGGCACATCGCGATATAGCCGGGCAGGTTTTGATTCTCCGAGCCCAGGCCGTAAGTGATCCAAGCTCCGTAGCTGGGCCGCGACAATCGCTCGTCGCCGCAGTTCATGAGCCGCATCGATTGTTCGTGATTCGGCGTGTTGGCGTACATCGACCGGATGAAACAGAGGTCGTCCACATGAGCCGCGGTCCGGGCAAAGATTTCACTGACCTCAATGCCGCTTTGCCCGTAAGGCTGGAAGGAGAACGGCGAGGGAAGCGCGGCGCCGAGCGGACGTTCCGTGGTCAGGTTGCCGGAGGGCAGGATTTGCCCGGCATAGCGGGCGAGCGCGGGCTTGGGATCGAACGTATCGACTTGGGAGGGACCGCCGTTGAGGTAGATGTGGATGATGTGCTTGGCGCGGGCGGGAAACTGGGGCCGGCGGGGAGCGAGCGGGTTGCCTTCGTCCGGCACCAAGACTTGGGAATCGCCCAACGCTTGCGCCAATCCCAGCAGGCCGAGGCCGGTGCCCATCTGACGTAACATCTGTCGGCGGGTCAGAAAACGGGGTGGGAGGTGTTCGAGCGGGTTCATGGGCGAATGGGTTCAGTCAAGGAAGACCGCTTCATTTGAGACGAGCAGCACTTGGGCGAATTGCTCCCATTCCGTGAGCTGCGATTCAGGATCCGTTCCATTGCCAACGAAGCGAAGTGCGAACTCGGTCTCGCGCGAACTTGGATTTCGGCCCAGGACCCGGCGGAACAAAGCCTCGACCCGCCGGCCCGGATCCACCTGGCCGGCCATCGCGGGCAACGCTGCGAGCGCCTTCGCCTGCTCCTGGACGAAGGGGGAATTCAGCGCGAAGAGCGCCTGCTGGGGAACCGTGGTTTTCGGACGCCGCTCCGCGCATTGATCCGGAGTGGCAAAGTCAAAGGCGCGGAACAAGCCGGGAAGATTCTGCCGGTCCACCAACCCGTACACGGTCCGGCGGGCATTGAGCGGATCGCCGGTGGCGTCCACTGGAACGCCCCCCACCTGCGTGTCGAGACGGTCGGAGGCCCATAGCAGCGTGTCGCGCATGGCCTCGAGATCCAGTCGTCGCCGTGGATAGTGGCCCAGGAGGCGATTGTGGGGATCGACCGCGGTCGCCCGATCCGAAGCCGGCTCACTGCGTTGGGCGTAAGCCGCGCTGAGGATGATGACCCGATGCAGGTGCTTGAGACTTCCTCCCGAGCGGATCAGCTCGCCCGCCAGCCAGTCGAGCAGTTCCGGGTGAGAGGGCGGGTCACTCCGGACCCCGAAATCCGTCGGCGAGGTCACTAGCGGTTCACCGAAGTGATGCATCCAAACCCGGTTGGCCAGCACCCGGGCGGTGAGCGGATTGGCGGGTGAGGCAATGGCTTCGGCCAGTTCCAGCCGGCCGCTTCCGGTAGGAAAGGGTTGCGATTCGCCCTCGTTCAATACCCGGAGAAATCCGCGCGGAACCGCCTCGCCCGGCCGGGCCGGACTGCCGCGGAGAAAGATTCGCGGTTCGTAAGGTTCGGCCAGGTCAGCCACCACCATGGCGCGTGCCGGCGGGCGATTGGTCGCGTGCGCGGCCAGCTTGTCCAAATTGAGAACCAACCCGCCGTACCGGTCTTTGTCCGGGCGCGACATGTGGTTCGGAGTGTCCCGCCGCGGAAAGGCCACGGGACTTTCCGGGCCGGTGACCACCGCCAGCAACTCCTGTTCGTCCTCGCTCAACGGTCCGTCGGGAGTTCCGGCGGCCGGTTGCTTGGACCGTTCGTAAACGCGCTGGAACACCTCGCCATACACCCGGGCCACGGCCGCCCGGTTGGTGAGGGCCGCGTTTTGCAACGCCGTGACTACCACGGGATTCCAGACTCGTTCGTCCGGAACCGTCAGTGGCGGTGCCGAGGCCGCAAGCCCCTCGTCGCCTAGCGCCATCAACTGCTCCCAGGGGCCGAACACCCGGTCGTCGGGTTGCGCCCGTTGGCTCACGTAACGCCGGGTTCGCAGCATGAGGCTGGGGCGGTAGTCCTCCGGGGTGAGCGACAAGGCGAACTGGGTGGTCTCAGTCAGGTCGGGCTTCGTAGTGGCCGCCCGGACTAAGTAATCGCCCAGTCGCTCCCGCAAATTCTCTGTCAGCTTGGCGAACTCCGCCTCGATATGGTCTTCCAATTCCTGGCGGGCTTTGGCGAGTTGTTCCTCGAATTCGAGACCGCCGAGGACGCTGGCCGGATCTTCGATCAAGGGCAGTACATAAGGCCGCTCGGTCGAGGCGAATACACCATAAAGCCCGTAATAGTCGGCGGCGGTAATCGCGTCGTACTTGTGATCATGGCACCGGGCACAGGAGACAGTCAGGCCGAGGAACCCCCGGGTCACGGTATCGATCTGATCATCGATCTGGTCATGGGGATTGTTGTCGAACAACCGGCCCAGCGTCAGGAAGCCCAACGCCGCCAACCGCCAGGGGGGAAGGCTGGGCTCGACCAGGTCGGCCGCCAATTGATCCTGCACGAACTGGTCGAAGGGCAGATCTTCGTTGAAGGCCCGGATGACATAATCGCGGTAGGTGTAGGCGTAGGGCCGCAGGGCGTCGCGTCCGTACAACAACACCAAGTCCTTGGTATCGGCGTAACGGGCGACATCGAGCCAGTGGCGCCCCCAGCGCTCGCCATAGCGCGGGCTGGCCAGCAATCGGTCCACGACCCGCGCTAGCGCGGCCGGAGACGGATTTCGGCGGAAGACTTCGATCTCGGCGAAGCTGGGGGGCAGGCCGGTCAGGTCATAATAAACCCGACGGAGAAGCGTCCGTGGATCCGCCGGCGAGGCGTAGGTGAGACCCTGTTCTTCGAGGCGGGCCAGCAGGAAGGCGTCCACCGGGGTCTGCACCGAGCGGGTGGAGGCGACCCGAGGCGGCGGTGAATCGTTCAACGGGCGATAAGCCCAATGCTGCCGGGCCTCGGCGAACGATTGTCCCGGGCCTTTTTCCGAGGCGGCGAGGGAGGGGGTGATCTGGGACCCCACCAGCAGGAACGCGGCAAGGCAGGCGGGCAGGTTAAAAACCTGCGGCACAGCAGGCCGGGAGGCCTGCGGTACAGGTGTAGCGCAGACATTCCTGTCTGCTGTTTCGCAGGCTTTCAGCCTGCCAGTGGACTGGGCGGGCAGGTTAAAAAC
>CAYYSX010000196.1:0-8036 GCA_964474315.1 uncultured Verrucomicrobiota bacterium | reverse complement strand
CTGCTGTTTCGCAGGCTTTCAGCCTGCCAGTGGACTGGGCGGGCAGGTTAAAAACCTGCGGCACAGCAGGCCGGGAGGCCTGCGGTACAGGTGTAGCGCAGACATTCCTGTCTGCTGTTTCGCAGGCTTTCAGCCTGCCAGTGGACTGGGCGGGCAGGTTAAAAACTTGCGGTACAGCAGGCCGGGAGGCCTGCGGTACAGGTAACGTCTGGAGAAGGTCGTACACAGTTGACTTAAAACCGGCGCAGGTCCCGTGGCGGATTGACTGGACGCTCTCGCGATGATCGGGATTCAGCAGGTTGATTGGTCCGGTAGGCCGAACGGAAGAGCCAGTGACGCTTGAACAGCGTCTCCAGTGTCACCGCCAGAGAACTCACCGACCGCGTCAATTGATTCGCGTCGGCCAGCAGATTGGTGTTCGCGGACAGTTGCTGGTTCACGTTGCTGAGCGTTACTCCGACGTCGGCCATCCGGGAATTGAGGTTGCTGAGCGTCTGGTTGATCGGGCCCGAACCGGGGTTCAAATTCGACAGGGTGAGCGTGAGCTGGGTATTGAGATTGGTCGGCAACAGAAGATCGCCCAGACCACCGGGCCGTTGAACCGCCGGTCGGACTTCTGCCATCAAGACCCGCAGATCGCTCATCGCGGCATCCACCTGGGGCATCATTCCACCGATCCGACCAGTGACATTGGTCATGTTGGCCAAGGCCACGGTGAGCTGGTTGGTCATGGCAAAGACTCCGGGCAGCGCGTCGTTCACGGCGTTGGCGATGTCGGTGAGGCGCTGTTGGAGCGGCGCCGCTTCATCTGCCTTTAGCCAGAAGCCACCATCCTTGGCCCTGATTTCGTCCAGCGGGAGGAACGTGCGATTGGTAATCGAATCTTCGTACAGGAAGTCGGCCGACAACTGCCGGATGGGGTCGCCCAATTTTACGGTGACCTCGCCTTCCACGCCGCGGGTCACTTCCAGAGAACGCGCTCCCAGCAAGTCGCCCGCGCCGATCCGCACTCGGGAGTCCGTCCAGATGTAGCCGAAGTATGGCTCCACGACGTCGAAACCGATGAAGACGTTGAAACGGTTGGTCAGATACCAGGAATCCATGGGCATCTGGTCCACTTTGGTTACATCACCGATCTTGAAGCCCATCATCATGACCGGTGTGCCGACTCTCAGACCGGTCGCGTCCGCCACATAGGTGTAGTAGGGCACCCGGATGCGAAACCAGCCCCGCGCCTCGGCCGTATGCCACAGGAAGTAAATGAAGCCGGAGAGCATCAAGGCGAGGGTGAGCAGCAGGAAGACACCCACGAGACGTTCCACCCGGCCGAGGCGGGTCCGAAGCTGAGGAGTTAGGTCATGCAGGGCCATGAAAGCAGGTGTTTGAGGCGGGGTGGCGCGGGATCAATCGGGTTGCCGCCACTCTGTCCGCTCGGCCGTGGATTCGGTCCGCAACTGTTCGTAATCGCCCAGCACGGTCCACTGCCGGTTCTGAATCGAGGCAAACTGTCGTCCGGATGCGAGCCAAAGCGGAAAGCTATCCGCCGTGACCACCAACGTCACCGGCCGGCCGTCCCGGACGGGATGCCCCCGGACGAGTTCGGGCAGGAACTGTTGCCACCAACGGAGGTGATACGGGTCCATTCCCGCCAACGGGTCATCCAGCAGGAGCAAGTCGGGACGGAGCGCGAGCGCCCGGGCGAGGGCGACCCGCTGCGCCCAGGAACGGCCGATGCGTCCGGCCGGGGCTGCGGCCAGGCGATCCAGTTCGAGCGCCTCCACGATCGGCAGGATACTTTCCAAGGCGACGGCCGGCGGGCAGTTCTGATGATAGGCGATGGGAAGCGCGATATTCTCCGCCACGCTCAACGAACGCAGCAAACGGCCGCCGCCTTCAAAGACCAATCCGACCTGGCGATGCCACCCCGAAGCACGACGTTCGCCGGCCGCCAGTCGTTCGCCGAAAATCACGATCTCTCCGGCGGCCGGAGGAATCAGGCCTGCGAGGGTCTGCAGGAACAGCGACTTGCCGCTCCCATGGCTCCCGGCAACGACCCACCATTCTCCGGTGTGGACGTGCCACTGCACGTGTTCCAGCGTCGGCGTTTCGTCATCCGGACGGGCCACCGAGAGATTGGAAAGCTCGAGAATGGTGTCCGGGCTCATGCGGGAAGCAGAAGGTTGACCGCCAGAAAGGCTGCGTCGATGAACAGAAAGGCAATCACGCTGTGGGCCACGGTGCGGGTGGCGGCGGTGGGGACTTCCTCCAGCCGGAGGGGACGCGCCAATCCTTGGTAGCAGGCAATCAGGGCTCCGGCGGCCCCGAAGCCCAAGGTTTTCAAGGTGAGCAGGGGAAAGTCCGGCCAGCGCAACGCTCCAGCGATCCCCTGCAGGTAGTCCGTGCCGGTGAGGGCCAGGTTGGCCGCAAAGGCGAAGGCCCAGCCGCTCGCTCCGGCAAAGAGGATCAGATACACCGACAGCGCAAACACGGCCACGGTGATCCCCGCCACGCGCGGCACGACGAGGTAATGAATGGGATCGATTCCCAGGGCTTCCAACGCTTCCACCTCTCCCAGGGCCCGGGCCGTTCCCAACTCGACTACCGTAGGTGTTCCCACGCGCGCCAATACCACCAGCGCCGCGGTCAGAGGCGCCAGCTCTCGGAAGATCACCGTGACGAACAGGCTGCCAATCAACTGCGTCTGCCCCACCTGGCTGAGCAGCCGGAGGGTCTGTCCGATGATTACCAACCCGAGGGCCACCCCGATGAAGCCCACAATTGGCAGCAAGCGCACCCCAGCGCTGGCCACCTGGGCACGCATCAGGGGTCGCAGCACTTGCCCGGCGCTGCCCGCCTTGGTCGCCAGCACCCCCAGGGTGATCAGGGTGAAGGCGCCCAGCCGGCGGGTGGTGTCGAGAAACGAAATGACCCGCAGACCGAGAACCTCGGTCAGTCGCTGAACCCCGTTGGAGGACCCAGTGGGCAGCTTGGGCACCCGACCAAGCTAGGGAGACTCCGCTCGGCCAGCAATCCAGCTCTGCGTGCATTGCCTCCGCTGCGTGGCATCCTGTACCCTGACCTGATCCAACCGATGTCCACGCCACGCAAACGACCGGAAGAACTTCGCAGCCACCGGTGGTTTGGTCCGGATGACCTCCGTTCCTTCGGTCACCGCTCCCGCACCAAGCAGATGGGCTTCGATACCGCGGATTTTGCCGGCAAGCCGGTCATCGGCATTTTGAACACCTGGAGTGATCTCAACACGTGTCACACCCATTTCCGGGAACGGGCCGAACAGGTGAAACGCGGGGTGTACCAAGCCGGCGGATTTCCAGTGGAACTGCCCGTGTGGTCCCTCAGCGAGCAATTCATGAAGCCCACGTCCATGTTCTATCGCAACCTGACGGCGATGGAAGTGGAGGAAACGTTGCGCTGCCATCCCCTCGACGGCGCCGTGTTGTTGGGCGGCTGCGACAAGACGGTGCCCGCGCTGCTCATGGGTGCGTTCAGCGTGGATCTTCCCTGCCTGTTCCTTCCCGCCGGACCCATGCTCAAGGGACGCTGGCGGACGGAGACGCTCGGCAGTGGCAGCGACGTGTGGAAGTACTGGGCCGAACGGTGTGCCGGCCGGCTCGGCTGCGATGCCTGGCGGGAGTTGGAGGACGGCATCGCCCGTTCACCCGGTACCTGCATGACCATGGGCACGGCGTCCACCATGGCCGGTGTGGTCGAGGCTCTGGGCTTTATTCTGCCGGGCGGCGCGACGATACCGGCGGTGCATTCGGCTCACGCGCGGATGGCCGCTCAATGCGGGCGACGCATTGTGGATCTCGTCTGGGAGGACGCCCGGCCTTCGACGCTTCTGACCCGGGGCTCGTTTCTCAACGCCATCACGACGCTGCTGGCGCTCGGGGGCTCGACCAATGCCATCGTGCATCTCATCGCCCTGGCGGGGCGGGCCGGGATCCGGATCACCCTCGCCGACTTTGATGAACGGGCCCGTCAGACGCCCGTGCTGGCGAATCTGCGGCCCGCGGGAAACTATTTGATGGAAGACTTCCATGATGCCGGTGGTGTGCCGGCCTTGTTAGGCCGGCTCAAGGACCAACTCCATCTGACTTGCCGCACGGTCTCCGGATCGACGCTGGGCGAAGTCCTGGAAGGGGTGGAAGTTTTCGATGACGAGGTGATCCGGCCCCGGGACCGGCCGCTGTTCGCCGAAGGCGGATTGGCGGTGCTGCGCGGTAATCTGGCGCCCGACGGCTGCGTCATCAAACACACCGCCATGGACCCGCGGTTCCTGCGGCACACGGGTCCCGCCCTGGTGTTCCGCGACTATCGCGACCTCAAGGCGCGGCTGGATTCGCCCGACCTTCCCGTGACTCCGGAGTCGGTGATCGTGCTGCAGCAGGCCGGTCCGATTGGCGCACCCGGCATGCCGGAATGGGGAATGCTACCGATTCCTAAGAAGCTGCTGCAGGCCGGGGTGCGCGACCTGGTGCGAATCTCGGATGCGCGTATGAGCGGAACGAGCTACGGCGCGTGTGTATTGCATATCGCGCCGGAATCCGCTCTGGGCGGTCCGCTGGCGTTGGTGCAGGATGGTGATCTCATTGAACTCGACATAGCGGCCCGCCGGCTGCACTGGCAGGTGACGGACGAAGAGGCCGCGCGCCGGCGGGCCGCTTGGAAGCCGCCGGAGCCTCGCTTTGCGCGCGGCTACGGTTGGTTGTTCGCCCGGGAAGTCACCCAGGCACCGGAAGGTTGCGACTTTCGATTTCTGCATCATGGCCCTCCCACCCCGGAGCCGGATATTTTCTAAGCCACTGCGATTCTTCCTTCCTTCATGGATACGCACCTGTCTCCCGATCGCTTCGCTACGTCCGTGATTGCCGTTCCGCCGCTGGCTCGCGATGCGGCGGAGCGGCTGGCTCCGGAAGAGAATACGCGCCTCATTCGACACCTGGAGGCCGGAGGTGTTCGGGTCCTCCTCTATGGGGGCAATGCGATTTTCTATCATATCCGCCTGAGCGAATACGCCGCGATCCTCACCCATCTGGCCGAGGCGGCCGGACCGGAAACGGTGGTGATTCCCTCGGCCGGACCCGCGTATGGACTTTCGTTGGACCAGGCGGAGATCGCCCGGGAGTTCCCGTTCCCGACGGTGATGGTTTTGCCTCATCAAGGACTCAACACCTTCGCCGGTGTGGAAACCGGACTGCGACGTTTCGCGGAGAAACTCGGCCGGCCCATCGTGGTTTATGTAAAGCAGGAAGGGTATGTGACCCCGGCGGAAGTGGCCCGGCTGGTGCAGGACGGCTGCGTGTCCTGGATCAAGTACGCGATCGTGCGTCCGGATCCGGCTCAGGATTCATTTTTGCAGGAGCTCGTGCAGCAGGTCCCCCCCTCGCTCGTGGTCAGCGGCATCGGTGAACAGCCGGCCCTGGTGCATCTACGCGACTTTCATCTGCAAGGTTTCACCAGCGGCTGTGTGTGTGTCGCGCCCCGCCTTTCCCAGAAGTTCCTCGCCGCGGCGCGCGCCGGGAATTGGCCGGAGGCCGAACGAATCCGGGCACTCTTTCAACCGCTCGAAGATCTCCGCAACCGCATCAATCCGGTACGCGTGCTCCATGAGGCCGTTCGCCTCGCGGGCCTTGCTCATACCGGGCCCATCATTCCCTTGTTGAGCGGCCTTAGCGAAGAACAGTCACGCGGGGTGGAAGGTGTCGCCCGCGAGCTCCTCGTTCGGAACGAACCGGCGGATGAACGGCACCGCCGTTGATCGCGGCCGGACGCGAAGGGTCGCGAGGAATATCCGTCAACCGACTCAAGAATTGATTCTATACTCTACCAAAGGGCGCACGATCGGCGGTTCAGGTTGGACCAACGGAGCCCAGCCACGTCAGCAGGGTCGGTCGGACGGCTGCCAGACCTTTGTACCGGGCAATCTCATCCGGCATGGTGGCGAGCTGCCGGCTGAAGGCCGCGGCCGTTGACGCCGCGGTCAGAACGGCGGAGAGCCGGTGAACGGTTAGCCAAATCACAAAGGCCAGGCCTCCCGTGTGCGGTAACGCGTGGAAGGCTTGGTGTTCCACCCGAAGCCACACGTTCTCGGGGGCGCTCTGGAGGTTCAGGCGTGGCCGGTTCAACGCCGGATGAAGGTTTCGGTCGGGAACCGCCGCGAGTCCCCAGTTCTCCCGGATGAAGGTCTGCCCGGGAGGAAGCCGATCCAGAAAGGTGTGGATGCGAGGACCCAAATTCGGGTTCAGGGTCGGTACCGGCTCATGAATGGCTTCGACTGATTTTCCCAGTTGGGCGACGGGATCCCACCACGAGGGATCGCAGACACAGGCTCCCACCAGCCGAAACTCGCCGTCCAACCGCCGGAGGAGCACGAAATCAGGTTCCCAGTTTCCGGCGAGTTCCCGCGCACCGGTCGCGCCCCGACCCTTCCATTGACGGGCTTTGGATTCGGTGAACAGGTCCAGAAGTTCGTCCAGCAAAGGGTCGGCCGGAGAGCTCCACGGGGCATGACGCTCCGGGTGTTGTTCCAGGAGGTTACGACGCTCAGTCAGTGTCTCCTGACCGGGTGAAGCGAGACGGAACCACGGGGAGTCGGCGGGACGGATGCCGAACTCGAAGCGGAATCGTTCCCCTCGGAACAGGCGGGCGAAGTCTGGCTCGGGTGACCCGGATGACATCGCCTCACGCTGACCGTTTCTGGCGTCCAAGGAAAGCGGTGACACTGACACGGAGGCACCGTTAGCCTGCGGCACCCATGGCCCCTAATGTTGCCGACCCTCCTCCGCCCTCTCCCTCACCCAATCGCCTGGCTTCGATCGATGCCTACCGGGGCTTCGTGATGTTCCTGATGATGGCCGAGGTGTTGCACCTCTGTCGGGTCGCCACCCGGCTTCGCGAAGCCGGCCAGCCTAGTGCTCTCTGGAACTTTCTCTGCCATCAGCAGGAGCATGTGGAGTGGGTGGGCTGCGTGTTGCACGACCTCATTCAACCGTCGTTCTCCTTTCTGGTGGGGGTGGCGCTGCCGTTTTCCCTGGCCGCCCGCCTGGCCCGCGGACAATCCCAGGGACTCATGTGGGCGCATGCGCTATGGCGGTCCCTGGTCTTGGTGTTGTTGGGCGTTTTTCTGCGCTCGACCGGCAGTGGTCAGACGAATTGGACTTTTGAGGACACCCTCTCGCAGATCGGACTGGGTTATCCGTTTCTATTCGCGCTGGGGTTGGCCAGTCGGCGGACGCAATGGATCGGTTTCTGGGTGCTGCTGGTGGGGTATTGGGCGGCCTTCGCTTGGTACCGGCCGCCGGCGGATTTCGATTTCAGTGCGGTCGGGGTTTCGGCGGATTGGCTGCGGGAACATGGCCACACCGGACTCGCCGCCCACTGGCAAAAGAACGGCAATCTGGCCTGGGCGTTTGACCGCGTGTTTCTCAACTGGTTTCCCCGGGAGCGACCCTGGCTCTTCAACGGCGGCGGCTATTCGACCCTGAGCTTCATCCCTACCCTGGCGACCATGGTGTTCGGGTCGCTGGCGGGCGGGATCCTTCACTCCGAGCGAAGTCCCCAGGTCCGGATCAACTGGCTGTTGGTCGCTGGCGCGGCGGGTCTGGCCGCCGGGTGGCTGCTGGGCGCGCTGGGGATTTGTCCGGTGGTGAAACGGATTTGGACCCCGAGTTGGGTTCTCTTCAGCGGCGGATGGTGCTGTCTATTGATGGCCGCGTTCTACGCCGTGATCGATGTGGCCCGGGTAGGCGGATGGTCATTCCCGCTGCGGGTCATCGGCATGAACTCCATCGCGGCCTATTGTATGGCGCATCTGTTCGAGAGATTTGTCGGCGACAACCTGAAAACCCATCTGGGCCAGGACTTCTTCCAGTTTGCCGGGCGGGCTTACGAGCCGTTCGTTCACGGCGCGGCGGTTCTGTTGGGCCTCTGGTTGATCCTCTACTGGATGTACCGGCGGAAGGTGTTTCTGCGAATTTGAGGTGGGACAGACGGCGAAAGCTCCAAAAGCCAAG
>CAYYSX010000195.1:0-11557 GCA_964474315.1 uncultured Verrucomicrobiota bacterium | reverse complement strand
CCTGGAAGCGATATGTTGGGGGGCTGGAGCGCTTGGACGTTGGAACTTGGAGCTTAGGGAAGGGGATAGGTCGCTCTCTGGGCTCGGCCTGGGCCTTGAAGGACAATTTCAAGCGGCGCCCGGCATCCCCCGCGCCGGAAAAACCTGCTAGGCAGGCGGACAGCTTCCTCGTAGCGTCCAATGGCCATGTCCAAAACGGTCAAGACAGCAACTCCTTCCCCGGACGCCGCGGTTCCGGGCGAGACGGAGCTTCCGTTTGAGGAAGCTCTGTCCCGGTTGGAGTCGATCGTGGATGGCATGGAATCATCGGAACTGCCGCTGGAGCAGTTGCTGACCAAGTTTGAAGAAGGTGCCCGACTGGCTCGCGTGTGCCAGACCCGGCTGGCCGCGGCCGAGGTGCGCGTTCAGCAGTTGGAGCGAAACCTGGCCGGTGAAGGGCAGACCCGGCCCGTCAAACTCGGTGACCCGGCGGCTGCGTGATCCCTTTCCCGGTCTTGCTGGCCGGGCCCAAGACCGCATTCTTTCCGTTATTCTGTTCAACCAAGCATGAGTCGCTATCTCGACATGGTGGACCACCCATCACACGTTCGTAAACTCACCCCGGACCAGTTGACCGAGCTCGCCGCGGATCTCCGCCAGGAGTTGATCACCAAGCTCGCCAAGAACGGCGGACACCTTGGCCCGAACCTCGGGGTGGTCGAGCTCAGCATCGCTCTGCACCGCTGTTTCGAGACTCCACGGGACAAGTTGGTGTGGGATGTCAGCCATCAGGTGTACGTTCACAAGTTGCTGACCGGCCGGAAGGACCGCTTCCACACCATCCGGACCACCGACGGGCTCAACGGCTTTGCGTTGCGTTCCGAGAGCGAACACGACTGCTACGGGGCCGGGCATGCCGGGACGGCGTTGTCGGCCGCCTTGGGCATGTGTGCGGCGCGCGACCAGCGGGGAGGGGCGGAACACGTGGTTTGCATTTTTGGCGATGCCGCCTTGACCAACGGAATTTCGTTTGAGGCGTTGAACAACATTGCGGGAACCACGCGGCGCTTCATTGGCATCCTCAACGACAACGAATGGTCGATCGCCAAGAACGTCGGGGCTATCGCCACGTACCTCGGTAAACTCACCACCAACCCGCGTTACAACAAGTTGCGCGATGACTTTGGGCACTGGCTCAAGAAGCTGCCCCAGGGAGCCCTGGTGTCGATGCTCGGCCAGAAAGCGGAGGAGGCCATCAAGGGAGCGGCCAATTCGCTGGGATTGCAGCAGACAGGGGGGGCCTTGGATGCCGACGGCCGCGGGGGTCATGGGTCGGCGTTGTTGTTCGAGGAGTTTGGCATCCGGTATCTCGGACCGATTGACGGCCACAACCTGCCGCAGTTGATCAGCACCCTCGAGTTTGCCAAGACCTGCACTGAGCCGGTGGTAATTCACCTCCTGACCCAGAAGGGACGGGGATTTGAAGCGGCGCTGAAGCATCCGGAGAAGTTCCACGGGCTCGGGCCCTACGATGTCCAGACCGGCCAGACGCCGGCGCCCAAGCCGGGAGCGCCGCCGATGTGGCAAGAGGCGTTTGGGCGGACGATGGTGAAGCTCTGCGCGCAGAACAAAAACGTCGTGGGCATCACCGCGGCCATGCCGACCGGCACGAGCCTCAAGCTGCTCGACCAGGCTTTTCCCCGGCAATACTACGACGTGGGCATTGCCGAGGAGCATGCCGTCATTTTCGCCGCGGGCATGGCTACCATGGGGTTCCATCCGGTGGTGGCGATCTACAGCACGTTTCTCCAACGCGCGTACGACTGCATTCACCACGATGTCTGCCTGCAGGATCTTCCGGTGATCTTCTGCATGGATCGGTCGGGTCTCAGCGCCAATGACGGACCGACTCACCACGGGCTGTTCGACATCGCCTACCTGCGGTGCCTGCCGAACATCATTGGCATGGCGCCCGCCCATGAGGACGAGCTGCAAGACATGATGTTCACGGCCACTTTCCAATCGCATCCGGTGGCGATTCGGTATCCGCGCGGCCCGGCCGAAGGGGTGCCCGTGAAGGAGCAGCCCGCCGTGCTGGAGATCGGGAAGGCCGAAGTGGTACGTCACTTCCAAGGAACGGAAGGCGCCCGCAAAGTCGCGTTATTTGGGCTCGGTCCCCTGTTGCGGATGGCCCGGGAGGCGGCGGATCAACTGGCGGCCGAAGGCTGGGATGTCGCTGTCATCAATCCTCGTTTTTACAAGCCGCTCGATCGTTCGGTGCATGAATTCTTTGCTCGGGCGGCCGAGGTGGTGGTCACGGTGGAGGACCACGTGGTGGCGGGTGGATACGGTTCGGCGGTGCTGGAGGCCCTCAACGAGGCGGAAGTGAACGTCCCGGTGATCCGCGTCGGGTGGCCGGATGCGTTTGTGGAACACGCCAGCACGGTGGATCACTTGCGTCAGAAGTACGGCCTCACCGTCGAGCGAATCGTGGCGGAGGTGCGGGAGCGCGCCGCCCCTTCGGATTCGCGGCGGTTGGCGGCGATTTCCTGAGCGCCGGATCCCGGCGGAAGCTGCGCCAGGATGTGACGATTAGAGTTCGTCGGTCCCGCCGCTGGCACGGGTCGCCGGTGCCGGGCGGTCTTAATCGAAGTGAATTGGCCCGATTTGGCGTCGTCGAACATTTACTGGAAGTGAGTCCGGTTGGCGTCAGGGATGCTAAGAGAATGACCGGGTGGAATCGCCCAAGGGCCGAGAGTCAGTAGCTTGGTCGTGATCGTTGCCAATGTTGAACGAAGCGTCGGAATTTCGGTTCCAACGCGCAGATACTCTCAAAATGAAGGCAAATCCTAATGTAGTGAAGGCACCAGCCAAGAATCGGCGGGCGTCGCGCCCGGCGAGTCTGGCGGGCCGGCTTCCGGCGGAGCGGCCGCCGCGTATCCGGACGGTTCGTCCGACGACGGGTCGAGTAAACCGGAGTCGGTCGAGTCGAGGAAAAACGCCAGGTTCCGTTTCTGGCGTCCCCGGCGCGCTCCCGCTTTTACCCGACCTGGCCGGGCAGGCGGCGGTCACGCGGATTGCCCTGACTCCCGTCACCGAAGTGCCGCGAGTCCAGCCGGATCGGCCTCCCGAACGAGCCCTCGCCCGATGGGATGAGAATTCCTCGTTGCGCCTCTATCTCCGAGAGGCCGTGGAGACCCCGCTGTTGACGCCTGCACAAGAGGTTGAGCTGGCCCATCGGGTCCAGGCGGGAGATGCGTCCGCCCGCGAACACATGATCAAGGCCAACTTGCGTCTGGTCGTGAAAATTGCCCGGGAGTACGAAGACTACGGGCTGCCGCTCTTGGACTTGGTCAACGAGGGCAACATCGGATTGATGCGGGCGGTCGAGCGATTTGACCCTACCAAAGGCGCGAAGCTTTCGACCTATGCGGCTTGGTGGATCAAGCAGTCCATCAAGCGGGCGCTTTCCAACCAGGTGAAGGCCATTCGGTTACCCATTCATTTGGTGCAGCAGATTGCCCAGATGCGGCGGGCCGAAACGGCCTTTGAAGCCCGGCACGGACGGCCACCAAGGGATGCAGAACTGGCCGTCGTGCTAAATGTCAGTGAGGATGACATTTTGCACTGGCGCGAAAGTGCCACCGTGGGCACGACCTCTCTGGAGGCGCCGCTGGGTAATGACCCGGACGCCGGAAGGGTGGCGGACTTGGTTCCGGACGATAACGCGGCGATGCCGTGGAGCTCGGTCAGCGAAGAAACCAACGCCGAGTTGATCCGGGAGCTGGTGGGAACCCTGAATCCCCGCGAACAGAAGATCTTACGCGAGCGCTTTGCCTTGGAAGGAGGCGATCCGCGCACGCTGGAAGAGATCGGCGTGGATTTCGGTTTGACCCGGGAACGGATTCGTCAGTTGGAGGCGGCGGCGCTGCGCAAGCTGCGGGACCGAATCGAAAGCCGGGAACGACTTAAAGATGTTTGAATCCAACGGGTTCAATGATGACCAAGGCCGTCCAATGGAGGACGGCCTTTTTTATTCCCGGAAGGTTCTCCGTTCGGCAGGAATTCATTCGGTCCGGATTTATCTGGAATCAGCGAGTGCGGGAGGCTTAAACTCCCGGCCGAATGAGCTCCCGAACCAAGCTCTCCATACTGTCCCTGGTGGGCGGCCTGCTCCTGTTGGCCGGTTGTGGAGGCATTCAAGGTAGTCACAGTGTTTCACCTGCCACGTTTTTGCTGCCCGGTCTGGATGCACGGCAGGGCTCCTCGATCCCGACCGTGGTGCCTGCCACTGACGTTTTTCATCCCTGATTCCTTGCCATGCGTTTTCCGCTCGCGCTGACGGCCAAGATTGCAAAACACATCGTCGGTCACCGGCTCCGCGGCACCCCCAAGTTTGCCATGGTGCTGCAATTGGAGCCCCTCCATACCTGCAACCTCACCTGTACGGGCTGTGGTCGCATCCGTGAATACTCCACCAGCCTGAAAGACATGGTGCCGCTGGAGCAGTGTCTCGCGGCCGCGGCGGAGTGCGATGCGCCCATGGTCTCCGTGTGCGGCGGCGAGCCGTTGATTTATCCCAAGATCGAGGAACTGGTCGCTGGCCTGCGGGAACAGGGTCGAATCATCTACATCTGCACGAACGGCATGTTCATGCGGAAGAAGATGCGGGAGTTTATGGCGGCCCATTATGGGCCGGACCTGGAACCCAAACTGGTCCGCCTCCTCCAGGAAGGCTTGGTCACGGAGAAGGACGCCGAAGCCATCCGCAAGGCTGATGATGCCGCCCGCCGCAAGGTCACCATCGGCCCCTCCAAGTGGCACTATTGGAACGTCCACGTCGATGGCCTCGAATATACTCACGACCTCATCGTGGAACGGGAAGGGGTCTTCAAGGAGTGCATCGCCGCGATCAAGATGGCCAAGATCCTCGGGTACCAGGTGGCCACCAACACCACCGTGTATCGGGAGACAGATCCGGTGGAGCTGGAGGACATGTTCCGCTACCTCAGTTCGCTCAACTGCGATGGGCACACGATCTCCCCTGGCTACGATTACGACGCGGCGAAGAAGGACATGGTCAAGCGCCTCGGCCGGGATCCCAAAGAGTTCTTCCTGACCCGCGACCTGACCCGGCAGAAATTCAAGGACATCGAGAAATGGGGACAGATGTTCACGATCTTCGGAACGCCGGTTTATCAGGAGTTCCTGGCCGGAAAACGAGAGCTGACCTGCACCGCCTGGGCCATTCCCACGTACAACGTCCGTGGTTGGAAGGCGCCGTGTTATCTGATGACCGACGGGCATTATCCGACCTACCAGGAGATGCTCACCAAGGTGGACTGGGAGAAGTACGGGGTCGTCAATGGGGTGGCCCGTGACCCGCGTTGTGAGAACTGCATGGTTCACTGTGGCTATGACCCCAGCGGTGCTCTGAGCACCAAGCCGCGCGATACCTGGATAAACTTCAAATACAACTTCCTGCCCCGGCCGGCTCCGGTGGCGCCCAGCCCGGAACTAGCAATCAAGGCCTACAACGGGGTCTCCGTGGGTAAGGGGCATCTGGCCGAAGCCAAGGCGGCGGTCAGCAAGGAGTTGGGCGGCGCCCGGTCGGTCTATCAGCGCAACGGCCATCACGATCACGCGGGAACCAACGCCGGGACCGACACCACTCAACGCGATGAGTTGCTCAGTCGGGTCCGGGAGACCCGGAAAGTCGAAGTGAAGTCGGAATAGTTCCGGTCCTCCACACCTCTTCGGAAACGAAGCCGGCCGTCCGGCTTCGTTTTGTTTTTGGGTCGAATCAGCCGGCTCCTCGCGAAATGCCCAACGCTCGCTAGGTTTGGCCATGATCCTCCGTGGATTCTTGGTCGGAATGCTGTTTTTCACGTCGGCCCTGGCGCAGGGGCTGGCCACGTTCCGCTTTCCGTCGTCGGTCGCCTTTGTGCCCGAGACCACGCCGGCTCCTGCCGGTTTGGCCCGGCATCTGACTTCCGGCCCGGCGACCCTCACCGCGTATCCGGAGAATGAGCCGGAGGAGGCGTGGATTTTCACCGACCGGGTGGTTCTAAAGTTGGATCCATCCGCCGATCTTTCGGCGGTGCTGGCGGGTCGTTCCCTGCTGCTCGACCGCACTGTGGAGCCTGGTCTGTACGTTCTTCAGGGGTCCGATGCCGTGACTGCTTGGGCCGAGGCCGAGTTCTTGGCGAGCCTTCCGGAAGTGCAGGCGGCTTTCCCGGTTCCTCATGCTCCCCGGGCGGCGGGCGACCGCTACGCCGCGGCTCCCAATGACCCGTTCTTCCGCACCCGCTTCGAGGTTGGATCCTGCGAAATCGCCCCCGGAGTCATCGTTCCCGGACAGATCGTTTCCGGACAGTGGTACTTGGAGAACCGCGACCCGGTGACTGGTGCCGAACTGGGCGTGGACATCAACATCCGTCCAGCTTGGGCGGAAAGTCTTGGGGAAGGGATCACCGTGGCTGTGGCGGATACTGGAGTGGAGCAATCGCATCCCGACCTGCAGGCGTCCCTCAACGGCGCGCCCCACTTCAACTTCAGCCTCGGCACGGCGGACGGTTCACCGACCTTGGGCGGAATCACCGGCGCCCATGGAACTTCGGTGGCGGGATTGATTGCCGGCACGGCCAACAATGCGCATGGCATGACCGGAGTGGCACCGGCCTCCCGGGTCGCGTCCTGGGTCATCTTCGATCAGCGGGGGATTCCCGTCAGCAGCGAGCGGTTTGGTGATCTGTTCCGTTATGCCAGTAACGTGGTGGCGGTACAGAATCACAGTTGGGCGCCGACCGGGGTATCGCAGAAAGGACCGGATGCGCTGGAGGAGGCCGGATTGCAAAGTGCCTGGACGGAAGGCCGTGGCGGGCTCGGTACGGTCATGGTTTTCATTTCCGGCAACGGTCGGCTGGCCGGCAGATACGCCAATGACAACGGATTCGCCAGCGATCCCCGGAGCATTGGGGTGACCGGTGTTTCCCCGGCCGGAAGAGCCACCGCGACCGCCGAGCCGGGCTCCTCCATTCTGCTGGCTGCCCCGGCCGGGGACGACGAATTCGGCGGGTTGTTCACCACCGATCTGTCCGGTGATCGAGGTGCCAATTTTCTCAACTTCTGCCCGCCGTTCGAGTTTCTCTCCGATTTCCGTTGGGGTGCCCTGGGGTTCAAAGATACCTCCTCCTCCGCTCCTCAGGTGTCGGGCGTGGCGGCGTTGATGCTTTCGATCAATCCCCGGCTGACGGCTCGCGACGTGCAGCAGATTCTCCTTCTTTCGGCCCGACATGCGGATCGGACCGATCCCGATCTGACCGTCAATGGCGCGGGACTGGAAGTCAGCCACAACGTCGGATACGGAATCGTCAATGCCGCCGAAGCCGTCCGGTTAGCCAAGGTTTGGTCCAATCGTCCGCCTTCGGTGCAGGTCACGCAGACCTGGACCGGGGAGGTTCCCATCCCGGATGGCGGATACCGGGTAGAAGTGACTGGGGCGAACGTGCCTACGGAACTGGCGTTCCTCCCTGGGCTCCCCGGAATTGGGATCCAACCGGATCATCCCCTGATGCCACTGCCGCTGGTTGACCTTGGCCGGGCGACCCAAGAACCAACGGAACGCCTCGACGGTCGGGGGGCGTTGATCGAACGGGGGGATATTCCCTACAGCGAGAAGTTGGCCAGAGCCGCGGCGGCGGGGGCGGCCTTTGCCATCATTTACAACCAGGAGACCGCCGCCCCTGGATCCTGTCCGGGCGGCGACCAATTGTGCGTGCCGGCGGGCACGGACTATTCGCCCATCCCGGTGATCTTCATCGGCCGGACGGCCGGTCTCGCCCTGCTTGAGCTGGTCCGTTCCTATCCCGCTACCCGGGCGCGCATCGCGTTGAACGGTCCGCAGTTGACCTTCACTGTTCCGGACTCTCTGCAATGTGAGCGGGTAGGAGTTCGCCTGAAGACCGATTTTACGGTGCGCGGCGACTTACGCATCACGCTGACCTCGCCGTCGGGCACCACCAGCATCCTGCAACGGTACAATGCCGACACCGGACCCGGCCCGGTGGACTGGACCTATTGGAGCACCCATCACTACTTCGAACCGTCGGCGGGAACTTGGACCCTGGCGGTTACCGACCAGGCTCCGGGGGAGGGGAGGGGACAGATCCTGGAGGCGAGCCTCCTGCTGAACGGCGTTCCGATCGACGACAGCGACCGGGACGGGCTCGACGACAACTGGGAACTGACCCGGCTCGCGACGCTGGCGTATGGAGCGGCGGACGATCCGGACGGCGACGGTTACTCTATCCTGCGAGAATCCCTGGAAGGCAGCGATCCGTTGGTGGACGAACGCGCCGGACCGCCCGACATCGGATTCTTCAGCGACGACCTGGTGCGGATCAGTTGGCCCGGGCGGGTGGGCGACCCATTTCGGCTTCATGCCGGGTCTGATCTTGGAGCGCTCGAATCCACCGTGATGGTTCCCGGACAGTTCCCCGTGACGGCGGAAGTGATTCCGGCGCCGACGGCCGGCCAGGGATTCTTTCGGGTGGAACGGGTGCCGTCGGGAGGGATGTGAGGGGACGCTCCCTCGAAGCTCAAAGTTCAAAGCACAGAGACGGGAACAGAGTACCTATCGCGGTCCGTCCTCTGTCTTCTGCCTTCCGTCCTCAACTTCCGCTGGAGTGATGGAGCGCCACTGGCCAGGGGCCAGATCACCCAAATCACAGGCCCCAAAGCGAACGCGATGAAGCCGGATCACCGGGCACCCCTGGCTGGCCAACATCCGCTTCACCTGATGATACCGACCTTCCACCAGTTCAAGCACCGCCGACCGGGCGCCGAACAGTTCCAAGCGGGCCGGCCGACAGGGCTCCTTTTCGCCCTCCAACAGCAGGGTTCCCGACGCGAAAAGATCCACCATCGCCGGAGATAAATCGGCCTCCACTTCGACTTCATACCGCTTCGGAACCTTGTGGCGAGGTGAGGTGAAGCGGTGAACCAGATCGCCTTGATCTGTTAGGAGCAGCAGTCCGGTGGCGTCTTTGTCGAGCCGTCCGATCGAGGTCACCGCCGGATGGCGGGCCAGCCAGCGGGCCGGTAGCAGTTCATAGATGGTGGGACCTTCCCGCCCGTCATGGCTGCACGTGTAGCCGGCCGGTTTGTGAAACATGACCAGCAGTCCCGCAGCAAACTCCACCGGCTGGCCGTCCACCCTCACCTGGGTCGCCTCCACCCGGGTGGTCGGATCGCGCATGACCTCCTCCCCGCAAGTGATCCGGCCATCGCGCAGCCACGTCCGAGCCTCGCTCCGACTGCAGTATCCGAAGCGCGACAGGAGCTGATCAACCCGGAGACGGAGGGGAGGAGCAGACATTGGGGAGTTCCGAATCAGGCTGACTGCCCAGCTGGCCTGGTGTTTGTTTCCACTCTCTTCTAACGAAAGGAGCCTCTGTCAATCGTTGCGAAAGTACCTTCACACTACTTGATGCTGGCTCGCCGGTGGTGCGGTGAGGACACCGCACGCTACACGCACGTACGTTCGCAACGATTGATAGCTTTACATGGTTAACCTCCGGAGCACGTAACCCATAAGACCGGCCATGGGCAGGGTGAGGAACCACGCCCACAGGATGCGTTCCACCACACTAAGGTTCAAGGCTCGCAGGCGTTTCGCGGCGCCGACACCCATGATGCTGGTGGTAATGGCATGCGTGGTGGAAACCGGCATGCCCAGACGTGCGGCGACCAACAGCACCGTGGCGGCCGTGGTCTCCGCCGCGAACCCATTGACCGACTGCAGGCGAACCATCTTGTGCCCCATCGTGCGGATGATTCTCCAACCTCCGGCAGCGGTGCCCGCGGCCATGGTCAGCGCACAGATGACCTTGATCCAGGGGGCGATCGCCTCGGAACCATTGGCGCGGAGAACCATGGGATGACGAAGGAACTCGAGCCACGACGGGATTTCGTGGAGATGGCCGGCGTCCGTGGCGGCTACCAATGCCAGGGCGATGATGCCCATGGTCTTCTGGGCGTCGTTCGAGCCGTGCGCAAACCCCATATACGCCGCGCTGCCCAACTGGAGTTTGCCGAAGATCGAGTTCACCCAACGCGGTTTCCAGTTCCGCAGCAGCACGTAGAGCAGAGTCATGAGAATGAAACCGATGATCAGGCCCGCGACGGGCGAGGTGAACATGGGGATGATCACCTTGTAGAACAGCCCCTCGTTCCTGAACCACGGTCCGTCCTTGTGCCGGGCCCAGATCAGGGCGTGCCAGTTGGTATTAGCCGACGCCAGTGTGGCCCCGCACAACCCGCCCACCAGGGCGTGACTGGAGCTGCTCGGCAGGCCAAACCACCAGGTAATCAGATTCCAAACAATACCGCCCAGCAAGGCACAGATGAGCGTGCCGGAGGTGACGTAGGCGGCGTCCACCAAACCCGCCGAGATGGTCTTGGCCACGGCATCGCCGACCAGCGCGCCTACCAGATTGGTGGAAGCCGCCAGAATGATGGCTTGCCGCGGGGTAAGGACCTTGGTGGATACCACCGTGGCAATCGAGTTGGCGGTATCGTGAAAGCCGTTGATGTACTCGAACACCAACGCTACCACGATGACGGACAGCAACAGCGTCATGCGGATGGATCAGGAATTCTTGAGGACGATGTAGAAGATTACGTTGCCGGCATCCCGGCAGCGGTCGATTACCTTCTCCAGCAAGTCGTAGAGATCCTTGAGTGCGATGACCGTCACCGGATCCTGTTGCCCGGCATAAAGGGCGCGCAGGAGATCGACCATGAGCTTGTCGGCTTCGCCTTCCAAATACTGGAGACGTTCGTTCTGCTGTTTCATCGATTCGAGCCCCGGGTTGGTGCGCAGGCCGCGGGTCATACGCAGGACGGTCTCGGTGGCTTGCTCGAGAAGCTGGGTCTGCCGGGAGAAATCGACCGACTGGAAGCGCTCTGGGCTGAGCAGAAGCCGTTCACAAAACTTTTCCAGCGTCTTGGGAATTTTGTAGAGGGCGATGCTCAAGGCCTCGATGTCCTCGCGCTCCAGCGGAGTGACGAAGGTCTGGGTGAGGGCTTCGCGAATCTCCTCGGTGATGCGCTTGTCCTTCTTGCGCAGGATCGCGAATTCATCGAGGGGGGCAGGTCCAAGGCCGGGCGTGGCCAGGGTGGTTTTGAGCAGGTCCACGCTCTCGCGCGCCTCGGCGGCCGACTGTTCCAGCAGGTCGAAGAACAGTTCGTTCCGACCAAAAATCTTCTGCAGCGAAAACACAGGTGGAAGGTTACGAATCAGTAACGGCTCTGGCGCGCCAAAAAGTTCAGGCAGTGGGTACCGGGCCGGCGCATCTTGAGTTTGTCCTTACCGGCAGGAGCGCGGGCGGCTCGCCCGCCGGCCAACTCCAGGGGAAGTTCAAAATTCCAAGCTACCCAAAAGCTCCAAGTTCCAACGTCCCCAAGACCTCGCTGCCAGGGACGGTTCGAGCGGAACTCGGGTGTTGGGAGCTTGGGCCGTTGGAACTCCATGAACCGTCCCTTCCCACCTTGTAGAGTCGTCTGTCCCCAGACG
>CAYYSX010000194.1:0-11602 GCA_964474315.1 uncultured Verrucomicrobiota bacterium | reverse complement strand
TGGTGGGACGGCTGGAAGATCCGAAGCTGGCCGCCGCGGTCGCCGATCTGATGTCGCCGATCGCCGCGGAAACCACGAAGGAGCTGTCGGGCTTCAACGATCCGCGGTGGTTTCGCTATGGGTATTCGTCCAGCTTTCAAGGATTCAGGCTGGTCCCGGTCGGGCGCGGTCTTTTGGACCCGAGATTCGGACCGCAACCGGCGTCTGGTTTCCTCCGTCTGGCCGGCGCCGCCACGATTCTGCTGCTCTTGATCGCCGGCGCCAACGTGTCCGGCCTGTTCCTTGCCCGGGCGTCGCAACGCCGGCGGGAGACGGCCGTCCGTTTGGCGTTGGGCGCCACCCGGCCCAAGATCGTCCGGCACCTGGTTGGCGAAGGGATTCTGGTGGCGATGCTCGGAACAGCGGGGGCCTTGCTGGTATTCTCGTGGATCAGCGCCTCCGTGGTGAAGCTGGCGGGTCGATGGGTGATGCCGTCGCTCGATCCGGCTTTGGACTGGCGGGTGCTTCTGGCCGCCGCCGGGGGCGCGCTGGCGGTCGGGGTGGTTTGCAGTCTGGTTCCGGCGTTGCAGGCCACCCGGTTCGAATTGGTCCATGCCCTCAAGGATGGTGGGGGCGGGCAGGCATCCGGGCGCCTTCGCGGATGGCTTCGTCAGGGCCTGATGGTGACACAGATGGCCGGGTCGCTCGTGCTGTTGTGCGGCGCGACGCTTTGCTTGCGCAGCCTGAGCAGCCAACTGGCGGTGGAGGTGGGCTATCGATCCGACCGGCTGGCCATCGCGTCGCTGAATCTGGAACGGGTCGGGTTTTCGACCAACACCGTTGCCCCTCAACTGGCCGAGATCGCCCGCCGGATCGCGCTGATTCCCGGAGTCAGGCAGGTGGGTGTCTCGCACGGGGAACCCTTGGATGGTTCCCGTTCAGCCACGTCGATTTCCACGCTGGAAGGCTATCAGCTACCCGATGCTGACCATCTGATGATCAATTTCGCCGAAGTCGGTCCGAACACATTTGCTTCGCTTGGAGTTCCCGTCCTGCGCGGAAGAGAAATGGACTACACGGACTTGGAATTGGGTCGCAGAGTGGTGGTGGTCAACGAGAGTTTCGTCCGGACGTATTGGCCCGACACCGAGCCGCTCGGAAAGATGATTCAAAATTCGGAGGTGATCGGCGTGGTGAGGGACGCGCGCTTCGGGCGGTTCGATGAACCGCCGGGGCCGATGATGTTCCGGAGCGCCAGCCAGCAGCAGTTGCTGAACGCAAAACTGCTGGTGCAGGCCACCGGCGACTCTCGACATTTGATCCGCGGCATACGCTTGGAACTGGCGCGCATCCATCCCCACCTGGTGCAGGGGAACGTCAGCACGATGTACAGCTTGATGAAGAACGTCCTGGCGCATCAAGTTGCGGCCTTGCGCATCCTGGGTGTTCTGGGAGGTCTGGCGTTGGGACTGGCCATGATTGGCACCTATGGACTGATGGCCTACCTGGTGACGCTCAGAACGCGGGAGATCGGAGTCCGGCTGGCGGTCGGGGCCACACGCTCGGACATCGTGCGGTGGGTGCTGCGGACCGGATGGCGGCTGGGATTTGTTTCCTTGGCGGTTGGGTTGCCGCTTTCGCTAGGCGTTGCCGGTCTGCTTCGCCATGTGCTGAAAGGGATCGGTCTATTCGATCCGGTCTCATTCGCGGTCGGGGGCGCTCTGGTTCTATCCGCCGCGATTGCCGCCTGCTGGCTGCCCGCGCGACGCGCGGCGCGGGTGGATCCCATGGTGGCGCTGAGGGCGGAGTAAACAGTGATCAGTAAACGGTGATCAGTGACCAGTAATCAGTAATGAGATTTCTGATTGGCGATTGAATTCGAGGGACACCCGTCACGCGGACTGAGGGCATTTGGAGTGCGGCGGTTTCCGCCGCTTTGGATGAGGGGGACGGGGGGCGTGGCGAGAGCGGAAGGACGTTCGGAGGCCTTCTCCGCGGGCAATCCAAAGCGCCGCACAGCGGCGCACTCCAAAAGGGCGCACTCCAAAGGGGAAGACTCCGCGTCCCGGAATCGGGATCGGGCCGTCCCAAAATCGAACCGCCCCGGAGGGCTAGGCTCTACGAATGGCCTGCATTTCCGCCGTTTGCATTGAGTTTTCGTCGATGGCATGCCGTATGCATTCGAAGGAAAAGGATGGATCACTCTGAAACGGCAACTGAGGATGAATCGTGGAATCCGAAGCAGTCCGATGAGCCGACCACCGACTTATATGAACGACCTCAAATTCGCCTTTCGCATGATCGCCAAGCATCGCGGGTTCTCGGCGGCGGTCATCGCCGTCCTCGCCCTCGGCATCGGCATCAACACCACCGTCTTTACCTTGGTCAATGCCGTTTTGTTCAAGCCGGTGCCGCTGCCCGGAGGCGAGCGGTTGGTGACGGTGACCGGACAAAATGCCACCCAACCCCACGTCCAGCTTGGCCTCCCGTATCCTGACTTCCGCGACTTTCAGGAGAACAATCGTTCCTTCGCCGGTCTGGAGGCCGCCTTTCCCGGTCAGGTCACCATCGGCGAGAGCGATCTTCCGCCCGAACGGGTGCGGATGGGCCGGATTACCGCCGGATTGTTCGGGATGCTGAATACGCCTCCCGCGTGGGGCCGAAGTTTCTTGCCGGACGATGATAAACCGGGCGCTGAACCCGTGGCCCTGATCAGCCATCATGTTTGGAAGAATCGTTATGGCGGCGCCGCAGACGTCCTTGGGCGGACGGTCCGTATCGACGGCTCACCGTTCACCATCGTTGGAGTGATGCCCGAAGGGTTCCAATTCCCCCAGAATGAAAACCTCTGGCTGCCGCTGGTTCCCGATCCGCGGATCGACGATCGCGCCCATCGCTCCCTGACGCTGTTTGGACTGCTGAACGAAGAGGTGAGCCTGAGCGAAGCGCAGAGGGAAGTGGCCCTGATCGGGAACCGAATCGCCTCCGCGTTTCCGGACACCCACCAAGGCTTCAACCCGGTGATCCGCACCTTTCATGAAACCTACCTTGGTGATAAGACTATTCGCGCCATTTTCCTGACGTTGCTGGGTGCAGTTAGTTTTGTTCTGCTCATTGTCTGCGCCAACGTGGCCAACCTGCTCCTTGGCCGTGCCGTCGCCCGCAACCGCGAGATTTCCATCCGCGCCGCTCTCGGAGCCACGCCCGGGCAGATCGTCCGCCAACTGTTGGTCGAAAGTGTGCTTCTAAGCTGCCTGGGCGGATTGCTCGGTCTGGGCTTGTCCACTTGGGGAGTCCATGTGTTTGACCTCGCCACCCAGGCGGAGGCGATCGATCGGCCGTATTGGGTCCAGTTCACCATGGATTACGCGGTCTTCGGATATTTTGCGGGGATCTCTATCCTAAGTGGAATTGCCTTTGGCTTGGTTCCGGCTTGGCGTTCCTCACGAATTGATCTCAACCATGCACTTAAGGACGGCACCGCCTCGGCCGGCAGCCGGGGCGGCGGACGTCTGGCCGGCGCGCTGGTCGTCTTTCAATTTGCTTTGACCCTGGTGCTCCTGGCGGGCGCGGGCCTGATGATCCGCAGTTTCTTCACGGCCCAATCGCTCAATTCGTTTATTCCCTCCGGGCAGATTTTTACCGCCCGGGTCAGCCTGCCGTATGGCGAAGGCGACCGCTACGGCGAGCCGAACGCCCGGCGTCGTTTCTTCGAGGAACTTCTGCCCCAGCTCGCCGCCTTGCCGGGAGCCACACAGGTCGCCGCCGCATCGCACCTGCCCGGCCAGGGAGGGGCCTGGCGGAACATCGAAATCGAAGGCCAGCCTAATGAAAATCCAAACTGGGCGCCCCGATTTTATCTGGTCGTCCAAACGCCCGGCTATCTGCCGATGATCGGCCTTCCGATCCTGCGGGGACGAGGCTTCACGGAGACCGACGGCAGCCCGGGGAAGGAGGCCGTGGTTGTCACGCGCGAATTTGCCGCCGCGCATTGGCCCGGCCAGGACGTGGTGGGAGCCCGCTTCCGATTCATCGAGGCCGGTCAGCCCGGGCCGTGGATGACGGTGATTGGTGTCTGCGGCGATTTCGTGCAGAACCTGACCGAAGAAAGCTCCGTGCCCGTGGTATTCGTCCCCCACCGTCAGGAGCCCTGGGGCCATATGGCCTTGCTGCTTCGTTCCGAGATGGAACCGACGGCGCTGGCCGGCCCGGTCCGGTCCGCGGTGCAAACGATGGACGCGGACCTCCCACTTTATGGCGTCCAGACTCTGTCCGCCGTCACGAAACTAAGATTCTGGTCCCTTCGTATTTTCGGTGTGCTTTTTCTGGTGTTCGCGGCCATCGGGTTGGTCATTGCTTCCATTGGCATTTACGGAGTGGTTTCCCAGGCGGCGGCGCGGCGGACTCGCGAGATTGGAATTCGCCTGGCCCTGGGTGCCACCGGCGCCGCCATTCTTCGGTTGGTCCTGGGCCGCGGCTTGAAACAACTGGCCATCGGGGTTGGGCTGGGCCTGGCCGGCGCGTTGGCCACGACTCAAGTGCTGGCTCAGGGGGATTTGCTTCTCCGAGTATCCCCCCGCGACCCCCTGGTCTTTGTTGCCATCACCGTGGCGCTGACCGCCATTGGTTTGTTCGCCTGCTGGCTGCCGGCCCGACGCGCCGCCAAGGTCGCTCCGATGGAGGCGCTCAGGAGCGAATGAGGGGCGGATTGGCGATTTTGGATTGGCGATTGGCGATTGAATTCGAGGCATACCGGTCACGCTGATCAATGATTCATGACAGAGGACCAGTCTTCGTAATGTTCGAATGGACACGAAGTGCCAGGTCACCGGTCTGGCTCACCACTCGTGTCCGGTGGTTTCCGCCGGCACTTCCGCTGCGACTTCGCCGAGGTTGATCTCGCCGACCGCCGGTTCGGTAGGAACCGTGACCTCCCGTTTCACGCTCAAGAGCGGTGCCCTGGGCTGGGAAGCGCTCGGCTGAGGATCGAGCGGTGGGATCAGCATCATCGAAAGCTGGTAATCTCCGTCGCTGACCGACTCCGCAGTGAATGATCCATCCGGCTGGATAGCGACGGGCACTTGCTTGGCCCGGCGGGCCAGTTCTTGCATCTCCGGCGTCTGGAACCATTGCTGGAGCGCGGCTGGGTCGTTGCGGATCTCCGCCGGTGGCTCAGGAAAGGGAGTGTGTAATTGAGCGATCCATTGAGCCCTCGGCGGCATCGTGAACCCCGCCGGCAACCGCAGCCGTCCCATGACCCGATAGCCGCCGCCCAGCGTTACCCAGGCGGTTTCACCCGGAGCCACGGTGGCTTCAACCATCAGCCCGGACTCCGTGGTGACGCCGTGGTCATGATGGGTGACGATCTGGTGGCTGACACGCAACCGACCGGACGGCACCTGCGGCAGCCGGAAACGGCCGTTACCATCGGTGGTGGCGGTGAGGTCATAGTCCAGTTCTGCCGGTTCTCCGGGGATCAGGTCCCACGGCGACACCGTCACCACCTTGCCGGCGAGAAAACCGGCGGTGCTCAGAAGCTCGCCTTCGATATGGCCCCACGGTTGCAGGCGGGCAAACGGGTCCGCTTCCAGCGCTGCGAAACTGGTTTCCAGATACCCCGTCGGATGCGCGAACACGAGGCGCGTCACCTGCGGGTCGTTCATCAGCTTGAGCCTGCCGTGGTCATCGGCCCGCTTCAGCGCACCAGGGCGCGTGTAGCGGTCGCGGTCCACCGCGAGCCGACCGCCGCCTAGCTTCAAACCCACGCCGGGAAAAACCAACCCCACGGTAGCCCCACGGGCAACGCGGCCGGTCGGATCCACGACCGTGACCTCGATTTCGGATGCCTTCTCCAGAGCCACGTCCAGCGTTACCACCCCTTCATCGTAACGGAGCGGGCGCGAAAGGTGCGGCAAATAGCCCTCCGCCTCGAATCTGACCACGCAGCGAGGGTCGTTGCCCCCTGCGAAGACCTCCTCCTCAAGGGAATGGCGATAGGTGCCACCGGTGAAATCGAGCCAGAAGCGTTCGATGGGACTGAGCTGCACGTCGGTGCGTTGATGGATCGGGTCATAGGTGAGCCAGCCCAATACCAGGCGGAACTTGGGCACCAGCCTGCCTGTGTCGGCGTCGCTTACCTGTCCTTGAATCACCAGTGCGGGTGGCAAAGTGACGATGTGTTCCTGACCATCGGCGGGCACGGCGACCCGGCGCATCCACAGGTAACCACGCGCCTTGATATCGAAGTGATGTTCGCCCGGAGGTGCTTCATTCCAGACCACGCGGCCTTGGTCATCGGAACGTCTGGCAAAGGAGGCTTGCAGGAGCGGCGTCACGGCTCCGACCGGTCGGGGGCCGGATTCCATCGTGTTCAGCCCGACGGAGGCTTGGGGTACCGGCTCGCCGGCCCGGTTCACCACGCGCAAGCGCAACGGGGTGCCCGCCCCCAGGACCAGCCGAACAGGGGTGCTCGCTTGGGTCAGGTTCAGTTGCACGGTCTTGGCTGCGTACCCCTCCGCTTCGGCGGTGACCGGAAGCGTTCCCAGCCCGGTGCCGCGGATTTCAAAGGTGCCGTCGGCTTCGGTTCTCGTTTCCCGGCTGCCATCGAAGCTGCGCAGACCGACCAGAATCTTAGCGCCAGCCAGCGGTTCCTCGATCTCATTGACGACGATGCCCCGCAACAGGCCGCCGGCTCCCAGGCGAAAGACGTGTGTCTGCTCGCGCAGGGTCCGCTCCGCTTCCGAGTGTTGGCTCAAACGAACATGCTCCGACGACTGGAACTCCGAATGCCCAGCGCTTACGGAAAGCCGCGCCAGCATGGACTCCGCGATGCGTTGAACCTTCCAACGGCCTTCCTCATCGGTTTTCACATAAATCGGGCCAAACTCCCAGCTCTCCACTCCCTTCTGTTCCGAACCATCCTCGTGGTGGCCTAAGACGACCGAGGCCCCCGCGACCGGCCGGCCTTCGGGATCCACCACGGTGCCGCCGATCAACACCGCGCGTTCCAAGCGCACCGTGTAGTTCGTGGGGATGGGGTCACCGCGCTCGGGCACCCAGCGCAGTTTGGTGTCGGCAAAGCCCTCCACCACGCTGATCAGTTCCAACCGGGTCGTTCCCGGCACTACGCGCACGGTCGCCTCGCCCAAGCGCGTGCTCGCCAAGCTGCGCCGCGTGAAGTGGGTTCCTTCCCAGCCACGGTAGTTCACCGTCACGTTGGGTACGGGGCGGCCGGAATCCTTGGCCAGGAAGGTCAGCTTGAGCGCCGGATCACCCGGGCCGGTGAGGGAGTCCGCGTTGGTGGCGGCGTCCGTCGTCGCAGCGGTGGGAGTGGCATCGATTCCCGTGTTCTCTCCGCTGTCGGGAGGGGTGGTTTCGGTTTCATTGGCCCGAGAGTTGGCGACGACCCCTGCGCCCTCCCCATCCGCTGAGGACGCCCGGTTCCAGCCGTTGCGGCTCGTCCACATGAGGGTCCCGATGCCCAGCAACAATGTCAGGCTGACCAGCAGGAGCTTGCTCGACGCGGGGCCACCGACGGTCACGCCCAGGCCGTCGGCCCGCGCCACGGAAGCGATCCGCTCGACCAAACCCGCCGGAGCCGCACTCACCGCGTGTACGCTCAGCGCCAGGCTCAACGCCGCCGCCGTGGAGGTAATGCCGCGTTTGGCCAACGCCGCGTGCAGTTTGTCGAGAGCCCGCTCGACACGCATCCGCGCCGTGTTCTCCGAAAGGCCCAGTCGGACGCCGATTTCTGCCAGCGGTCGTTTCTCGAAAAAACGCAGCAGCACGGCTTCACGGTCGGCGTCGTTGAGATCGTGCATCGCCTCGTCGAGCACGCCGCGCAGTTGGTTCCAGTCAGGTTCGGGGGCGTCGGAGGCAAGGAATCGGGACATGGTGTGGGCGGCGATTTCTCGGGCGAGACGACGGGAGTCGGTGCGGCGGTGTTGGGTCGCCGCGAGGCGGGTGCTGGTGTACAGCCAACCCGTGAGTGTGGGGTGCTGCGTCAATTGCCGGGCCTTGCGCGCCAGATCGGTGAAGACGGTTTGGGTGACGTCCTCGGCCGCTTGCGCATCGAGACGGACCTGTCGCAGCGCCGCCGAGAACACCAGGTCCACATGCCGGCGGAGGAGTTCGGTGAAGGCGTCTTCGGAGCCATCCCGAACGAACCGCTGAAGAAGCTCGGAATCGGATGCGTTCATTTCACAGGAGCCACTGCCACCGCCGGCGGGAATCGCACAAAAAATTGAGGGACGCATCTTGGATCTGTCCTTACCGCAACGGCGATGGGGCAGGAGGAGAGGAAAGTTCAAAGCTCAAAGCTCAAAGCTCCAAAGAAGCTCCAAGTTCCAATGTCCAAGCCTTCCCCAAGACCTCGCTCCCCGGGACGGTTCGAGCGGAACCCGACTGTTTGGAGCTTTGAACTTTGAACATTTCCACCCGCGCCATAGTTTCAGCCAGGGCGTCGGACATGGGATGCCCTGCCGCCCCGTTGGGCTATTTGCTCATGACCTTTTCAAGCGCTCCCTTCTTTCTATCCGTCGTTGTCGCGCGATTTTTCCGAGCGCGCTGGCTCACGCCAGCCTTGCTTCTTCTGGCGTTCACCCTGCCGGCACCAGGGGCTGACCACCAGGGCTCACCGGCACCCACCCCCAATTTTCACATCCTCTGGAACATCGCGGTGGGAGCTGGAGATTCCCATATGATGATCATTCATGACGGAACCGTCTATGCGCAGGCGACGGATGGGTCGCTGCTCGCGGTGGAGCTGAAGACCGGCCTCATCCGGGCTCGGGCCACCAACGCGGCGTACGCTACCGGTCCGTTTGTGGTCGGTGACTGGGTGTACAGTTGGAAGCCGGGCGGCCTGACCGAACTGAACCGGTTCAGCCTGGAGCCACGACGCAGCTTTCACGTGTACTATGGCTCCTATTTCGAGAACATTCCTTATGATTCCGAGAGTGACGCCTTCTTCGTTCGTTTGGTGAAGGACTCCGATTATTCGAATGATTTCGGTGCCTATTCCCGGGAGGATGGGCGCGAACTTTGGAACTATCGACTTCCGGGAATCGGGTGGAATAATAACAATAATAGTCCGTTACTGACGGGCGATGATTCCGTTTATGTCCAATGCGCGGCCGTCACCAACTGGGTGTACCGACTGGACAAGAGAACAGGAGAAGTCCGGTGGGTGACCGAAATAGGCGTCAGTCCGACACTGCAATTCAACAATCCCATTTACGATCGTCGGCACGACCAGATCTATGCGGCGCACCACAACGGGGGGATTTTCGCTTTGCGAAGAACCGACGGTGCCATTCAGTGGTCACACCGGTTTGCCAGATACTTTGTCTGCTCGACCCTCACCTATTACGGAGGAATGGTCTATGTACCTCTGTGGAACCCCTGGGGCACCGGAGCGGTCGCCGCTCTGAACGCCATCGATGGGAGCGTCGTATGGTTTCAGGAAGGATTCGACGGCGAGGATGGCTGGAGTGCCACGGCGGTATGCGACCGCTACTTATATAGGAATACCCATGGGACCACCCCTTCCCGCATCATCGTGCAGGATCGTTTCACCGGGGAACACGTCTGGTCCATTGATGGAGAAGGAATCGGAGTCTGCACCAATCCGGTCCTTTCCGAGGGCATTGTGGTCTTCGGCACGAGGTCACGCATGATTGCCCTCCAGGTGGGAGAAGGTCGTCCGGTCAATTGCGCGTGGCATGGGGTCAACGCCACCGGCTTCAATCCCGGCGCCATCATTTGGGAGGAGAATCAGCGGGATCCCGATCAAGATGAAGATGGACTGCCGGACATCTGGGAACTGGCCACCTTCCATCATCTCTTCCAGCAGGGGGGCGACGATTATGACGGAGACGGCTTAGACAACCGGACCGAATGGCAACTGGGGTTGGATGCGGTGGTAGCTGAACCCCGGGACCTCGGATCGTTTCAAGGCGAATATGCCCGATTTAAGTTGAGCACCAACGGGGTAGCAGAGTTGCGGTTCCAATGGTTGCGCGACGGAAAAGGAATCCCCGGTGCCACCCATTCTTCGATCGAGATTGGCCCGCTCACGCTGGAGGATGATGGCAGCCGTTGGTCCGTCCAGATTACTGCGGAACAGGGAACGTTCGAAACTCGAGCCGCACAATTAAAGGTCGGTACGCCACCGTCCTGGGCGGGGACGATTGCCTCCCTGGATGTGGTCAACGGCGGGGTTAGCGGCGCGATCGTCTCCGAAAAGACCGTCCCTTCCCTCGACGTTCTCACTTCGACCAATCTTCGCGACTGGAAGGTGATTCGCTCAGTGACCAATCCCAGTCCGTCCGTTCCGTTCTCCGCCTGGGTGGACACCGTGAACCAGGGTTATTACATCGTACGCCCAACACCGCCTGCCCCCGAGTAACTCCCAGGAACACCTGTTCCAGGGCGCATCTTGATACTCCATAAAACCGCCGGCCGAGCCCATGGAAGAACCCAATCCCCTTCCTCAAGCTCCTAGGGCCAAAGAAGCTCCCAGGGGTCGCATCTCAGTTCACCGGCCAGGTCAAAGTCACCCAACTCGTCAAAACCGGCACGAACTGGGACGGACAGCCGATCGTCTATCCCAGCGGCCAAGCCGAAATTACCGCCATGATCATTGAGATCGCTCCGGGTGGCCAGACCGGTTGGCACCTTCACCGGGTTCCTTCGTTCGGCCTGTAAAATGAGAATTTTTATACATTAAGTTAGCACCTATAGGGAACCGACCGTGGTGAGGCGGGTGTGTTACACAACCTGCCCTCCCTGGCGAACCGACTCCGTAGGCATCCCATCGCGGTGCCAAGCGATGAGTGACAAGCGAAGAACTCCATCCAGCGGTGCTTGCTGATACGTCGGTGGAATGGGCGACGCTCAGCGTTCGGAGTCCTGGCTTTAGCCGGCGGAGACGTTCCTTGACCCGACGCGTGGGAAAACGAAAGGCCCCTTTGGACAAGCCGACCGCTCCGCCACCTCGAGGGCTGAGACTTGGCACCACCATTTCGCAGCCGCCCAGGCGAAAGACAATAGCCCACGGATTGATCCGTGGGTGGCGAGGCGTTTCGGGCACGAGTCCCGGCCGGGACGGAAGAGAAGGGGATGTTCGTGAGGCCCGGGTTCTTTCGCCACTGCGGGCCGGGAAAATCTTGGTGTCGTTGACCCACCGTTGAAACGGTGGGCTATTTTCGAGTGTCCCTGCCGGACGAACCCCAATCCGCCCGCGTGTTGACGGAACCGATTCTAAGGGGCCGGTCGAGGGGGAAGTCCGGCTTCAGAATCAAAGCGGCGCGCTTCGGGAGCCCAAAGTACCAGGTCATTAGTCGGTCATCACGACCGCAGCCAGCGGAAGAAAACCGCGCGGCGGACGAGCCGTCCGCGCTCCCGCCACGGTTGCGACAGCTCGCTCAAGGCGCGCTGGACGGTGAGGGCAAACAAACTGTTCCTGCGAATCACAGCGGGAACGCACAAAGTGCCAGGTCATCCGTCGGTCCTGAGAACGGAAGGACGTGGCCGGGGAAGCTCAGGGACAGGACGTTGGTCGCCTCTCGTGAGGCGTGAGGCGTGAGGCGTGAGGCGTGAGGCGTGAGGCGTGAGGCGTGAG
>CAYYSX010000193.1:0-11655 GCA_964474315.1 uncultured Verrucomicrobiota bacterium | reverse complement strand
CCAACTGCAGGCCGTACCGGCGGCAATAGTACGGAAACGCATCGTGGAACGTCACGACCGGACGGTCCGCTAGCACTTTCAGCTCGTTCTGCAATTCGTCGTCCAGGGCGGCGAGCCGGGCTTGGTAGGCGGCGGCATTCTGAGCGTAAATTTCGGCATTGGCCGGATCCGCACGTTGGAGGGCGACCAACAGGTTGCTGACGGCATGGCGAGCGAAGGCGGGATTGAGCCACAGATGGGGGTTGGCGGCCCCCGCATGGGAATGAAGATGAGCTTCCTCCCCCTCGGCCAGATGCAGCGTCGGCAGTTCGAAGATCAGGTCATTGGTGGACAACCCCGCCGCGACTTCCACGACCTTTTTCAAGGCGGCTGGATGGTTGGCGGCGATGGTCTTGCCAAACCACGATTCCAACCCCAGTCCGTTGAGGAAAATCAGGTCGGCGTTCTGAATCTTCCGCAGGTCGCGCGGGCGAAACTGGTAATCGTGTGGTCCGACGTTGGGCGGCAGCAGATTCTGCACGTCCGCCCGGTCGCCGACCACATTGACCGCCCACGAGTAAAGCGGAGGAATGCTGGTAATGATCTGCAAACGACGTGCCTCTTCGGCCCAGCCGGTTCCCAGGAACAGCAGGAGCACCGGGAGCCAATGGAAACGGCGTGACATGATCGGAGCGTGCGTCGGCGGCATCCCGCCTGCAAACAATTTGCAAAGGTGCGCTTGCCGGAAAAAAGAAACCCGCCGGGAGTCCGGCGGGCACGACTGTCAGCAGAGCGTTGCTACTTCATCAGCAGCATCTGGCGCGCACGCTTGATCGCGGTGGACAGACGACGCTGGTAGGCGGCGGGGAGCCCGGTGTACTTGCGCGGCAGAATGCGACCGTTCTCGGTTACATACTGCTTCAGCAGGGTGACGTTCTTGTAGTCAATGGCGTCGATGGTGAAGTCCACCTTGGGACGAATCCGCGGGGTGCGGACGGTGGTCGTACGACGCTTGGACTTCGAGTCGTCGAGTTTGGTCTTGCGAGGCATGGCTTACTTGATTTCGCGGTGCAAAGTGTGCCGGCGAAGCGCGGGATTGTATTTCTTTTTCTCGACCTTCTCGGTCTGCAGCTTCTTGTTCCGGCTGGTCTGGTAGCGGCTGGGGGATTTCCCCTCTTTGCGCGCTTCGGTGCATTCGATGGTAACGATTTCGCGGGGCATGAGATCTTACTCCTTTTCCTTGGCGGCGGGACGTTCCTCCGGCTCGTCATCACCGTCATCGGAATCCAGGGAGGAACTGGTTTCGACGGTCCCGAGCGCGCCCAAGCGGCGTTGTTTGAGCGCCCCTTCCTTCTCCAACTGAGCCTGCGCCTCCACGGTGAACCGCGCCCACGGAATGGCATCGAGTCGGGCGCGGGGGATGGATTTGCCGGTCAGTTCGCAGGTTCCGTAGGTCCCCTTCTCGATGCGCTTGAGCGCCTCTTCGATTTCGTAAAGGGCATCCTGGTCGGACGACAACAGGCTGAGGGCGAAGTCACGGTCGAAGTTGTCCGTGCCCGAGTCGCCCATGTGGAGGCTGTAGCTCTCCATTTCACTCTGCGACTCCTTGGCCAGCCCGGTCATCTGGTCCCGGAGCCGGCTATGCAGTTCGAGCAGGTTCTGGTAGTATTTCTGCCATTCCGCCTTGATCTTGCTCGACGGCGTCCACGACGAACCTCCCTTGGTCTGATTCGCCAACGGACGTCCGAGGATGGACGCCGCGTTGGTGCTTTGGACCTTGCGAACCGGTTCGACGGGTACCGGCTTCTTGGCCGGCACCTTGTGAGAGGTTCCTTTGTTGGCGCTCACAGTGATGAGTTTCCGAGAAAATTCGCGATGTTGGACCCCCGTAAAAGCCGGAACGCCCAGGACATTTCCGGAACGAAGGCCGCGCAAGCTAACAAACGATTTTTCGATTGCCACAAAAATCTCGAAATCGAGGCAAATTCGTTCCGCCGGGGGCGGGACGGCCCACGCGGGCGGCATCCTCCCGGTGCTTTCGGCGTCTCCAATCCGGAAAAATCCCAGGAAGTGACGGCGTTTGCTCCGTCCGTTAGGCTCCGACTGCGGCCATGGACAAGCTCCTCCTCATCGACGACGAAACGGATGTTCAGTACAGCTTCCGACGGATTTTTGATTCCCCGGATCTCCAGCTTTTCACCGCGTCCAGCGGAGAGGAGGGGGTTCAGCTCATCCAGCGGGTCAAACCGGATCTGGTGATCAGTGACATCCGCATGGCCGGCATCACGGGCTTGGAGACCCTCCGACGGATTCGGGCTCTCGATCCGCGTCTTCCGGTCATCCTGATGACCGCCTACGGCACCACCCAGGCGGCTATCGAGGCCATGAAGCTGGGCGCCTACGACTACCTGTTGAAGCCGTTCGAAGTTCCCCGCCTCAAAGAACTGGTCAACCAAGCCCTGAAGGCGTCGCGCGAAATGCGGCAGGCGGTGGCTCAGCAGCCCATGCTGGAGGCCGAGGATTATGAAGTTGGGGTGATCGGCCGCAGCGAGGCGATGCAGAACATCTTCAAGCTGATCGGGCAGGTGGCGGCGACCGACGCCACGGTCTTGATCACCGGCGAAAGCGGCACCGGGAAAGAGTTGGTGGCCCGGGCCATCTACCACTACAGCCGCCGCAACGAAGGTCCCTTCCTCGCCATCAACTGCGCCGCCATTGCCGAGAACCTCCTGGAATCCGAGCTGTTCGGTCATGAGAAAGGCGCCTTCACCGGAGCGTCGGCCCAGCGCATCGGCAAGTTCGAGCAATGCGACCGCGGGACGATCTTTCTCGACGAAATCGGCGATATGTCCCCGGCCACGCAGACCAAAATCCTCCGCGTGCTGCAGAGCGGTTCATTCGAGCGGGTGGGCGGCAATCAAACCGTAAAGGTCGATGTGCGGGTCATCGCCGCCACCAATAAAGCCTTGGAGGAGGCCGTGGCGCGGAGGGAATTTCGGGAAGATCTGTTCTACCGCCTCAACGTTGTTCGCATCCAGATGCCTCCCCTGCGGGAACGTCGGGCGGATATTCGGCTGCTGGTCGATTTCTTCCTGCGCAAACTGGCTGGACCCGGAGGGAAGCCCAAGTCCATCGCCCCGGCCACGCTGGCCCTGCTCGAAGCGCACTCCTGGCCAGGCAATGTGCGAGAACTCGAGAATGTTCTTCGCCGGGCCATTGTCGTGGCCAAGGGACAGGCCGTGCTTCCCGCCGACTTGCCCCACGATGTCGCATCCGGCGCTCCGGCGGTTGGCCCGACGCCCGGCCCGGCCGGTCCGACGCCACCGGCAGCGCCCGCTCCCCCCAAACCCGTCTCGGTACCCGAGCGAGAAGACCTTTCCAGCCTGGCCCAAGCCTTGTTCCGACTCGGACGAGCCGATCCCAAGCTCAAAGTCCTGCCTTCCGTGGAACGGGTGCTGGTTATTGAGGCGCTCAAGGAAACCCAGGGAAACCAGGTGCAGGCCGCCCGCCTTCTCGGCATCACCCGGGCCACCCTTCGGAAACGCATCGAGAAATTTGGTATTCGCCAGGAAGTCTCGGTCAATTGAGACCCCTCACACCGGTTTCGAGCATCCCGGCAAGTCTCGCTGTCCCAACAGCATGGCAGTCCCCATTTTGACCGTGGCCGAAATGCGCTCCTGGGAGGGTGCCTCTTGGAACGCGGGCGCCGCTGAAAAGAACGTCATCGCTGAAGTGGGAAGGCAACTGGCCCAGGCCATCTCGGCCCGGGTCTCCCCGGGGAGCCGGGTTCTGCTCCTCGCCGGTCCGGGTAACAATGGCGCCGACTGTCGGGCTGCCGAACCGCACTTGGGCGCCTTCGCGGTCGAGCGGATCGACCTCTCCACCCCGGAAACGGCCCCCGCGACGCTGACCGCCGCATTGGCCCGACGGCCGAGCCTAGTGGTCGATGGCCTGTTCGGAATCGGTCTGAATCGGCCGTTGGGTGAGGCCTGGATCCATCTCTTCGAACTGATCAATGAAGCGGGTCTGCCCGTGCTCTCCCTGGATACCCCTTCCGGCTTGAACGCCGACACCGGAGAACCCTGGGGCGCCGCACTTCGCGCCGAGGCCACCCTGACCGTCGGAGCTCCCAAGGTGGGATTGCTGGCTCCTTCGGCCTTGGAATGGGTGGGTCGGCTCACCGTGGCCCGCCACGTCGGCCTGGTCGGCGAACCCCAAGGCGTCAGTGATCTGCGGTGGACTCTCCCGGAGGACGTGGTTCGACCGACCGGCCATCGAGGTGTGGCGGCACACAAGGGAACGTTCGGACACGCGGTGATCATCGCCGGCAGCGTGGGCTATTCGGGCGCCGCGGTCCTGGCCGCGCGCGCCGCCAGCCGGGCTCGACCCGGGCTGGTCAGTGTCTTGACTCCGCCGGATTCCTGGCTGCCGGTCGCCAGCCAGTTGTCCTCAGCCATGGTGCATCCTTTGACGGCCCGCCATCCGGTCCTGGCCGGCGCCACCGCGATCCTGGCCGGTCCGGGACTCGCGGCGCCTACCCTTCCGCCGGAGGTCAGGACCGAAGTGGTTCGGCTGTGGCGCGAGTTTGCCGGGGTCATGGTGGTGGATGCCAGTGCGCTGGACTGGCTGCGACCCGGCACCCCCTGCGTCGGACCACGAATCGTCACCCCGCATCCGGGCGAGGCCGGCCGATTGCTCGGGATTGGCGCCACTGAAGTGCAGAGTGAACGCCTGGCTTCGCTGCGCCGCATCGCTCAGCGGCATGACGCCCTGGTGATCCTCAAAGGGCATCAGACCCTGATTGGCAATTCCAGTGGTCCCGTCTTCATCAACCCCACCGGCAATCCGGGTTTGGCCCAAGGTGGAACCGGCGACGTTCTGGCCGGATTCCTCATCGGACTCCTGGCCCAACCCGGAGAAAACCAGGATATCCTGCGCAGTACCCGCCGGGCCGCCTGGATCCATGGCGCGACGGCTGACCGGCTGGAGGCGGACAGCCAAGCCTGGACGGCGGACGAGCTGGCAGCCGCCTTGTCCGCCTGACTCACCGCTCACGCCGCGACTCCGCCTTTGTCCCGCCCATGATTGGCATCCGGGCCGGGCCATCAGTAGGATAGGCGCAGTGAACCTCCGCGGAATCATCCCTCCCACCACGGTTGTCATCAGCCTGTTGACCGCCCTGGCCACCCCGCAAGCTCCTCCCCCGGCGGTCCGTGGTGAACGTCCGGTTACGGAAGCGGACGCCTCGCTACGCCAGGTCAAGCCATTGACCGAAACGCCCTACGACATCGGTGATCCGTCGGACGAAGAACAGATGTATCTGGAGCTGGTGAACTACGCCCGGGCGGATCCGGCCGGCGAAGCCCTGCGATTCGCGCAGACGACCGATCCCACCCTTCTCGAATCCTATGAGTACTTTACGGTGGACCTGGAGCTGTTTGTTTCGGACACCAGCCAATATCCCGTGGCCCCTCCGCTGGCGTTTGAGCCCCGTCTGATCCAGGCCGCACGCGGCCATTCCCAATGGATGCTCGACCACGGGATTCAAAGTCATGATCAATCCAACCCAACCGTAACGACGGCCCAGCGGATCACCGCCTCGGGGTATCCCTGGCAACGTTATGGCGAAAGTATCTACGCGTATGCGCAAGGGCCAGAGCACGGCCATGCCGGTTTCGAGGTGGATTGGGGCTTTGGACCGGGTGGAATGCAGGATCCTCCCGGCCATCGAGATAACAACCACGATCCGTCCTATCGCGAAGTCGGCATCGGGGTCATCCGTGGCCAGGGTCTCAACGGAACGGGTCCCTCCGCGGTCACCATCAATTTTGCCGCCCGCCTCACTCAGCCTCCCTTGGTGACCGGCGTGGCCTATTACGATGTCAATGCCAACCACCGGTATGACTTGGGGGAAGGCGTGGGAGGCATCACCGTCACCGTTAGCGGCTCCTCGTGGTTTGCCGTCACCACCGCCTCCGGAGGCTATGCCATTCCCACCACCAATGGTGCCCGTTCCGTCACCTTTTCCGGTGCCGGTCTGACTCCCGTAACCGTGAATCAAACGGTCACGGACGGCCGCAACCTCAAGGTGGACCTGGCCCTGCCCTATTCGCCGCCCACGTTGAGCGGGCCTCTTCACGTACCGGTAGGACAAACCGCCACCTACACCGTCTCTCCCGTGGCCGGCGCCGTGGCCCATCGCGGTCGGGTCGTGACGGCGCGCGAAGCCAGCGCCTGGGACGCCTCGGCCGGCTTGGACGGGATGATTCCTTCACTGGTGGGCACACCTGAACCTCTGGTAACCCGCCCCGGCGGTGATCCCGCCTACCATTTGACTCATGGCAGCGGCCTCTCCGAAGAGACCTTGACCCTGGACCGAGTGCTGCGTCCTCGCACCGATGGAACGGTGCAGTTCTCGAGCCGCCTCGGGTATGCGAGCGCGAATGAAGTCGCCCGGTTGGAAGTCTCTCTCGACCAAGGAATCACTTGGGCCACCCTATGGAGCCAGGTTGGGGAGGGGCCCCCGGGCGAGACTCAATACAGCCCCCAATCGGTAAGCCTGTCGGCGGTGGCCGGCCAAACTCTGCGCCTGCGCTTCAGCTACGGTTTCGGAGACTGCGACCATTGCGAATACTTCCCGCAAACCGAGGACGGAGTTGGATTCCACTTCGATTCGGTGGAATTCACCGACGTCGAGGAACTCGCCGAGGCCAGTTCGTTCGATATCCCGCTGGGATCCCCCTTCACCTTCAGCCCACCCGCTGAGGGCACGTTCGAGTTGAGTGTTCAACCCCTCAAGCAACGCGGAACACTGCCGTTCGGACCGCCTCTGGTCATGGATACCTCGGCGGTGGCCCAGCCGACTGTCACTCTCGGCAGCTTGGTGGCGAATCCGGACGGCACGATCCACCTCGATTTTGCGGTGATCGGAACCCTGACCGGGACGCCCACCTTGCTCCATGCACCGGCCCTGGAAGGACTTTACGCCCCTTTCGCCGCCGTGCTGACCACGAACGCCCCGGGCAGTTACCGCTTTGAATACGAGCCGGTGGCCGAACTGGGCTTCCTCCGCATCAACCTTCCGTGATGGTTCCCGACGGGCACGGCATCCAAGCCGTTACGTTCGACGCAGGGGGCACCCTGCTCGAACCGTGGCCTTCGGTAGGCCAGGTCTATGCCGATGCCATTCGCGAGGCGGGATTCGGAGAGCTGGATCCAGCCACCCTCGATCAGGGTTTTCACCGGGTCTGGATCGAGCGACAGGGTTTCGACTACACCCGGGCCGCGTGGGCCGTGTTGGTGGCTCGCGCCTTGGCGGGACTGACGCCTGCCGGTGATGATCCCCGCCTGTTCTCTGCCGTGTGGGAGCGGTTCGCGCAGCCCGCGGCCTGGCGACTCTTTCCGGAAGTGACTCCCTGCCTGCAAGCCTTACAGGCCGCCGGGATCCGTTGCGCTGTCGTCTCAAACTGGGACGAACGGCTGGGTCCGCTCCTCGGCGCCATCGGCCTGGCACGGTACTTCGAGTTCATCCTGCCCTCCGTCGAAGCGGCCGCTCCCAAGCCCGATCCCCGCATTTTTCAGCAAGCCGCCCGTCGGTTCGTTCTGCCACCGGCCTCGATCCTTCATGTGGGCGATCGGAGGGGGGAGGATGTGGACGGCGCCCGTGCGGCTGGACTGCAGGCTTTGCGAGTGGGAATGCCACCCAACGAGGCCGCTCCGGCGGCCATCAGCACCCTTGCAGAGCTACCCGTATGGCTTGGTTTTCGCTAACCCTGCCACCAAGGAATCCTTATTTCTCCTGCGGTTGCGTTGACGGCTCGCGACAACCTCAGTTTCATCGCTTCTAATGGGAGCGCGGCTCCGCCCTCAACGCAACTCATGAACCTCCTTTTACAGCTCTGGCGGTCCACTTTGGGCCGAAAGTACGTCATGGCGGGTTCGGGCCTTTTGCTGTTCTTCTTTCTGATCGGCCACCTGTTGGGAAACCTGCAGGTGTTTGGGCCGCCGGACCTGATCAACGCCTACGCCTATTTTCTCAAGAGCAAGCCGGGCGTGCTCTGGGGTGTACGTCTGGGACTCTTGGCCCTCGTGGGGCTCCATATCGCCGCCGCGGTGTCTCTGGCCACCCAAAACCGTGCCGCACGCCCGGTGTCCTACGCTGGTGCTCACTCGGCCTACGCGGCCCCGTTGAACTCCCGGACGATGCTGTTGAGCGGCTTGGTGATCCTCTCCTTCGTCATCTACCACCTCTTGCACTTCACCGCCCTGCTGCCCGGCATCAACGGCGTCGGCGATTTCACCCGGCTCGAAACCCGCCTGCCCAACGGCGTCGAAACGCATGACGTTTATGCCATGATGATTCTCGGATTTCAGGTCTGGTGGGTGTCCTTGTTCTACCTGATCGCCCAAGCGCTCTTGTTCCTGCATCTGAGCCATGGGTTGACCTCGATGTTCCAGTCGCTCGGCTGGCGCAGCCATGCTTGGTGGCCACGGATCACCCAGTTTTCCCGCCTGGCCAGTGTGATGTTGTTCGTAGGGTTCGCCTCGATCCCGGTGGCAATTCTCGGGGGCTTGGGCCGCGACCACGCCGCCAAGGCCCGGCACGAACTCCAGCATACCGCCGCGGATGGAAAGGAGGTGGAGCTCACATGGCGACGCTGAATTCGGGCATCCCATCGGGCCGGCTGGACGAGAAATGGAGCCGGTTCAAGGCCGAGGCCAAGCTCATCAATCCCGCCAACAAACGGAAATACCGAATCATCGTCGTCGGGGCCGGACTCGCCGGGGCCAGCGCCTCGGCCACGCTCGCCGAACTGGGATACGAGGTTCATAATTTCGTCTTTCACGATTCCCCCCGCCGCGCGCACTCGGTGGCGGCCCAAGGCGGCATCAACGCGGCCAAGAACTACCAGAACGACGGGGACTCGGTGTACCGGCTGTTCTACGACACCATCAAAGGCGGCGACTACCGGGCGCGCGAAGCCAACGTGTACCGGCTGGCTGAAGTGTCGGTGAACATCATCGACCAGTGTGTCGCCCAAGGAGTTCCCTTTGCTCGCGAATATGGTGGCCTGCTCGACAACCGCTCCTTCGGTGGCGCCCAAGTCAGTCGGACCTTTTACGCGCGCGGTCAGACCGGCCAACAGTTGCTCCTGGGGGCCTACTCCGCCTTGTGCAAGGAGATCGGCTCCGGAGCGGTGACGTCCCACACCCACTCCGAAATGCTCGATCTGGTAGTCGTGCCAGACGAAAAGGGTATCCCCCACGCCAAGGGCGTCATCGTTCGCAACCTGCAAACCGGGGAGATCACCCGGCACCATGCCGATGCCGTCGTCCTGGCCACCGGCGGCTACGGCAACGTCTTCAATCTGTCCACCTACGCCCGCGGCTCCAACGCCACCGCCATCTGGCGGGCTCACAAACGCGGCGCTTGTTTCGGCAATCCCTGTTACACCCAGATTCATCCCACCTGCATTCCGGTCAGCGGCGACTATCAGTCCAAGCTGACCCTCATGTCCGAATCGCTCCGCAACGACGGCCGCATCTGGGTTCCCAAGCGCCGGGAGGACTGCCCCAAAAACCCGGCCGACATCCCCGAACAAGACCGGGACTATTTCCTCGAACGAATGTACGGCGCCTTCGGCAATCTGGCGCCGCGGGACGTTTCCAGCCGAGCCGCCAAATACCAGTGCGACGAAGGACGCGGCATCGGGCCGACGGGCTTGGGTGTCTATCTCGACTTCAGCGACTCCATCAAACGGCTCGGCGAACACAAAATCCGGGAGCGGTACGGCAACCTCTTCGCCATGTACCACGAGATCACCAATGAAGACGCCTATCGAGCGCCGATGCGAATTTATCCGGCGGTGCATTACACGATGGGGGGCTTGTGGGTGGACTACCACCTCATGAGCAACGTTCCGGGCCTGTTCGTGCTGGGCGAAGCCAATTTTTCCGATCATGGCGCGAACCGGCTGGGTGCGTCCGCGTTGATGCAGGGACTGGCCGACGGGTATTTTGTTTTGCCGGCCACCATCTCTACCTATCTGGCCACTCAACGGCCGGCCCATCGCCCCAGTACCGATGCCCCGGCTTTTCAACAAGCCGAGGTGTCCGTCCGCGACCAGATCTCCCGCCTGTTGAAAGGCACCGGCAAACGCACGCCCCGCAGCTTTCATCGCGAGTTGGGTCAAATCATGTGGAACGGCTGCGGAATGGCCCGCACGCAAGCCGGCTTGGAGAAAGCCATCCAACAGATCAGCGCCCTCCGGGAAGAGTATCGGCACAACCTCCACGTCGCCGGCGACGCCGGGGAATGGAATCAACCCCTCGAAGAGGCCGGCCGCGTCGCCGATTACCTGGAGCTGGGTGAATTGATGTGTCGCGACGCCTTGATGCGCGAAGAGAGCTGTGGCGGCCATTTCCGCGAAGAGTATCAGTACACCCCGGCCGATCTCGAGGTACAGCAGGGACTGGTGAACCCCGGCGACGTCAAACGCCGCGATGATCAGTTCGCTTTTGTCGCGGCCTGGGAATATGCCGGAGAAGGAAAAGTGCCGATCCTGAACAAGGAGCCGCTGGTGTATGAGGAAACCAAGATGAGCACGCGGAGCTATAAGTGAACTACGAATCGAACTGGCATGAAAATCCGCCTCAAAGTCTGGCGTCAGAAGGACGCCGCCACCGCCGGAGGGTTCCAAACTTACGCCACGCCCGAGCTGAATCCGAACATGTCGTTCCTCGAGATGCTCGATGTGGTGAACGAGGACCTGGCCAATCGCGGGGAGGAACCGATCGCCTTCGATCATGACTGCCGCGAAGGTATCTGCGGCACCTGCTCGCTGGTGATCAACGGCAAACCCCACGGTCCGCACCGGGCCATCGCCACCTGCCAGACTTATCTGCGCAGTTTTCAAGACGGCGATGAAGTGGTGGTCGAACCCTGGCGGGCCCGCCCCTTCCCCATCATCAAAGACCTTGTTTGCGACCGGAAGTCCTTCGACCGGATTCAGCAGGCCGGCGGTTTTGTTTCCGTTCGCACCGGCGCCGCTCCCGACGCCAATTCGATTCCGGTGGCCAAGGAACACGCCGACCTGGCGATGGACGCCGCCCAATGCATTGGTTGCGGTGCGTGTGTGGCGGCCTGCAAGAACGCCAGCGCGATGCTGTTCGTCGCCGCCAAAGTGTCGCACTTCTCCCTCCTGCCCCAAGGCCAGCCGGAGCGGTATCGTCGGGTGAAGGCGATGGTGGACCAGATGGACGCCGAAGGGTTCGGCGCCTGCACCGTAACCGGCTCCTGCGAGGCGGTGTGTCCCAAGGAAATCTCTCTCGACTTCATCGCCCGACTGAACCGCGACTATGCGGTGGCCCTGCTCAAGGGCGATCCGAGGAAGGCCGGCGCCGGCGCGACCGGGTAAAGTGGCTCATCCCGGACGGTGGGCGGCGGAGCACGGGTACAGAGGGGCGGGTAGATGACCCAGCGGTGGAAGGCAAACTCCTGGTGCATGACTTACATGCCACCTTGCTGCATTTGTTAGGGCTCGATCATGAACGACTCACCTACCGTCATGGCGGACGTGACTACCGGCTGACGGACGTACATGGCCGGGTGGTTCGGGAAATTTTGAGCTGAGCTTCGGTTTCGCAGGGCCAAGCGGGTCCGAAGATCTCGATCCG
>CAYYSX010000192.1:0-11687 GCA_964474315.1 uncultured Verrucomicrobiota bacterium | reverse complement strand
TCCGCATCGATGCCACTCTGACGCAAGCGGTGGAAGTTGCCGTTGAGGTTGCCCAACAGCTCGTCAATGTTGCGATCAGCGCGTTCCATCGCGGCCAGACGACTGGCGTTCTCACTGGCGAGGGATTCGGCGCACGCCCGAAAGAGCGAGACGAAAAGATATTCGCGGATGAGCGCCCGCAAAGTCGTGCTGCCGCCCATGACCTCGGGCAAGTTCTTCGTCGGCCAGGGAAGTTCGGCCAGTTTGCGATGCCAGGTTTCATCCAGCGGCAGCAGTCGCTGATGGACGGGCGCATAAATCGATCCAGACGTGGGGCGGTTGTAGAATAGGTGGAGTTCAGTGACTTCCTCCCGGTCCTGATGTATCTCGTGCTCGACGAGAATTTGCCCGACCAGCGGCGTGATCGCTTGAACGGAATTCGGCACGGTGAAGAGTCCCAGCAGCGGCAGGCCCGCGTCATCCAGGCGCGCATGAACGCGCTCGCCTACCGCCCAGACTTTTGGTGGGCCGGACAGCGCGGCCAGCGTCTTCACCGTAAAATCGGCCACGACATCGTTGAACTGGCCGACCAGTCCCTGGTCTGAACCGAACACGACCGCACCAATCGCATCCGCAGCGGTGTGTCCTTTTCGTTGCACCTTCAAGGTCGCCAGATCGCCTTCGCGAAAGCACGCGCCTAGCCCCAGTTCCACGGTCCGATAATAGTCACCCAACGCGCGCACTGATTTTTCGTATTGGCCGATGCTCGACGCGGCCAGGGCTTTCATCGTGCGAACGACGGATTGGAGATCGCCGGCGCTGCCGATTTTTCGGCGCAGGCCGGCCGTGGTGTCGCTCATGACTTCTCCTCGGACGCCGGTGCGGGCTTGTTCGGTTTGAGGTCTGAAGTGTTCCCCGCCTTCGCGTCAGGTTCGGGCTGCTTCTCGGTCTTTTGATCAGGCTCGCCGGGTCTCGCATCCGGCTTGGGCTGGAACGGCTCGAGCGCTTGGCGAGCGAGTTCAATTATCGTTTTGCGATCTTCATCGCTCAACTTGTCGGCGGTTTCAAATCGCGCGGCCAGGTCCGCTGGGATGTTTGCTGCCGCGTCTATCACGGCGTTTTCGGCGTCGGTCATTTGATCCAGCGGCACGGCGTCGAAGAGGTCCGCAGTCAACGCCAGCAGCACGGCGATTTGTGCGGGCACTGCCACCGGGGCAAATTCCGGTTGCTTGAGACAGGCGCGGATGCGCCGGCCATGCTCGATGATCTTGCGAGTGTTGTCATCCAGACGGGCGCCGAAGCGGGCAAAGGTCTCGAGTTCCTCGAATTGCGCGTAGCCCAGCTTGAGGTCGCCCGCGACCGCGCGGTAGGCCGCCCGTTGCGCTTTGCCGCCGACGCGCGAGACGGATTTGCCAACATCGACCGCGGGCAAGACGCCCAGGGCAAAGAGCGCGGGCGAAAGGTAGATCTGCCCGTCCGTGATCGAAATCAGATTGGTCGGAATATAGGCGGACAGATTCTGCGCTTCGGTCTCGATGATGGGCAGGGCCGTGAGCGAACCGCCGCCGTGCTCTTCGCGCAGATGCGTCGCGCGTTCGAGCAACCGCGAATGAATGTAGAAGATGTCACCGGGAAAGGCTTCGCGGCCGGGTGGCCGGCGGAGCAGGAGCGAAAGTTCGCGATAGGCGCGGGCGTGTTGCGTGAGGTCATCATACACGATCAGCACATCGCGGCCCGCCTCCATGAAATGCTCCGCGATGCTGGTCGCGGCGTAAGGCGCGATGAAGGCGAGGCCCGGCGGGTCGTGGCCCTCGGTCACGACCACGACGGTGTATTCGAGCGCGCCCTTCTCGCGCAGGATGGCCACGGCCTTCGCCACCGCCGCCGCGCGCTGGCCGATGGCGCAATACACGCACACCACATCCTGGCCCCGCTGGTTCAGGATCGTGTCGAGCGCGATGGCGGTTTTCCCCGTCTGGCGGTCGCCGAGGATCAACTCGCGCTGGCCGCGCCCGATGGGAATGAGCGCATCGATGACCTTGAGGCCGGTCTGGAGCGACTCGGTGACGGGCGCGCGATCCATGATCGACGCGGCGGGGCGTTCAATGGGGAGGCGTTCGCTGCTGACCACCGGACCGAGTCCATCGAGCGGCCGGCCGAGCGGGTCGATGACGCGGCCGAGCAAGTCCCCGCCCACCGCCACGTCCATGACCCGACCCGTGCGCCCGACTTCGTCGCCGGCGTGCAGATGCGCGTAATCGCCGAGCAGCACGACGCCGACTTCCTCCTCGTCCACATTGAACGCGATGCCGAAACCGCCGCCCGGAAACGTCATCAGTTCCTCAAAGCCCACCCCGGGCAGGCCGGAGACCCGGGCGATGCCGGTGGAAACACTCGTGATCGTGCCCACCTCGTGCAGCGTTAGTTGCGGCGTAAAGTTATCACGCGTCCGGCCCAGGTCCGCGAAGGCGCGATCGAGGACACCTTGCAGAGTCTCAGGCGACGCGTTCATGAGCTTGCGGGTGTGGACTTGGGCGCTGCAGGTTTCGGCCCGGTCTTGGCCTCGGCATCGGGTTTGGGCGCGGTCGCCACTTCCGGCTTTGGCTCCACCTGGACTTCCGGCGTGGACTTAGACTCGGGCTTGGCTTCGGGTCGGTCCTTCTCTTTCAGAAGTTCACCGACGCCCTTTTCGAGCGCTACGAGGTAATGGTCGATGCTCCAGGCGACCTTTTGTCCGTTCGCGGTGAGCTCGATCCCGCTCACCAAGTCCGGCGCGGTTTCGAAGCGAAGCGGAACGTCGGCCGAGAGGGTTTCGTTGAGCGCATGCTGGACCGCCGCGCGCTGCTCCCCCGGCAGGTCGAATGTGCTGCGCACGAGTGCGGGATCGGACGCAGTTTTAATCGCCTGGGCGAGGGTCGCCCTGGTCGCTTCATTCAACCCTCGCAAACGGCGGGTGAACACCTCGCCCATCCGCTCTTCCAGGCTCGTCGTGGCGAGATCCGCGAGTGTCTTGCGCGCGATGGCAAACACCTCCTGTTGGGTCCGGCGCGTGATGGCCTGATGAAGGTTTTTGGTGTCGTTTCTGAGCGTTTCCCCCCACTTCGCGCTCAGGGCGTCGGCGGCCTGCCGCGCCTCGTCGAGCAGGCGATCGCGCTCGGCCTCTACCTCGCCGGTCGCCTTGTTCACGAGTGCCGCACGCTGCTGGTCGAACTCCTCGTTCTTGCGCTGAAACTCGTCGCGCTCCCGTTGCGCCTCGGTCTTTTTGACGTCGGCATCCGCCAGTTCCTTTGCGATGCGCGCCTCGCGCGCGTCAATGGCGTCGAGGATGGGCTGATAAAGGAAACGCTTCATCAGCCACACCAAAATGAGGAAATTGAGCGCCTGAGCCCCGACGGTGAACCAATCGATGAGCATGACTTACTTGGCCACCGTCTCGGCGATGACATGGTTCCAGAACGGGTTCGCGAAGATAAGAATCATCGCGACCACGAAGCAGTAGATCGCGCTGGCTTCGATCATCGCCAGGCCGACGAAGAGCGTCCGGGTGATGGTCGCGGAGGCGTCGGGCTGCTGGGCCAGCGAAGAAAGCGCGCTCGCCACCGCCTTCCCTTCGCCGAACGCAGGTGCCATGGTGCCGAAGGCGATGGTGATGCCGGAGGTGACGATGGATGCCACCGCGATGATTGTCATGTTGTCCATAAGGAGTCCTGTTTGGTTTCGGGTTTGTGCGGGTTCAGGTCGCGGGCGTCGACTCAGCCTCCGACCTGGGCCCGTGGGCACGGGTGGCGGCCGCGATGTAAACTGCGGCCAGGATGCTGAAGATGTAGGCCTGCACCATGCCGGTGAGCAGGCCGAGCGCGGTCATCACGACCGGAAAAACGAAGGGTGTAATGGTGAGCAGAATGGCGAGGATCATCGCCCCGCTCATCATGTTGCCGAAGAGGCGGACCGCCAAAGCCAGGGTGCGCGAGATTTCGCTGATGAGGTTGAACGGCAGCATGATGACGGTCGGCTTAATGTAAGATTTCAGGTAGCCGCCCAGCCCCTGGTCCCCAATGCCGAACATCGGCACGGCCACCAGCACGCACAACGCCAGGGCGGCCGTGGTGGAGAGCGAGCCGGTTGGAGGGTGGAAGCCGGGGATCACCGTGCAGAGGCTCGCCATGGCGATGAAGAGAAAGAGCGTGCCCAGAAACCCGAGATACTTCTTCGGATGACGCAGGCCGACCTCCTCGATCTGCCGCGCGATACCCGTCACGACGATCTCCAGCAGGTTCTGCCAACGCGAACGCGTGTGCCCGGTCGTGAACCGGCGCGTGATGAGTTTCGCGCCCACGGTCAGCACGAGCATCAGGCCCCACGTAAACACGAGGGTGGCGTTCAGTTTGAAGAACCCCTGCTGCCAGTAGATGATTTCGTCGGGACTAAGGCGCATGGCGGATCTCCCGGGCATGGGTCATCCTCAGCACGATGAATCGCGCGACGATGAATCCGAGCAGGCAGGCCAGCAGCCTCTGCCACTGCCCGTTTCCGACAAAATAAAATCCGGTCACGACCAGACCCATGCGCAGCAGCAGGCTGCCGAAAAACCATGGCGCGGGCCGGCGGGACAAAAGGCCCCGGCGCACGGTCCACCAAAGTCCCCCGAAGAAAATCATCCCGAGGGCCGTGCCGGCGACCCCGGCCAGCACCCAGGTCAGTGTTTCATTCATCGTTGTCCTCCTGTTCATCCCGCATGGCCTGGTCTTCCTTGGCGACCCACAGCCACGCATTGATGCAGCCGAGCGCGAGCCCGGCCACGAGGAGGGCCAGCGTCCACGAGCGGCCGCCCGGATGGGTCCGGTCCAGCCAGAGACCGAGCCCGGCACCGAGCAACGTGGGCACGACGACCGACCAGCCGATCAATCCCATCATGCCCAGACCGAACCAGACACCGCGCGAGGAGTGCCGTCGCGCCCTAAGCTTGCGCCTGGCCTTGGCCCCGACCTCCCCGGCGAGGGTCGGCGCGCTTTTCAAGGATTTCCTGGGCGCCGGGTCACTCATCTTGAAAGGTCGCGAAGCGGCGGAGAAATCCGGTTTCCAACTTCGCCATGACGGTACGGGTGCTTTGCTGCTGTTCATCCAGCGTGAGAAATTCCTTCTCCACGGATTCGCGCAATTCGCTAAGATTCGCGCCCCCCAGCGCGCGGCGCACGGAGACGAGCACGTCGGGGCCAGTCTTCACGAGAACGCCGTCGTCCACCGCCACGAACACCTCCCCGTCGGCTTCCGTCTCGTAGATCAGGATGCCGGGTACGAGGGCGGCGACGCAGTCGAGCCGCCGGGGCAGGAGTCCGAAAGAGCCCTCGGGCGTCTCCGCCACCATGCGCGACACGCCGGCTTTCTCGGTATGGACCTGGAAGGGGAGGAGGATTTTAAGATTCATTGGTGGTGGCCGCGAGCGTCTCCAGCTTTGGCTCGGGTTTGGGTTCAGGGGTTGATTTCCGTTTTGCCTTTGCCTCGTCGCTGGCCCCGATCATATAGAGCGCACTCTCTGGGTAGTCCTTGAATTCGTCGCGCAGGATGCGTTCGCAGCCGTCCAGGGCATCATTGCGGCTGACGAGTTTTCCCTTGAGACCGGTGAACTGCTCGGTTGTGAAAAAGGGCTGGGTGAGGAAACGCTCGAGGCGCCGTGCGCGCGCGACCACATTGCGGTCCTCCGGCGAAAGCTGTTCCAGGCCGAGCATGGCGATGATGTCCTTGAGCTGCGCATAATGCGCGAGCGTCCGCCGGATCTCCTGCGCCAAGGCGTAATGCCGGTCGCCGACGATGCCTGGCGTGGCCATTTTGGAGCCGGATTGGAGCGGGTCGATGGCCGGGTAGAGGCCCTCGCTCGCTCGCTTGCGCGAGAGCACGATGGAGGCGGAGAGATGAGAAAACGTATGCACCGCCGCGGGATCGGTGAAATCGTCCGCGGGCACATACACCGCCTGGATCGAGGTGATGGCCCCGGTGTCCGTGTTGGCAATGCGCTCCTCCAGACCCGACAGCTCGGTGCCCATGGTGGGCTGATAGCCCAGCCGCGAGGGCATCTGCCCCATGAGACCGGAGACTTCCGAGCCGGCCTGGATGAAGCGGAAAATATTGTCGATGAGCAGCAACACGTCGCGGTGCTCATCGTCCCGGAAATACTCGGCCATGGTCAGGGCCGCATGCCCCACGCGGAAGCGCGCGCCCGGCGGCTCGTTCATCTGGCCGAAGAGCATCACCATGTGCGGCAGCACGCCGGCTTCCTTCATCTCGCGGTAAAGCTCTTCACCTTCGCGACAGCGTTCGCCAATGCCGCAAAATAGGCTCACACCCTCCTGATGCCCGATCATGTTGTGAATCATTTCGGTGAGCAACACCGTCTTGCCGACGCCCGCTCCGCCGAACAGTCCCGCCTTGCCGCCTTTCTCCAACGGTACGAGCACATCGATGACCTTGATGCCCGTTTCGAAAATCTCGGATTGGGTGGAACGTCGCACCAGTGGCGGCGGCGCGCGATGCACGGAACGCCATTGCACGTCAGACAACTCCGGTTCGCGATCAATGGCGTTGCCGAACACGTCGAACATCCGAGAAAGAACGCCCTTGCCTACCGGCGCTTGCAACGGCCCGCCCGTGTCCTCCACCGCCATGCCACGCGCCAGACCTTGCGTGGGCGTCAAGGCAATGCCGCGCACGTGCCGCGCATCTCGTTGCGCCAGCACTTCGATGACGATCTGCTGTCGATCTCCCGCCCGCAGCACGGAGTAAATGGGAGGCAACTGCTCATCGAATCGCACGTCCACGACACTACCGCGCACCGAGACGACCGTGCCGAGATGGGTTGGAGTGGTTTGATCGTTCATCTTTGGGGTTCAGGCCCCGGCGCGGGCAAAATGTCCGGCCAGCGATTGCGGGTCGGTCTTGGTGAGGTTCGAGGCAAGTGACTGAACAATTTTGGCCCGGACTTTGGGGTCAAGCGCCTCCAGCAGTTGCTTGTGGATCGCTCCGCTGACCGCCAGCGAGCAACGGATCACTTCAGGGTTCGCCAACAGCGTGTTGACTCGCCCGGCCAACTGACTGATGAGCCGGCGGTTTTCTTCGGCTTCCGAGTTGAGACTTTCGCCGGCGGAGAGATCACCGGAGATATTTGTCGCCCCACCGCCGCGGGGAAATCGGCCCGCCTGGTCGGTCACTTGGTCGGACAATTTCTGGCGGGCATTTTCCAGCTTCAATTCTTCGATCAATTCCAGATGCGGTTGCCGATCGGCAACGTTTTGCGTTTCGCGATAGACCCGGAGCAAGCCCAGGTCGGCGACAATGAGGAGGGTATTGTTCATAATAATTGTGGACTTGTGTTGAGTTCTCCATTGATGGGGATTTTCATGCTCTTCTTCTCGCTGGCCTGCCGGGGCGTTTCGGTGGGTGGGGACTGCAAGGCCTGGGCGAGGGCTCGGCGGCCCCGGTCTGCGACCCGGCGCCTTTGGCGGTTTTGATTTGGCTGGCATAGATTTTTCGGCGACTGACGTTTCTCCACTGTCACAAACAAAATGCGGCCGGACGCCGACCCGCAAATCTTTCAGCGTGTTTGAGAAAGCCATTGCACCGCGATTTGCGCGGGACCAACACTCCAATCTGCGCCTGCGGCGGCGGCGGCGCTATGGGGTAAAACCCCCACTCTATTCATCCGCCGAAATCCTCTTATCCACCTAAGATAAAAATCGTTTGTGACTGCATCCCCGCGTTATCGTCCGTCAGCGAGCTGCTCACGAATTGAGCCGAACCATCTCCTGCTCTCCCTCGCTCCGAGCTGAGTCTTGGGCCGAGACCACCTCTGGAAGAGGCCTGAATCCGGAAATCTGGCGTGGGGTGAACACCCCATGGCGCGCGTGGTCTCGGGAGGTATCATTAGGTCATGAAAAAGCGGAGACTCCTTCCACAAAGGAAAATCGGATCCTCTGTTAACTTGAAAGGAATAATATGTTAGGAACTGTTTTAGTGGTGCTGCTCGTTCTGATTTTGCTGGGCGCGCTTCCTACCTGGCCCTACAGTAAGAGTTGGGGCTATCTCCCGAGCGGCGGACTCGGTCTGGTGCTGGTGATTCTGGTTGTTCTGCTTTTGCTCGGCAAGATTTGAGCAAGCGAGGCTTATTAAGTTCGGAGGCGCCGTTAGCCATTTAGAAATGCTCCTGTACCGCTGGGGCTGGGAGCGGCAGCAAGCAGCCCCGCCGAAAATTGACCCCACGGTCGTCGCCCCGCATCGAGGATGCGGGATTTGTGTGGCGAACTAGACCCTTCCTGAGGGCGCAAGTCCCTGCAATCAAGAGCTTGCTCATCCACTTTCCCTCAAACTCGAACTCCAGGCTTGAGCCTGCTTCAGCGCGTGGAGTCGAAGCGGTCGGGAACGCTGCGGCGGTGGGAGCAGTGACGTTGAAGCCCCCCCAGGGTACGGTCCTTTTCGGGAGCGGACGGCCCGTCCGCTCGGACGAACCCGGGCGCATCTCAGTTTCTGGACAGCTCCCGGCTGACCGGGGCCTCAGCCTGAGGTAGGGCCGCCGCGCGACGGCGGCCCCGCGTTCCACGCGTAGCGCGGGAACGCGGCCGTTGGCAGTGCAGCGTCGATCCTCCTGCGACGCAGCCGGGGCCGAGTGGGGCGAAAGTTCTTCGACGCGGCGCTGTCAATGGCCGCCCTACGGGCGGGGACGGCGCAGCGCGCCATCCCGGGTAGGGCCGCCGCGCCGCGGCGGCCCCGCCCAAAACTGAGATGCGCCCAACGAACCCCGGCCCGTTTCTTGACGCTCCCCGCGCTCATCCCCACTGTCCTCGTCCGGTTTTGGCTGGTTTCCCTTCATTCGCATGAGCACTCCGCACCATCTGTTCGATACCCTCCAAACATTCGATCCCGGTCAGGGGGTCCCCGGTCGGTTCTATTCCCTGCCCGCCCTGGAACAGGCTGGAATCGGTCCCATCTCACGCCTGCCCGTGTCGATCCGCCTGGTACTGGAATCGGTGCTGCGAAACTTCGACGAAAAAAAGGTGACCGAGGCCAATGTTCGAGAGCTGGCCAACTGGAAACCCATCGAGCCGCGTACGGCGGAGATTCCCTTCGTGGTGGCCCGCATCGTCCTGCAGGACTTCACCGGTGTCCCCCTCCTGGTGGACTTGGCGGCCATGCGCTCCGCGGTCGCCAAGATCGGTAAGAATCCCAAGATCATTGAGCCGCTGGTGCCGGTGGACCTGGTGGTGGACCACTCCGTCCAGGTCGATTTTGCCGGCAATGCCGAGGCCATGCAGAAGAACCTCGAGCTCGAGTTCACCCGCAACCGCGAGCGCTACCAGTTCCTGAAGTGGGGCATGCAGGCCTTCGACACCTTCAAGGTCGTTCCTCCCGGAATCGGCATCGTGCATCAAGTCAACCTCGAGTACCTCGCCAAAGGAGTCCTCTCCCAACCCTTGCCTCCCGATGGGCAACTCTACTTCCCCGATACCCTGGTCGGCACCGATTCCCACACCACCATGATCAATGGCTTGGGAATCGTCGGCTGGGGGGTGGGCGGCATCGAAGCCGAGGCCGGCATGTTGGGCCAACCGGTGTATTTTCTAACGCCGGACGTGGTGGGCGTTCACCTCACCGGGTCATTGACCGAAGGCGTCACCGCCACCGATCTGGCCCTGACGGTGACCCAGCTCCTGCGCAAGACGAAGGTGGTGGGCAAGTTTGTCGAGTTCTTCGGTCCGGGGGCGGCGGCGCTGCCGGTGGTGGATCGCGCCACCATCGCCAACATGGCGCCCGAGTACGGGGCGACCATGGGATTCTTCCCCATTGACGAGGAGTGCGTGAACTACTTGCGCGCCACTGGCCGCAGCGAGGCGCACTGCCGGATGTATGAGAACTACTACCGGGCCCAAGGCCTGTGGGGCATTCCCCAGGCGGGACAGGTGGATTACTCACAAGTGGTGGAGCTGGACCTCGCCACCGTGAAGCCCAGCGTGGCCGGACCCAAGCGCCCGCAGGACCGGATCCAGCTCAACGACCTGCGCCGGGAATTCTTCCAGGCCGTCCAGCGCCCTGTCACCGAAAGCGGCTTTGGCAAGAGCCGGCAGGTCTTCGGCAAGACGGTCAAGGTGGAGACCGCGGCGAAGAAGCGCGCCAAAATTGGCACCGGCTCCGTGTTGATTGCCGCCATCACCAGTTGCACCAACACCAGCAACCCGAGCGTGATGCTCGCAGCCGGGTTGCTGGCAAAGAAGGCCGTCGAGCGAGGTTTGAAGGTGAATCCGGCGGTGAAAGCTTCACTGGCTCCCGGTTCGCGGGTGGTGACCGATTACCTGCGCAAGACCGGCCTGCAGAAGTATCTCGACCGGCTGCGGTTCAACACCGTCGGGTATGGCTGTACCACCTGCATTGGCAACTCCGGCCCCCTGGATCCCGCCATCGAAGACGCGGTGGTGAAGAATGATTACGTCGCGGCCAGCGTGCTTTCCGGCAATCGCAACTTCGAGGCGCGCGTTCACCAGAGCATCAAGGCGAACTTCCTGATGTCGCCTCCGCTGGTAGTGGCCTTCGCGCTGGCGGGCCGGGTGGACATCGACCTGACCTGTGAGCCCCTCGGCGAGGACAAGAGCGGCAACCCCGTTTATCTCGCCGACCTGTGGCCCACGCTCCAGGAAGTGCGCGACGCCATGCAATCCGCGCTCAAGCCGGAGGTCTTCCGCAAACTCTACCGGGACTTCGCCGCGCAGAACCCGAAGTGGAATGAGATCCCGTCCAGCGTCGGCAACGTCTATGAATGGGATCCCCAGTCCACTTACATTCAGGAGCCGCCATTCTTCACCACCTTCTCGCTTCAACCGGGCGGTATCCAAGGAATCACCGGGGCCCGGCCGCTCGGTATCTTTGGCGATTCCGTAACGACCGACCACATCTCACCGGCCGGCGCGATCAAGAAGGCGTCGCCAGCGGGAGGGTATCTGACGGACCACGGGGTCGCGTTCGAGGATTTCAATAGCTATGGCTCGCGCCGCGGCAACGACCGCGTGATGACCCGCGGCACCTTTGCCAACGTCCGCATCAAGAACCTCATGTTGGGGGGCGAGGAAGGTGGCAACACGCTGGGCCCCGACGGAGCGAAGATGTCGATTTATGATGCCGCCATGGCCTACCAGGCGAACGGCACACCGCTGATCGTCATTGCCGGCCAGGAATACGGCACCGGATCCAGTCGTGATTGGGCCGCGAAAGGCACCAATCTGCTCGGAGTGAAGGTGGTGGTGGCGCAAAGCTTCGAGCGCATCCATCGCTCCAATCTGGTGGGCATGGGGGTATTGCCGCTCCAGTTCAAGGAAGGCACCACGGCGAAGACCCTGAACCTCGACGGCTCCGAGACCTATGACGTGTTGGGATTGGACGAGAACCTGAAGCCGCAACAAGACCTGATCCTGCGCATCACGCGCACGGACGGCTCCATTCAGGAGGTTCCGGTGATCTGCCGCATCGATACGCCCGTCGAGATCGACTACTATCAGCACGGTGGAATTTTGCCGTACGTGCTGCGACAATTGGTGGCGCAGGCGTAGGAAGACAGAGTGGCACGGGAGTGCGGGTGGGGACGGGCGCCTCTTGAGTTTGTCCTCGAATGGGGGCGCGCCCAAGCTCCAACGGCCAAGCTCCAAGCTCCAAAGAAGTTCCAAGTTCCGAGCTCC
>CAYYSX010000191.1:0-11698 GCA_964474315.1 uncultured Verrucomicrobiota bacterium | reverse complement strand
GCCAGCCCGAGGGGCCGGTGTCCAGCCCCAAGACTTATGGGTAATGACCACGGCTCAAGCCGGGACTCCGAACGGGGGCGGGAAGCCGGTCAGACCGTCAGGATTTCCTTTTCCTTGTGGGCGAGGTGCTGTTCCAGCTTGGCAATATACTGGTCGGTCAGCTTCTGCGCCTCCCCCTCGGCCGTCTTCACTTCATCTTCGGAGACCCCGTCGTTCTTGGCCTTCTTCAGCGCCTCCATGGCTTGACGCCGCTCGTTGCGGATCGCGATGCGCCCTTCCTCGGTCAGCTTCTTGCACAGCTTCACAAACTCGGCACGGCGCTCGGCACTCAGGTCGGGAAGAACGATGCGGATGAACTTGCCCTGAGTGGCAGGGTTGAGGCCGAGGTTGGAGTTTTGGATGGCCTTCTCGATGGCTTTGACGTTGGCAGTATCGAACGGTTGGACCATTAGCATGCGTGCTTCGGGGGCGGAAATGGTGGCCACTTCCCGCAGACGCATCATCGAGCCGTACGCCTCGACCTGAATGTTTTCGATCAACGCGGGTGAGGCTTTGCCGGTGCGCACCCCAGCGAACTGGTGAACCAAATGCTCCTCGGTCTTGAGCATCTTTTCTTCGGCTTCGAGCAGGATGTCGTCAGTCATGGCAGAAAGAGGGAGGATGAAAGGCCTCGGTCAACTAAGAAACGTGCGTGCCGACCGATACTCCAGTGACGACACGCAGCAGGTTATGAGGGCGGAAAAAATCGAAGACAATGATCGGCATCTTGTTGTCCTGGCATAGCGCGAAGGCGGCGGAATCCATTACTTTGAGCCGCTTCTCCAGGGCTTCGGCGTAGCTGATGTGATCGTAACGCCGGGCGTCGGGAAATTTCTTAGGATCCTGGTCATAGATGCCGTCCACTTTGGTGGCTTTGAGAATAACTTCCGCTCCGATTTCGTTGGCGCGAAGCGCGGCGGCCGTGTCGGTGGAAAAGAACGGATTGCCCGTGCCGGCGGCGAAGATGACCACGCGCCCCTTTTCCAGGTGGCGGATGGCGCGGCGGCGGATGAAGGGTTCGGCAATGGCGGTCATGTTGATGGCGCTGAGGACGCGGGTGAGGACCTTTTTCTTCTCCAGGGCGTCCTGCAGGGCCAGCGCGTTGATCACGGTGGCGAGCATGCCCATGTAGTCACCCGTGGCCCGCTCGATGCCCTTCTCACTTCCCTGGAGTCCGCGGAAGATATTCCCGCCGCCCACCACGATGACGACTTGCACACCGAGCTGCTGCACTTCGGCAACCTGCCCGGCCATATCGTGGACGGCCTCCGGGTTGATCCCGAAGCCCGTGTCGCCTCCGAGGGCCTCGCCGCTCAGCTTGATCAGGATGCGACGGTATTTGGGGCTAGCCTGCGAAGGGCGTTTTTTCATCGGCGGGTGCGGTTGTAACAGGGAGAGGGGTCGCGGGTCAAACGGGGCGGAGCGCGTTCGGGCGCGCTCGGCGTATCTTGGATTTATCCATGTCGGAACCGCAGTGGGGACCGGGGCGAAAGCTTCAAAAGCCACGATTCAAGCTCCCCAAAAACTCCAAATCTCCAGGCTCAAGTCGGGACCGAGTCGAACGATGAGTTCCAGTCGCAATCGGGAGCTTGGGATTTGGGATCGGGAGCTTCCGTCCGTCGGCACCAGCATGCTTTGAGCTTTTGCCTCCGCGATTCGCCCCCGGATCTCTTGCTTCAACCACGTCGGTAGAACGCTGCGCAATTACCCCCGAAGAACGCCTCGGTCTCCGCTGGCCCCCATCCAGCCCGCCGTTGGACATACTCCTCCACGAGTTGGACCACCTGGTCATAGCGGCCCGCGAGCAAGCAGACCGGCCAATCCGAGCCAAACATCAGGCGCTGGGGCCCAAACGCCTCAACGACAACGTCCAGGTAAGGTTCGAAATCGGCCAGTTTCCACTGGGTGTGATCCGCCTCCGTGACCATTCCGGACACTTTGCAGAAGACCTGGGGAAACGTGGCCAGCTCCTGAATCTGTTCCCGCCACGGCGAGAGGGCTCCCACCCGGATGAAGGGCTTGGCCAGATGGTCCAGCACGAAGGGTTGTTCAGGAAAGTTCCGGACCAGGCCGATGGCCGCTGGGAGCTGCCGGGGATAGATGAGAATGTCGTACCGAAGCCCGAAGTGGCCCAGCCGGCCGATCCCCCGTTGGAAGGCCGGTCGAAGCAGGAAGGTGTCGTCCGGCTCATCCTGCGCCACATGCCGGACGCCCACGAACCGGGGATGAGCCGCCAACGAGGCCAGTTCCTCTTCGACTCGGTCATCCTGCAAATCGGCCCAACCGACCACGCCCTGAATGCGCGGATCGACATCCGCCAGCCCCAGCAGCCAGTAAGATTCGGCGAGCGACTGGCGCGCCTGCACGGCGATGGAGCCGTCGAACCCGAGGGACTGCTGGAGGGAAGCCAGGTCGGCGGGCAGCCAGTCGCGCTGCAACGCCGAACCGGCGGGAATCCAAGGATACTGCGCGGAGTCGTACCGCCAAAAATGCTGGTGTGAATCGATTCGCATGAGCGTGGAGGCCGGGATGCCAAGGCGAGGCTAGCCGATTCACGCGAGCGAAAGCGACTCCACACTTACCGAAGACGATGGGAAGGACGCATCTTGATTTTGTCGTTGTCAGGACAGCGGTGGGCTAGGGGGCGAAAGCTCCAAAACCAAGGCCCAAGGCATTGCGTGCCTCAGCAACCTCAAGCAATTGCAACTCGCGCACATCATGTACCCGAATGACCACAACGACCGGTTGACCGCCCCGGGGAACGCCCGCGACGAGCCCTACCAATGGGTGGGCGGCTGGCTCGGCTGGCCGGGTCCGTATTCCTCCGACAACACCAACCTGCAGATGATCATGGACGTCAGGTACTCGAAGTTTGCGCCCTACCTGCAGAGTGCCGGCGTGTACCGGTGCCCAGCGGACCGCTATCCGATCAAGCTGGGGACCGGAACTCACTCGCGCGTCCGCAGCATGGGCATGAGTCAGGCCATGGGCGGACCGGGTGAATGGCTGCCGCCGGGATCCAGCATGGTGTCGCAGCAGAGGAGGTACCGCACGTTCTACAAGAGCGCCGACATCGCCGCCGTCGGGGCCAGCCGGCTCTACGTCCTGTTGGATGAACATCCCGACAGCATCAACGCTGGAGGCTTTGCCAACATGATGGTCGAGAATCCGGCCCAGGCGCGGATCATTGATTATCCGGCCAGCTATCACAATGGCGCGGCAGGCATCACGTTTGCCGATGGGCACGCAGAAATCCGCAAGTGGCAGGATAGACGGACGGTGGAGCCGGTCAGGCGTCGCGACATGCCTTTGAACGTAGCGTCACCCAACAACCGGGACATGATCTGGCTGTCGGAACTGACGTCCGTGAGGAACTGAATGACGGTGTCGAGGGTGCCTCACCACCAAGGGCCGCACCATTTATGGTGCTTCACGGTCACCACTCACGCCGCCCAGGAGTTTCCAACCGCCTCCGCTCTACGCGGTGAACCTAGAAAAGGCAGTTGGAACCGCGGATTTCACGGATCACGCGGATCGATAAGAGGTTAGGGCGGAGCGACGTTCACTCACCGGGTGAAAGCAGCGAGGTGCTTCCCTTGGAGTTGAGAGCGTCCTCAATGTCCTTCGTGCTCCCGGATGTAGTCCTGCTTGAGACCCAGTTTCTCCGGCGCGTGCAACACCAGCATCTTCATCCGGATGTCCGAGGGCACGGCGACGGCGGTCAGCTTGCTCACGATGAGCATCAATCCGATGGCGAGCGGGACGGTCCAGATGGCGGGCTGTTCGCAGAGGATTCGCAGCAACGGATGGGCGACCCAGAAGTCGTTGAGCGGGGCGAAGGCGCTGAACAGACGGCCCATGGGTCCCGGGTCGAGGGCGAGATTGCTGACATTGGTGAGGGCGACCGCCACCAAGGCGCAGAGACCGCCGGCGAGCATCCCGGTGGCGGCGCCGCGGATGGTCATGCCCCGCCACCAGACGCTCATGAACAGCAAAGGGAAATAACTCGCGGCGGCGATCGCAAAGGCCTGGCCCACCATGAAGTTGATCTCCAGCGGCTCGACAAAGCATCCCAGCAGCGTGGCGATGCCCCCGATCAACGCCGCGCACCATTTGAACATCCGCATGCGGTCGGCCGGGGTGGACTGTGGGCGGAGCATGCGGCCGTACACGTCGTGGGCCAGAGCACCGGTCATGGATACCAGCAGGCCGGAGAAGGTGGACATGAACGCCGCGAAGGCCCCCGCACACGTGAGGCCACTGAGAATCGATCCCCAGAGGCCGGTGGGGCGGCCATTGTTTCCTGAGGAGAGAAGGAGGCTTTCGTCCGTGGTTCGCGGTTCGTGGTTCGTGGGTTCGCGGTCCAGCACGCGGGGCAGTTCAAGGACGACTTTGTCGGTTCCTTTGGCGCCCGTGCCTTCGTAGAGCGCGGGCATGAGGTTGCGCCCCATGACGCCGAAGATCGGTGGAAAGAGATAGAAGACCCCGATGAGGATCATGACCCACATCGTGGTGCGCTTGGCGGCGACGCCATCCGGATTGGTGTAAAAGCGGACCAGGATGTGGGGGAGCCCGGCGGTGCCACAGACCAGGGCGATGATGAGCGAATACGTATAGAGTAGAGCGTAAGGTTTAACCGCGTCCCCCTCCAACTTGGCCGCCTTGGCTGCCTTGGTGGTGAGCGGGCCGAAGGGATTTAGCCACACCGGATCGCTTGGGGCTTTGGCGGGCAGCGGTTGACGGAACAAGGGCGCTTCGTTGGCGTCGGCTTGAAGCCGGCCCTCCACATCATTCCTATTGTTGTGCGTGCCGGGGACACCGTTTTGAGGCGATGGGGCGCCTGACCCATTGGCGGCGGAAAGAGGGGCGGGAGAGACGCTTCCGGTGGGATCCTGTACCTGAAGCTGCCTGCCGTATCCCCCATACACCGCCATTAGCACAAAGATGGGCACGGAGATCGCAAACATTTTCAGCCAATATTGAAAGGCCTGAACCAAGGTGATGCCCTTCATGCCCCCGATGGCCACATTGAACGTGATCACCGCTCCGACCAGCACCACCCCGATCCAATACGGCAGGCCCTGTTGTCCAAACCAACTGATGTCCTGAAAGATATAGGCCAGGGTCGTTCCCGCCCCCTTCATCTGGGGCATGGTGTAAAAGAACCCGATGAACAGGACGAACACGACGGCGATCTTGCGGAACACCGGCGAGTCGTAGCGGCCTTCGGCAAAGTCCGGGATGGTATAGGCGCCGAACCGGCGAAGGGGTCCGGCAATGAACAACAACAGGAACAAGTATCCGCAGGCGTAACAGACCGGATACCACAGGGCATCGTAGCCGGAACTCATTACCATGCCCGCAATGCCCATGAATGACGCCGCGGACAGGTATTCGCCCGAGATGGCCGACGCATTCCATCCGACCGACACGCCGCGGCCGGCGACGAAGAAATCCGACGCGGTCCGGGCCTTTTTCGCGGCCCAGTATCCCATCCAGATGGTGGCGATCACCGTGACCGCGCTGAACGAAAGAATCCAAGGATCGAAGGCGGCGAACATGGGGGAAGCTCAAAGCTCAAAGTTCAAAGCTCAAAGGGGCGATCGGCGAGTTCAGGTAAGTGGATCATCTGGGTTTTTTTGAGCTTTGAGCTTTGAACTTTGAACTTCCGCCACCTCCGCTTCTTCCAGGGCGATGCTGCGGCGGATGAAGACCCAGGAAATGATCCAGACGAACGGGAAGAACAGGACCCCCAGCATCAGCCAGGTCAGCGTGAACCCACCCACCCGCACTGCCATGGCAGAGGGAAAGAAGTAGTTCAGGAGGGGAAGTCCGAGCAGGGCGACCAGGAACGTGACCGCGCAGGTCACCGACAACCGCAGTTGTCGCCGCATCAGCGTTCGGAGGAACGACTCGCTGTGCAGGTAGTCGCCGGGGGGCTTGTCCGGGGAATGCACCCGCGCAGCATGGAGGGTCCGGCCGCCCGCCTCCAAGGGCAAAGCGGGCGGACCGTAGGCGGTAGCGCTGGGCACCAACGCCTGCTTCGACGCAGTCCGCACGGGATCCGGGAGCCTTGGAGCTTGGGATTTCTTTGGAGCTTGGGTTTTGGAACTTGGAGCTTCCCCAAGGGTTACTCTGCGGGCGAGCCGCCCGCGCTCCTGCCGGTAAGGACCGTGTCAGATGCGCTCACCAACTTTCACGCGACAAACTAACCCTCGACACTGGTCCGTCTCGTGGTTAACATTTTCGCTTCGATTAACGGATGTTTTACCGGGCGGTGGTTTGCTGCCCAACACCGAGATCATCATGGAAGCGAAGTCAAAAACCATTACGGAACATCGTCAGCACGACAAAGACACCGGGTCCACCGAGGTCCAGGTCGCGTTGCTGTCCAGCCGCATCAACAACCTCACCGAACATCTGCAGAAGAATCAGAAGGACCATGGCTCGCGCCGGGGTCTCCTGATCCTGGTGAGCCAGCGCCGTCGCCTGCTCAACTACCTGCAAAAGACGGATGAGGGCCGATACCAGGCGCTCACCAAGAAGTTGAAGCTGCGGAAATAGACTTTTCGAAGCCGGGCCTTGTGCCCGGCTTCGGCTTTTGGCCGGTTCCGCCTCCACCAAAGGGGGCAAGGCTGCCGTCAGTGACGCAACCCGGCAGCGGGGTCCGGCCCGTTCGAAACAGAAGGTCGCGTCGAAGAAATAATCGGTCCGCCCGCCCTTGGGCGATTTCACTCAGCGACCCCGACTTCGCCGGCCTCCGCGTCCGTGCCAGGTCGGGGCGGTTGACTGAAGTTTCTCGCGGGCAAGGCGGACACAACCGCATATGCCAGAGAAAGTTATCGTAACCGTAGGGCACCAGGACATCGTCATCGAGTCCGGCCGCTACGCCCGCCAAGCCGATGGTGCCGTCACCGTCCAACTCGGCGAAACCATCATCCTTACCGCCACTGTCGCGGCCACCAAGGCCAAGGAAGGCCAGGAATTCTTCCCCCTCACGGTGGATTACCGCGAGAAGGCCTCGGCCGCCGGCAAGTTCCCGGGAGGCTACTTCAAACGCGAAGGCCGGCCGACCGAGAAGGAAATCCTCACCTGCCGCCTGACTGACCGCCCCATTCGTCCCTTGTTTCCCAAGGGGTGGTACAACGAAGTCCAGGTGCAGACCATTCTGCTGTCCACCGACGGCCAGAATGATCCCGACATTCTCAGCATCATCGGGGCGTCCACTGCCTTGATGGTTTCCGATATTCCTTGGGACGGCCCCATTGGCGCGGTCCGGGTGGGCCGTGTGGATGGCCAGTTTGTCGCCAATCCTACCCACGAACAGCAGGCCGGTTCCGATCTCGACCTCATCTACGTGGGCAACGAGACCGACGTGGTCATGTTCGAAGGAGCGGCCAACGAGATCAGCGAGGCGGACTTTGTGGAGGCTCTCCGGTTCGGCCAGGAAGCCATCCAACCCTTGATCACCGCGCAGAAGGAACTGGCCGCCAAGCTCGGCAAGCCGAAGCGCCAGATTACGGTCAAGGTCGTTCCCGACGAAATCCTTGCCGAAGCCAAAATACTGGCCGGTGATCGGATCGTTCCGGCGCTGTTGACGCCGCAGAAGCTGGCCCGGGAAGCCGCGGTCAACGCGATCTTCGCCGAGGTCGGTGCCAAGCTGGTGGAAAAGTTCGGGGCCGAGAAGGTGACCGACTTCGTCATCAAGGATGCCCAGTACTATCTCCAAAAAGAAGCGGTCCGGGCTCTCATTCTGGACAGCAGTCAGCGACTCGATGGCCGGGCCTTCGACGTGGTCCGCCCGCTCGACAGTGCCGTGGGCTTTCTGCCTCGGGCACACGGTTCAGCCATGTTCCAGCGCGGTGAGACCCAGGCGATCTGCTTGGCGACTTTGGGGACCAGCGATGATGTCCAGGAGTTCGACGCCTACACCGGCGGCGAGACCAAGAAGCAGTTTATTCTGCACTACAACTTCCCGAATTTTTCGGTGGGCGAAACCGGCCGTATCTCCGGTCCTGGCCGCCGCGAAATCGGCCATGGCGCGCTCGCCGAACGGTCGGTCCGGCCCATGGTTCCCGTGGAGGAATATCCTTACGCCGTCCGGGTCACCGCGGAAATCATGGAGTCCAACGGCTCCACTTCCATGGCGTCCATCTGCGGTGCATCGCTCGCCCTGATGGATGCCGGGGTGCCGTTGAAGCGCCCGGTCGCCGGTATTTCGGTCGGCATTTGCACCGAATACGATGCGAACAAGGTGATCAACCGGTACCAACTCCTGACCGACATCATCGGCTGGGAGGACGCGTTCTGCGACATGGACTGCAAGATTGCAGGAACCACCCAGGGCATCACCGGGTTCCAATTGGATCTCAAGCTCAAGGGCATTCCGCTTACGATCATGGCGGAGGCGGTGACGAAGGCTCACACGGCTCGCCTCCAGATTCTCGAACACATGGCCGGCATCTTGGCCGAGCCGCGTCCGGACATTTCGAAGTACGCCCCGCGGATCACTGTGATGCGTATCAATCCGGAGAAGATCGGCATGCTGATCGGCCCCGGCGGGAAGAACATCAAGCGGCTGGTGGATGAGTCCGGCTGTGAGATCGATATCGAAGACGACGGCACGGTGAAGATCTTTTCCGTGTCGGCGGAAGGCATGGAGATCGCCCGGAAGGAGATCGAGGCCATTGGGGCAGAGATCGAAGTGGGCAAGATCTATCTGGGTCGGGTGGTCACGCTGAAGGAATTCGGCGTGTTCGTCGAAGTGTTGCCCGGTCAGGACGGCCTGGTCCATGTCAGCGAACTTTCCAACCGGCGTGTCAACCGCCCGGAAGACGTCGTCAAGGTCGGCGACGAAATCTGGGTGAAGTGCATTGGTGTGGACGACAAGGGCCGGGTGAAACTGAGTCGCAAAGCCGCCATGGAAGAGCGGGGTGAACTCGCCGCCTCCGGCGAGTCCATTGCCGCCGAACCGGCCGGAGATCGTCCGGAACGGCCGGAGCGTTCGGAGCGTCCCCCTCGCGCTGAGCGGGGAGAACGCGGTAGCCGCGGCGAGCGCCGGGAACGGGCTCCCCGTGCTGAATCATCCGATGACGCTCCAGCGGAAGGCGATGGGAATGGCAAACCTTCCCGCTCGCCCAAGCAAGGCTCGCCCGAGGACAAGGCCCGCGCCGCGGCGGCGGCGGAGCCGGGTCGCATCTACCGCGCCAAGGTGGTTTCGATCAAAGACTTCGGCGCATTCGTCGAATTCGCCCCCGGAGCCGAGGGGCTCGTGCATGTCAGCGAGCTGGCCAATTTCCGGGTGAAGAAGGTCGAGGACATCGTCCAGATGGGCGACGAGGTCACGGTCAAATGCCTGGGGGTGGACGAAAAGGGCCGGGTCCGGCTCAGCCGCAAGGCGGCCCTGGAAGAACGCGAACAGAAGGACGGATCAACGGACGCCCCGCCGGCGCCTGCTCCGGCCGCCGAACCTCCGGTCATTGACGAGTAACCGTTCGGAAACGTCATCTTGCAGCGGGCGGGCCAAGGCGGCCCGCCCTTTTTGTTGGCGAATGCCTGTCACCCAGGGCTATTTCGGCGGGGCGGCCAGGCCCACAAAGATCACGACGCCGTCGCCACCAGGATTGGAGGTGAGGTCAATGGTGAAGTTGTTCTTCCAATTGTTCAGCGCCCAGAGGTTGCCCGCCCGGTCAATGGCGGTGGCCGTCAATCGCTGCAGGGGATGGTAAGCCGCCGGACCGTCCGGACCATAGAGCGGAGTTCCATCGTGTAGCAGCACCTCGCTGCCGGCCGACGGAACGGTGTAGCCGGTTTCCGGACTGATGGGGTCGCCCAGGTTCAATCCGGGCGGTCGGGTGGCCGGATCGGCGCCGGCCAGCTTCGACAACCGGGAGGCGAACGGGGCGACGGCGAGGGGGCCGAAGTTGGCCACCCAGATGTTGTCTTCGCCATCCACTGTCGCGCCCCAAGGACCATTGACGCCGCCGCCGCCAAAGCCGCCGATCACGGTCCCATCGGGCGCCACGGCATAGACCTTGTCGTCGCCCTGCGACGCCACCCAGGCATAGCCCTTCGAATCGAGCGAGAAGCCCTTGATGGCTTTGCCAAAGTGGGCCTCCGAAAGGCGGTTCACGTTGGTACCCACCAATTCCAGATGCGTGAGGCTACTCGGGTACTCGCCGGCAATTCCGCCGCCACAGGTCACCCAGGCGGTTCCGTCGGCAGCAATCTGGACGTCGAACGGCTGACTGCCCTGGTACTCTTGAAAGCGCACGACATTCGTCGGGCTGCCGTTCAGGAAGACATAGACGGCATCGTCTCCGTAACTGCAAATCCAGATATTGCCGGCGGAGTCGGCGGCCATTCCCTGGGCTCGCACGGGTCCCCCCTGGTAGCCCAGCGGACCCGACACGGCTTCCCCGGATGGGGTGAACTGGGAAACGCTTCCGTTGCAGGTGGGCGACGGATAGTACTCGCACGAATGGTCCGGTCCCCAACCGAAGTTACCCACCCAGACGGAGCCCTGCGGATCAATGGTAATGCCATAGCCACCCCCCAGCAGACCTCCCGTCGAAATGGGGGAACGCGGGGTTCCGTCGGACCCGTCCGCCGGCTTTCCATTGGGCTGGAGCACGATCAATAGCCGGCTCGAGTAGGGAGTGCCTTGGACCACGTTGTCCACAATCCAAGCATAGCCCTGGGCGTCGAAGACGATGTTGCCCAGGCCGCCGATCAGATAGTTGTCGTCCCCGGAATCGTTGACCTTCACCGTCACCGTCCACGCATCTGGAGCCTCGAAGAGCGAGGGGGTGTAGGGGGTACGCATCGTGGCCAACGAATAGATCGAGTCCACATTCTGGCCGGGATTGCGGGCCAGATTGGCCATTGCCTGCGGCGTGGTGGTGGGCGCCGGCAGCCGCGGATCGGTGGCCTGTTGGAGGAACCAGCTCGCCACCGCGGGATCGTGGCCGCACGCCGCCAGTAGATTGGCGAGCGAGCGCGTGGAGCGGAGCGAGTTCGACTGGTCGGCGTTGGGCGAAGCCAAGAGTACGGGAGACGAAGCGCCGGTAGCGGTGTCCACCAGGTTGTCGTTCATGGAGGCCGCGATCTGGAGCGCGAATGGGTCTCCCGCAATGACGCCTCCGCGATAGAACTGGGCCATGGAGTAAGCCGCCGCCACGGTGGTCAACTCATTGACGGTGACGGTGGAGGGCAGGGTCGGCCCGAGAACCGCGACCAGCTCGACCTCGACACCCAGGGTGGCCGTCACGAAGAAAATGCTCTCCGAAAAGATTCTGGATGAGGCCAAAACGAAGCGACCGGTCGGGTCGGTCGTCGTCTGGGCCACCAGCGACGGCTGCAGTGTGGTGGCCTCGTAGAGCTTCACCGTGACGCCGGGGTACGGAGTCGTCGCCGAGGTGCCGCCCGATTGGACCACTCCACGGAGGACCGCGGTATTCGTGGGGGAATCGTTGAGCCGGTAAAACTGCGCGTGCTCCTCGGGAGTCAGTAGGATGGAGTTCGTGACGACTCCAGGAACGGGCTCCCAAATCGTGCTGGTCAGGGAGTCGGCACGTTCGAGGACATAGCCCAAGCCAAGCGAATCCTCGGGCCAGCCTAGCAGCACATTTGCTCCGTCCAGCTCGATCGTCAGGGTTGG
>CAYYSX010000190.1:0-11699 GCA_964474315.1 uncultured Verrucomicrobiota bacterium | reverse complement strand
CGGGGACGCCAGGATGGCCTGGACTTTGCGATTTCATCCGGAGCCAAGGGGGCTAACCTGCCTTCCCGGTCTGACCCTCATTCCATGCCTGCTGCCAGCAACATCGTCGATCTGCGTCAGCTCCTGGTCGAACGGTTTGGGGCCGCGGCCCGACTGCGGCCCGTCGCCGCCCGCGAAGGAATGCCCACCGGGCTGCCCGGCTTGGATTCCCTGCTCGAGGGTGGATGGCCTCGGGGCGAGGTTTCCGAATTGGTGGGGGAAGGTTCCGGCTCCGGTAGCGCCCAAGTGCTGCATGCCTGGATCCGTCAGACCGCGGCCGAAGGACAATTCCTCGCCCTCGCCGACGGCTCCGACAGCCTGGATGTGGACGCCTTGGACCCCGCGGTGCTCGCCCGGATCCTTTGGGTGCGTTGCCGGGGAGCGGAGGAAGCGTTGAAGGCCGCCGACATCTTGTTGCGCGACCGCAACCTGCCGCGGGTAGTGGTTGATTTGAAACTGTGTCCACCGGCCGAACTGCGCCGCCTTTCCTCCAGTCTATGGCACCGGTTTCACCGGTTGACCGAACAGAACGGCACGACGGCGCTGATCATCACGTCCCACCCCTTGGTTTCCGGTGCGGCTTGCCGGGTGCGTGTTTCCGGTCGGTTGGACCTGGCCACCCTGGCCCAAGGCCCGGAGGCGGTGAAAGCGGGCTTACAATTTGCGCTGTTGCGCGCCACCGGCACGCGGCAGCCCCACCCGCAGCAAGCAACCGGGTAACCCACCATGTTCGCTGTCCTCTTCCTTCCCGACTTTCCGTTGCAGGCGGCGCTGCGGCATGATCCGGCACTTTGGATCCGGCCGGTCGTCCTGGTGGATCCCGCGGTGACCCCGCCCCGGATCATCGCGGCCACGCCGCCGGCCCACGCCGCGGGGGTCACCGAGGGGATGACGCCTCCCCAAGTCCTGGCCCGTTGTCGCGACGCCGCGATCCGGCGCCGGTCCACTGCCGCGGAAGCGGCGACGTTGGATGCGGTGCTGCAGGTGGCGTTTGGATTCTCGCCGCATTTGGAAAACACGTCGCCTGGACTGGTCACCTTGGATCTGCACGGTCTGGCTGAGCTGACCGATCCGGGCCGTCAGCCGACCTGGGCCGCGCGTTTGCAGGCGACGGTGGCCGCGTTGGGGCTCCGGGTGCAAATCGGCGTGGGCGCCACTCCCAACCTGGCGCGGCATGCGGCCTTGTGGTCGGGCGGCATTCAAGTCGTGGGTGAAGCCGGGGAATTCATCGCCCGCCTGCCGGTGGCGGCTCTCGATCCGACGCCGCACGTGGCCGAAATCCTTCACCAATGGGGTATCCGCACCGTCGGGGAATTCCTGGCGTTGGGTCAGGATGAATTGGCGGAACGCTTCGGGCTGGAGGCACTGGCCCTGTTTGCAGCCGCTTCGCCCACCGCCTGCCGCCCACTCCACCTCGTTCGCCCGGCTGAACGATTCGAGGAGTCGTGGGATTTCGAGCACGAGGTCGAGACGGTCGAACCTCTGCTGTTCCTGCTCCGCCGGTTTGTAGAGGCCTTTGGACAACGCCTCGAAGCCCTCGGATTGGCCGCGGAACAGCTCGTCCTTCGCCTGCGGCTCGCATCCGGTCAAACCCGGGAACACCGGCTCCGGCTACCCGAGCCCACCCGCCAGCCCGACGCCTTGTTCCGCGCGCTCCAAACGCATTTGGAAACAGTCCGAACCGAAAGTCCGGTGGTGGGGATCGTTCTGACGGCCGAACCCACGCGTCCGCGCCAGCGGCAGTTCAGCCTGTTTGAGGCGGCGGTGCGCGACCCGCATCAGTTCCAGGAAACCCTGGCCCGGTTGAGCGCCTTGGTCGGGCCCGACCGGGTTGGTACACCGGTCCGGGAAAACTCACATCGGCCCGATGCGTTTCGACTGGTTCCGCCGGACTTTGACCAAGCTCCCACCACCGACGGACGGCCGGCTTCCGACCTGCACGCCGTCACGCCGTGGCGACGACTGCGTCCAGGACGCCCGGCGCGGGTGGAATTCCGGATTCGACCGAAGGCCAACCCGGCCGTTGCCCTTCCCGCTCGACGGCGGGCCGTCCGTCCCTCGCCTCTGCTCAGCGCGGAACAAGTAGCCGCGATTTTGTCGCCGACTTTCCGCAAGGATCTCCCCTTGGAACGCCACTCACCGGCTTCCAACCCGATTCCGGAACCGTCCCCCGCGCTCCTCGAAGTCGGCCCTGGGCCGGGTCAGCCGGTCGCGGTGCAGAGCCCTGTGGCATCAGGTCGGACCCGGGAGGCTCGGGGTCCGTGGCGTTGCTCCGGGCACTGGTGGGAACCGATGGCCTGGGACTACGTGGAGTGGGACCTCGAAACGGAGGGAGGAGAATGCGTGCGGATCAGGGAACAATCGGAACGATGGACCGTGGAAGCGGTGGGGGATTGAAAGCTCAAAGTTCAAAATTCAAAGCTCAAAAGACGGGCTCATTTTGAGCTTTGAGCTTTGAATTTGCCCTCCCATGTACCGCGAACTCCATGCCCGCAGCGCCTTCAGCTTCCTGCGCGGAGCGTCGTTCCCGGATGACCTGGTCCAGCAGGCCGCCGCGCTGGATTTACCGACCCTGGCTTCCCTGGACCGCATGGGCCTGTATGGCGCTCCCCGCTTCCATAGCGCCGCCCGCGAGGCCGGACTCCACGCCGTCCACGGTGCGGAACTGGTCTTGGAAGACGACACCGTTCTTCCCGTCCTGGTCGAGAATCGCACCGGTTACCAGCATCTCTGCCAGTTGCTCACCCGGGCTCATCTGCGCGCCCCCAAAGGCGAGGCCCGGGTGCGTTGGGAGGAATTGGCAGAGTTTGCCGGCGGGTGGGTGGCCTTGACCGGGGATGAGGAGGGAGCCGTACGGAAGAAGCTCAAAATTCAAAGCTCAAAGCTCAAAGAAGAGGATGATGCCAGCGCTACTTTGGGTCGCTTGGTGGCGGCGTTGGGTCGGTCGAACGTGTTTGTTGAGCTGCAACGGCATCTGGCTCGCGGAGAGGACCGGGTCAACGCAGCACTGGTCGATCTGGCTCGGGCTCATCGCTTGCCGTTGCTGGCCACCAATGGCGTCACCCATGCCACTCTGGCGGGGCGGCAAGTAGCGGATGTCTTCACCTGCCTGCGCCATCATACGACCCTTGATGCCGCCGGAACGCTCCTGAGTCCTAATGCCGAGCGGCATCTCAAGTCGCCGGCCCAGATGGCGGCCTTGTTCGCTGATCTTCCGGAAGCCATCACCAACACCACGCGTCTTGCCGAACGCCTGCAATTTCAACTGACGGACCTGGGTTACGAGTTCCCCCGGTTTCCCGTCGGCGCGGGTGAAACCATGGAAGGCGTGCTGCACGATTGGACCTATCGCGGCGCGCGCGAACGCTACGGGAACACGATTAAGGACAAGGTGGCAAAGCTGTTGGTCAAGGAGTTGGCGCTGATCAACAAACTCGGGTTTGCCGGATACTTCCTCATCGTCGCCGATCTGGTCCGCTATTGCCGCGAACACGACATCTTCGCCCAAGGACGGGGGAGCGCGGCCAACAGCGCCGTTTGCTACTGCCTCGGCATAACGAATGTGGACCCGGTACATTTCGAAGTGTTGTTCGAACGGTTCCTCACGGACTCCCGCAAAGGCTGGCCGGACATCGACATCGATTTGCCCAGCGGCGACCAACGCGAACAGGTCATCCAGGAGGTCTATCGCCGCTATGGCCGACACGGAGCCGCCATGACCGGCGCGGTCGTCACCTATCGCGGACGCAGCACGGCGCGGGAGATCGGCAAGGTGCTCGGGTTGCCGGTGGATATATTGGATCGGTTCAGCGCGTTGTTCGCGAACGGCGACTTCCCTCACACGCTTCAACTGGACCGGCAACTGGAGACCGCGGGCCTGTCCGCCGCCCATCCTCGGGCCGCCGCTTTCGTTTCCCTGTATCAACAGATCCGGGGATTGCCCCGCCACCTGAGCCAGCATTCGGGCGGCATGATCATCTGCCAGGATCAGTTGAACCGCTTTGTCCCGTTGGAGAAGGCCGCCATGCCCGGACGCGTCGTTGCCCAGTGGGATAAAGACGACTGCGAAGATCTGGGCATCATCAAAATCGACCTGCTCGGACTGGGCATGATGGCGGCCTTGCAGGAGATGGTGACGCTTTGCGAACAGCAGGGGCGGCCCGTGAACTTAGCTAAGCTTCCCGAGGATGATCCCCAGACCTACGAACTCATCCGCCGTGCCGACACCATCGGGGTGTTCCAGATCGAAAGCCGAGCCCAGATGGCCACCTTGCCCCGGATGCGGCCGGAGAAGTTCTATGATCTCGTCATTGAAGTCGCGATCATCCGACCGGGGCCGATCCAGGGGGGACTGACGCATCCCTATTTGAAGCGTCGAAACAGAGAAGAAGCAGTCAGTTATTTCGGTGGCGACGAACGGTTGAAGCCGATCCTCGAGCGCACCTTGGGTGTCCCGTTGTTCCAGGAACAGATGCTGGCCATGGCGATGGTGATGGCCGACTTCAGTGGAGCCGAGGCGGAGGAACTCCGGCGCGCGCTCAGCTTTCATCGCTCGGAGGAGAAGATGGTCCGCGCCACCACCAAGCTTCGCGCCGCCATGGCCCGGAAGGAGATCCCGGACTCCGTCGCGGAACAGATCGTCGGCGCCGTCGGTTCGTTCGCGCTGTACGGCTTTCCCGAATCGCACGCGATCAGCTTCGCGCACCTCGCCTACGCCAGCTCCTACCTCAAAGTTCACCGCGCCCCGGAGTTCTACTGCGCGCTGCTCAACCACCAGCCCATGGGATTTTACTCGGCAGCCACCTTGGTCCGCGATGCCCGGAACCGAGGGGTCCGGGTCCGTCCCGTGTGCGTGGTACGTTCGCGCTGGGAATGTCATTTGGAAGCGGACGGCGCGCTCCGTCTGGGGTTTCTACAGGTGCAAGGGCTCCCACGGGAGGCCGCCCGCCGAATCAGGGTCGAACGAGAAAAGGCCGCCTTTCGCTCCATCGAGGACTTCATCCGCCGGACAGGATTGCGGAAGGAGGAACGACGAACGCTGGCCGCCATTGGTGCGTTCAAGGAACTCGCCCCCCACCGGCGCGCCGCCCTCTGGACCGCCGAGCGCGACCATGTGGATGATCTGTTCGAGGCCACCCTCACGACCGGCTCGGGTCCCAATCCGCTCCGACCCATGACCCCGTTCGAACGCATCCGGGCCGACTACGCTGGATTACGCCTCACGACTGGCCCGCATCCCATGGCCATGGTCCGCGACCGGTTTCCTGAACTATGGCGGGCGGCGGACCTGGCGTTGGCCCGGGATCGCGAAGCGATACGGATCGGCGGACAGGTCATTGCCCGGCAGCGTCCGGGTACGGCGAAGGGAATCTGTTTCGTCAGCCTCGAAGACGAAACCGGCATCGCGAATGTCATTGTCTCCCCGTCCCTTTTCGAACAGCAGCGGATGACGATCACTGAGGAGCCCTTTTTGGTGGTGGAAGGATCGGTGCAACGTCGGGAAGGCACGATCCACGTGAAGGCCCGGCACATTGAACGTCTCGACTACGGCCCGCTGGTGGCCGCGGCATCGCATGATTTCGGATGAGGCCAGGAGCGCGGACGGCTCGTCCGCTCGATCACCGCGAAGACCGCGGGATCGAGCCCGTTCACCGGATGAAGTCGAAGCGGCCATGGTGAAGCACTCGCAAGGGTGAGGTTCTTATCGGGAGGCGGACGAGCATGTTCTTCCTGGGAACGACATGCAGAAGGGCCTTGCGGCATGCCTTTCGCGAACTGGAACAACACGCCCATCGGGCTCATCCGTCTATCACGATGAAGCGATGATCATTTTTCTAAAATTTTTAATTGTCATTCTAAGCAATCTTTCCATATAAACGCTGCGCATTCGATGAATCTCATCTCACATATGTCACTCCGAACCCATTCCGTTCTTTGGCGGAAGAGGGGGGTGGAAGACATAGAACAGACGAGGGACAGCCGCGGCACCGGCGGTGAATCCCGGGCTCAAAACCCAATTCGGACAGAAATGCCCGAAAAATCTCAGGAGGCATTCAGGTAGAGGAATGGTCATCGCGACACCCGAGAACCCTGTCTGCCCGGTGCAGCCAGGGTTTTTTGTTGGCTTTGAAACGCAAATTGATCGGTAAAAACGGTATCAGAAGACACATGAACATCCTGGGTGACGTCGTATGAAACGGCGAGCCACCCCGTTATTTCCGGCCAGTATGCCGGGTATCATTTTCCCCGTTTTAACAGACGAAGGGCTTCGGAGGAGGTGTGCCCCAAACACCGAAACGTCCACCGCGAAACGCCTGTGGCCGCAGCGATAACGACCTGCGACGGTGTTCGTTCTTTCCCCGAGCAGCACCCCGCGTGTGGACGCGGCGGCACGCGTGCGAGCCCCGTTAGCCAACCCATCTCATTTTGTGGCGGTGGACCGCTCGAGATATCAATCGTTGCGAACGTATGTTCACACGGCTTGAGGCGCGGGCACGCAAGGGGTGCGGTGGGGACACCGCACGCTACAGGCATGCACTTACGCAACGATTGATAGTTCCGACTTCCGCGTTCCCACTTCCCACTTTGCCTCCCTTTTCTGCGGGAATGGACGGTTCCAAGCCGGGCCTCATAAGCCCGGTCCCGGTGGTTCAATTCCACCTCCCGCTACCACTCTTTGGTCCGTCATCCCTGGCGAAGCAGCGCCCTCGGTTCAATCCTCCCACACGATTCGATCCAGCAAGTGCTGCAGACGCTCTCCGCGGACCGGGTTGACGTGCCGCAGGTGGGCGACCCGACCGGCCAGATGCGCCGCGAAGTTTTCGACCCGGTCGCGGTTCTGTCCGACAGGCCCGTGCTTCACACAGTTATGCAAGACGGCCTTGAGCCGGTCGTAGTCGCCCCGCGGCAGGTTGGGGTGGGCATTGATCACCAGACCACCCGCCCGCTGGGAGACGCTGCGATGCATCAGTCGCGTCTTGCGCGAGTTGACTTCGAATCCTTCTTCCAACGCGATGGCTCCTACTTGGATCAGGAATCGTGAGGCCACCCGGGCGAAGGTGGCCTCCCCGGAGAATAAAAGGTCATCCGCGTAGCGGGAGTACATCGCCCCTACGGACCGCGCGAGACCGTCGAGACGGCAGTCCAGCCGATACGCCACCAGATTGGCCACAGCGGGCGAACTGGGAGCACCTTGCGGCAGATGCGGCATTTCCAAGCGTCGGGCTTCCTCCTGCCCCATACCCCGTCGGATCCCACCGGGTCGCGTGCGCCAAACCTGGGACGGCGTCCGATGCGTGCAGAGTCCCGCCAATAGTTGGGCCACTGATTCCGGATAACCCGCGGTCAGAAAGAGCGCGATCACCCGCGGACGCGTGATGCGAGTGAAGAAATCCTTCAGGTCGAGCCGCAGCACCAAGTCACGCCCCGTATGCCGCTCCACGAAGGTCGAGACCGATCGGCCGACGCGGAATCCGTGGGCCGCCTCGTGCGGCGGGATGCGGTCGAGAATGGCATGCAGGATGGCCCGTTGGAGAAACTTCAACCGCAGCTTCGGCGACTCGATCAGTCGCGCCGTGCCATCCCGTTTTGGTAACCAACGGTAGTGGTAATGGCTTAGCGGACCATCGGGATGCCGGGTGCCTAAACCGCGCAGGTCGGCGAACCACGCCAGTTCGTTCAGCGAAACCCTCATCCAACTAGCCAGTTCGTCCGAAGTCACCAGGGCTGGCACCTCCCATGAACACGGCGGGCCGGACGCCGGACACATGACCGGAAAGATGAACTTCTCCTGAAAAGAGATCGCCCCCTGCCCGACCGCCTTCCTCACTCCGGAATCAGACCGCAGGAACCGCTCCACTGGCTGATGACGCGGACGACTCCCCCCACCGAAGTGTTGAATGAGCCGGCGCGCGAGCGGCGACAGCCACCGCGGTCGAGACGACAAGAGAAGGACCCAGCGTGCGTGCAATTCCTTCGTCTCCAGCGGCCCCGCCACTGCAGCGGCGGCCATGACCCGGGACAAGCGTTCCAAAAGGCCATTCATCGGAAAGCGGGACGATGCTCCAACGCGTCCGGTCGTGCGTGAGCGGTGCTCCGTGAAGCGGAGTTGGGCTCGCGCGATGAGACATGGTGCTGACGGATTACCCCGGGGTAACCCCGGAGAGGTGGAGTCTGAACAAGTCAGCTTCACCGGCTTGGAGCATCGCCCGCTGGGGGGTGCCTATAGGCCGAAGTTCAAAGTTCAAAGCTCAAAGTTCAAAGTTCAAAGTTCAAAGTTCAAAGTACGCCGATCGGCACCGGCGGCCTTTCTACTTCTCAGCCTTTCCCCCTCAACTGTTCACACCTGAAACCTGCGGGGAGCCCTTCCCGGCTCCGTCCCCGTGGCCCTTGGCGCCGCGGTTCACCACGAAAGGAACCCCATGCTCAAACCCGTCACTCGTTATCGAGCCTATCTGCCGGTCCCGCGCAGTTACCAACCGGGCCGGCGCTCCGTCGGGCGGATTCGGCCACAGCACGTCACCGGCCAACGCCCGCCGCTTCGTTTCCCCTCCGCCTGCGCTCCCGAGGGCGCCTTGCTCCTCGGTCCGAGCGGATGACTCTGCCAACCCGCCGATAAACTGGGTGGCGGGACGACCGGTCGTCCCGCCACTTTGCCTACCGGTCGCGCAGCAACGCGACTCTATCGATAGGCGAGATCCACCGCCGGATCGATTCCCCAACGGCGGCCGACGGCGGCCAAGTCAGCCGACACCGCCCATTGATCGGGCAGGGGATCGAGGACATGCCGGGTACTGGCGCCCTTGAGTTGCATGCAGCCACGGTTGTCTCCGACCCGGGCCATCAATTCGAGTTCCTCGGCCGACAAGGTCACGGAGGGAACGGTCGCCAGCTCGTTTACCTTGGTCTCAATGGTCTTCTCGGCCACCGCCTCCTCGATGAGCGTCGGGACCACGCACTCGACTGGCGCCTGTTGCCAGCACCAGGCACAGGCGAGTTGCAGCGGTGTCAGCCCATGGAGGGACGCGACTGGGCGGAGTTCTTCCAAGCGGGAATGGGCGGCCTCGATCCAGCCGTTGGGTCGGAAGGAGCGGTGATCCGCTGATCCCAAGACGTGTCCAGGCTTTACGTCATCGTTAAAGATCCCTCCGTAATCCACCACCCGAGCCACCACGTTCACCTCCTTGGACCGGGCCGCGGGAAGCACCAGCGATCCCGGCCAGGGTTCGAAGGGGTTGAGAATGATCATCGACCAGTCAATCAAAGCCCCGAACCGCTCGAAGCAGAGGATCAAGTCCAGGGTGAACCCATTGGCCGGACCCGGGGCGACCCCCAACCGCCGGGTCAGGCGCTTCTCTTGGAGTTTGGCCAGAGCGTTCCAGACCCGGTCCGAGGTGTACCCGATGGAGTCGGGATTGTGCAGCATGAGAAGATCGAACCGATCGGAACGAAGACGCTCCAGGGAGCGTTCGGTGGCCAGGTCGAGGTACGCCTCGTAGTCGCTGGCCGAGCGCAGGCGCGGATCGGTAAAGCGGGGGAATCCTTTCGCCCCGTCGCGGCGGGCGGAGTAAAAGTCATGCCCGATCAGGCCCACCAGGCAGTAAGAATCCCGCGGGATCCCCTCCAAAGCGCGTCCCAGCAAGGAATCGGCGGCGCCACTGCCATAGACGTCGGCCGTGATGAAGGTGCGGATACCCGATTGATGGGCGAGGCGAACCAATTGAATCCAACGTTCTTCCGACAAGGGCTGGCCGTAATTCATGAAGCGGCCGCCATTCCACGTTCCAAAAGCGGTACGGGTGACATCCATAGGTGGACTCCAGTTAAAACGAAGCGAACCGGATCATCAATGGCCGGACGGGGCGGAATCGAGCCCGGGGCGCCCCTTGAATCTGTCCTTACCGGCAGGAGCGCGGGCGGCTCGCCCGCACTCCTCTTGGCAGGACCAATTCAAGAGGCGCCCTGCAATTCGACTCAATCCCATGAATACCGCTTGACCTGCGGCTAGAAATCATGTTAGCGAATTAAATCATCCCCATTGGAGCGATCGCGCTCATCGGTCGCCCGCTGGTCAAAACCAACTGATTTCATGCAACCCTTGATCCCGGCCCGCTGGGTCCTCCTGCTGTTGGGCTCCTTTCTCTGCACCACCCTGCGGGTTCACGGCGCGACCGTCACCCGTTGGGTAGCTCCCACCAACACTCCCGGCTGGTCCTATGGTGCTGGTACCAACTCCAGCGCCCCTCTGGCCTTTTATCTGCCCACGGTCCGCAGTTGGTTGCGCGACACCAACCTGCTCGACCTGACTCTGCGCTTTCATCCCGGGGATTATCAGATCTTTGACGCTGGAGCCTCCTGGTCTGCCGAGCACCAGTTGCGGATCTGGGGGCATACCAACCGGGTGGTGCGCCTGATCGGCATGGTCACCGGCACCAACGGCCCGCTCCCCCGGCTGATCCTCCGGCCCGAGCCCACCAACTCGCATTTCATGACCACCTATGCCTCCAATTGGCCGCCCGCCTTGCACCAACACGTCCTCCTGGGCACCGCCACCGACGTCAACCCCAACCCCCGGGCTATTTACCGGGATGGCAACGGCGGCTACCGCGACTATCTCAAACGCATCGAAATCGAGAACCTGGAACTGGACGGTAACTTTCCGGCCCACACCCCCTTTTCCACTGCCGCCAATCCCTCTGGGTACAAGAGCTCAGCCATCGACGTCTGGGCCAAGACCGGCCGAATCAAAAATGTGAAAGTCCGCCACTTCGGTTCGCTCGGGCAGGTGCCCTTCTCCAAGGTGGAAGGCAACAGCTCCGGGATCGAAGCGTTCCCGGTGTGGTTCACCACCTTCGACGATGACAAAGAGTCCTATCCGGACCCGGTGCCCTGGCTGGTGGAGGAAGTGGAAGTGAGCCACTTCCACAGTGTCCATAACGGCTACGGCACCATGATCCTGGGCTCGGTCAACACGCAGCAAGCCGACACCTCCGCCCGCGCTCCCTTGGCGCTCATCCGGAATTGCGTGGTCAACGGGGGAGTGGGAACGATTGCCTTTGGGGCGGCCGGCCACCGCTACTACGTGCTCAATGATTGGTCCCAGTGGACCAATCCGGCCGCCTATGTCACGAATGGGTACTACAGCTCCTTGTCGCGCCATGAAGGCAATGTGGTCCTGAACGGCTCCAAGGTTTTCAACACCGACACCGGCTCGGTGCATGACTGGCGGATGCGCCACGGGGTCTATCTGGACCTGCTGAACGTGGGCTTTGTCGGCACGGCCGAAGCCGGTCAGGCTCTCCAGGTCAATTACGAGTTCAATACCAACCTGATCCGCTTGCGCGGGCGCACCCTGAGTCCCGATTACTCGGAGTTCTACATCACCAACAACCAAACCTGGGGCACGGACCCCTCCCTGGCCTTGGGACGGTTGGTGACCAACTTTGCCACGGGTATTACCCTCCAGGGCGTGGCCAAGGACCTGGTCTTCGCGGGCAATCGGATCACCACCTGGCCGGCGGCCGGATTCCAGACCTTCACCCCCTCGACCAATGAATCGGTCTTCCAGTTGATCTGGCCGATTGCGAACAACACCTATTACAACAGCCAGCACTATGCCCGGACCCGCAATCCGGCCCAGAACGTGACCCTCTCGGGCAACG
>CAYYSX010000189.1:0-11802 GCA_964474315.1 uncultured Verrucomicrobiota bacterium | reverse complement strand
GAGAGTTCAGGGCCTCGATTCACGTCCGGATTTTGGAGGTCCAGCCTTCTTTGGATCTTGGATCTTAAGGAAAGGGATGGGCCGCATCTTGGGTTCGGCCCGCGGCTTTCAGGACAATTTCACCAAGCGTCCGATGGCTGGGACCGCGGACTTGTTCCTTTGGCTCCGGGCGGTAGCCTGACCACCGCATGATGAGCCCAGTGCGTCCCCTGATCGCCGGATTTGCAATCATTTGGACGGATGTTTCCGGATTCGCCGCGGTTCCCGCCCAGTTGGAAGCCCCGGTGGCAGCTTTGCGGGCGGTGGGACCCATGGGGCAGGGGAATGAGGAGGCCCAAAAGGCATGGCCCTCCGTGGCGGCGGCCGAGGCTCAAGTTCTGACGGGCATCCTCGGCGCGATGGACGGGGCCAACGACTATGCGTTGAACTGGCTGCGAGCGGCCGTGGAGACCATCGCCCAACGGGAGACCGCCGCCGGCCGGAAACTACCCTTGGCCGATCTGGAAGCGTTCCTTAGCGATACCCGTCATCATCCCCGTGCCCGCCGGCTGGCTTACGAGCTGATTCTCCAGGCCGATCCCGACCGGGCCCAGAAATTGGTTCCTGGATTTGTGAATGACCCGGCCAACGAGCTGCGGCGCGATGCGGTTCAACTGCTGATGGAAAGCGCGACCAATCAGGTGGCGCTCGACCCACCGGCGGCCGTGGTCGGGTACCGGCAGGCGCTGGCGGCAGCGCGCGAGGCTGACCAGATCGATTCCATCGCCAGGATTTTGGGGGAACTGGGCGAAAAAGTGGACCTGCAACAGACCTTTGGCTGGGTCACGAAGTGGAAGCTGGTGGGTCCGTTCGACAACACGGGCAACGCGGGCTTCGCGAAGGAGTATCCCCCCGAGCAACAGGCGCAGTTCGACTGGGCGGCGGAATACGACGGTAAAGCGGGCCGGGTGAAATGGGTCGATTACGAAACCAAGAGCGACTACGGCTTGGTGGATTTCAACCAGCCCTTCGATTCGCTCAAGGAGGTCGCCGGTTATGCGGTGGCGGAGTTTGGGTCGGACACGGCCCGGCCGGTGGAGATCCGATTGGGATCCAAGAACGGCTGGAAGGTGTGGGTGAACGGGACGTTTCTCTTCGGCCGCGACGAATATCACACTGGGGCCGAGATCGACCAGTTCCGGTTGCCGGTATCCCTTCAGGCCGGGCGGAACACGATCCTCGTGAAATGCACCCAGAACGCCCAAACCGAGGATTGGACGAAGGAATGGGAATTCCAACTCCGGGTTACCGACGCGCAGGGAACACCGCTCCGTTCTTCCCAGTGAACACGTTCCACCCCCACCCGCCTTCTGCCGTGAACTACCTGCTGCTTCCCTGCCTCCTCCTAAGCTTAGTTAGCATCCGGGCCGACGACTGGCCGCAATTCCGCGGACCGCGCGGCGATGGGATTGCGCCGGCCGCGAAGCTTCCGGCGAAGCTGGACCCGCAGTCGGTCACCTGGGCGGCCGACCTGCCGGGTCGCGGGGTGTCCTCGCCCATCATCGTCGGGGACCGGGTGTTCATCACCAGTTCGAGCGGCCCCAAGAACGACCGGTTGCGGGTCCTATGCTTCCATCTTTCCGACGGTTCGCCGCGCTGGGAGCGCCAGTTCTGGGCCACGGGCCGGACCATGACGCATGAGAAGATCAGCGGCGCCACTCCCACGCCGGCCAGCGATGGTCGCCGGGTCTTCGCCCTGTTTTCTTCCAACGACTGCTTCGCCCTGGACCTGGATGGCAACCTCCTGTGGTTCCGGGGACTGGGCCGCGACTATCCCAATGCGAACAACTCGCTGGGGATGGCGTCGTCGCTATTGGTGGCGGACGGGACGCTCGTGGCGCAGATCGAAAGCGAAAGCGAAGCGTTCACCGCGGGGTTGGATCCAGCCACCGGACTGACCCGTTGGAGGCTGGAACGTCCACGGAAATCGAACTGGGCTTCGCCCGTTCTGGCTCCAGCGCCGGAAGGAGGATCGGTGGTCCTGCTGCAATCCCACCAGGGATTGGTCGCGGTCGAGCCCGCCACCGGCCGCACCGTGTGGAATTACGAAGACAAGACGTCGGTGGTTCCTTCCACCACGGCCAGTAACGGCCGGCTGTATGTTCCGGCGCAGGGCCTCACGGTGTTGGAGCCGGTGGCCGGTGGTCCGCCGAAGCAACTCTGGCAATCGGCCCAATTGCGTCCGGGAACCCCGAGCCCCTTGGTCCTGCAGGACCGCGTCTTCACGCTCAATGACGGCGGCATCTTGACCTGTGGCGATGCGGCGGATGGACGGCGGTTGTGGCAGCTCCGTCTCAAGGGTCCGTTCAGCGCGACCCCGGTGGTGGCGGGCGAACTGATCTACTGCGTCAATGAAAAGGGCCTCGTCCAGGTGGTGGATCCATCCAAGCCGGAGGGCGAAGTGGTCAGCGAACTGGATTTGGGCCAGACCGTCATTGGCACGCCCTCCATTGCGGCTAATTCGTTGTTCGTCCGCAGCGATGGGAAGCTATGGAGGATCGGCCGCGCCAGTCCGCTCTAAGCGTACCGGCTCTCAGCGAAGGTGCTCCGGATTCAACGGCTGCAGATCTTTCGGTTTGAACCGGCCATCCTGGCGGATCAACTCGCCATCGAACCACACCTCGCCGCCGCCCCATTCCGGACGTTGGATCAGCACCATGTCCCAGTGGACGGCGGAGCGGTTGCCGTTGCCACAGTCCTCGTAGGCTTGCCCGGGTGTGAAGTGCAGCGATCCGGCGATCTTCTCGTCGAAGAGGATGTCGCACATCGGATTCTGGATGTACGGATTGAATCCCAAGCTGAACTCCCCAATGTAACGGGCTCCGGGGTCGGTATCGAGAATCTCATTGAGCCTGACTTCGTTGGATCCCGTAGCGCGAATGATCTTCCCCCGGGAAAGCTCCAATCGGATGTTCTCAAACTTGGTTCCGGAATAGATCGTCGGGGTGTTGAACTGGATCACCCCGTTGACGGAGTCCCGCACCGGACAGGAGAAGACTTCGCCGTCCGGAATGTTGCGCAGGCCCTGGCAGGGATGGGCTCCGATTCCTTTGATGCTGAATTGGAGATCGGTGCCAGGTCCTTTCAGATGGACCCGGTCGGCTTTTTTCATCCGGCGGGTCAGGGGGGCCATGGCCCGGGCCATCCGGCGATAATCCAGGGTGCAGACCTCGAAAAAGAAGTTCTCGAACGCTTCGGTACTCATGTTGGCGGCTTGGGCCATCGAAGGCGTGGGCCAGCGGAGCACGCACCACTTGGTCTTGTTGACCCGATGGTTGAGGACGGGACGGAGGGTTTTGGCATACAGTTGAAGCTGCTCGGCCGGGACGTCGCTCGACTCGCTGGCGTTGTGCGCACCACGAATGACGATGTAGGCCTGCATTTTTCGGATGCGGGCCAGTTCGAGATCGCGGACCAGCCGGGCATGGGCCGGGGTGGTGCCCCGCTGCAGTTCGCGAATGTAACGACTGTGGCGGGCCTCCACGATCGGAACCGCTCCGACCGTCCGGACGGCCCGGATCAACGCGATCCCCATCGTGTCCGGGACATCGATCAGATCGAGCAGGACGTTCTCCCCCTTCCGAAGGGCGCAGGAATAGTTGACGAGAAGTTCGGCAAGCTGGTGCAGGCGAGGGTCATTCATGGCGGCAGATGGCGGCGGGAATTAACCATGCCGGCCCGGGTGGACCAATGGAAAGGTTGAAGCGACCGCTTGCAGGGCGTCTCTTGACACGGTCCTTACCGGCAGGAGCGCGGGCGGCTCGCCCGCAGGACGTCCCCCGGGAAGCTCCAAAAGCCAAAACCCAAGCTCCAAAGAAGCTCCAAGGGCCAACGTCCCAGCGCTCCGTCAGTTCCCCGATTGGTGAGGCCGCTCCACGGGCAGGGACGACCGAAGCGCTACGCCCTAACGCCTGCTTCGCCGCAGTCCGGGCGGGAACCGGGAGCTTGGAGCTTGGAGCTTGGAGCTTGGGATTTGTTTGGAGCTTGGGTTTTAGAGCTTGGAGCTTCCCGGGGGACGTCCTGCGGGCGAGCCGCCCGCGCTCCTGCCGGTAAGGACAGATTCAAGATGGGTCCCGTGATTCCGCCAGGCGCTTGCCGGGTTGGACGGGGTACGGCACGCTTGGCGACCGGAATGATGGCCTCCTGGCCCAACGTGAACTGGCGGCGGCAGTGGCGAACACCCTTGGTGATCGCGCTGCTGCTCTCCCTCGCGTTGCACCTGTACGTGTGGCTGATGGCGGTGCTGCTCCAGGCGGCGCTCCAGAATGGCTGGTTGCCCCCCTGGCTCGAACGCGCCGTGCAACCGATGGCATCGTTGGTCCAGTCGGCCACCAATACGCCGCCGGCGGTGCCGCCCGAAACCTGGCAGGAGATTCCGCTTCAGTTGGTGGAGGTAGATCCGGCCTTGGTCACCGAGGACGCGCCCGATGCCACCTCCTTCTTTTCCACCGCGAATACCCAGGCCGCCAACCCCGATCCGGCACCGATGGACCAGGGCAAGCCGCGGATCGACGGCTGGCGGGAGGATACCCTCAAGACCTTCGATACGCCGCGGCCGATCGAGAAGCCGGAACCGGCCCAGCCCAAGGTGACCGAGGTGGCTCGGGAGGAGATCCTGGAACAGCCGACTCGCGAGGAGAAACCACCGGTCGAGCCAACACCGCGCGAAACACCCCGGACCGCGAGCGCCCCACCCCCAGCTCCAACGCCGGTCCGCGAGGAACCCCCCAAAGTTGAGCCGGTGGAAGCCCAGCCAGCGCCTCCTGGAGAAACGTTGCTGGCCAAGGTCAATCCTGAAGCGCGGCAAGTTCCGCCCGTCCCGTTGCCCGACCATTCACCTGCCTCCGAACCCCAAGACCGTACTCCTCCCCGCAAGCTGGCTCGTAAGCGCCTCGCCGAGGTCATGCCCAGTCGGGGCGCCCTCGTGGGGGAACGAATGCGTCAGGACGGCAACGTGCCCCGCATGGCGGTCGAATCGTCGCTCGATGTCAAAGCCAGCCCGCTGGGCGACTACCATTACCGGATGGTCCTGGCGGTGCAGCAGCAGTGGTATCGACTGCTGGAGGAACGCCGCTATGCGCTCGAACGCATGGGCAAGGTAGTGATTTCGTTCGACCTGCATTCGGATGGTACCATCACCGGCCTGGAGACCAAGAATTCCGACGTCGGCGATGTCTTATCCTTTCTCTGTGAGTTGTCGGTCATGCAGCCGGCTCCATTCGGACGCTGGCCGGCCGAGATCCGCCGGCTGATCGGCGGCGATGTGATCCCGGTTACCTTTACGTTCAATTATTACTGAGACGTTGGCTCTGCTGGCTGATGGCGGTCCGTTCCTTTGGTTGCTGCTGATGCTCTTCTTTGGAGCTTGGGTTTTGGAACTTGGAGCTTCCCCGGAGGGGCGTCCTGCGGGCGAGCCGCCCGCGCTCCTGCCGGTAAGGACAGATTCAAGAGGCGCCCCGTGGTTCCGCCAGGCGCTTGCCGGGTTGGACGGGGTACGGCACGCTTGGTGACCGGAATGATGGCCTCCTGGCCCAACGTGAACTGGCGGCGACAGTGGCGAACACCCTTGGTGATCGGGCTGCTGCTTTCCCTCGCGTTGCACCTGCACGTGTGGCTGATGGCGGTGCTGTTCCAGGCGGCCCTCCAGAATGGCTGGTTGCCCCCCTGGCTCGAACGCGCCGTGCAACCGATGGCATCGTTGGTCCAGTCGGCCACCAATACGCCGCCGGCGGTGCCGCCCGAAACCTGGCAGGAGATTCCGCTTCAGTTGGTGGAGGTAGATCCGGCCTTGGTCACCGAGGACGCGCCCGATGCCACCTCCTTCTTTTCCACCGCGAATACCCAGGCCGCCAACCCCGATCCGGCACCGATGGACCAGGGCAAGCCGCGGATCGACGGCTGGCGGGAGGATACCCTCAAGACCTTCGACACGCCGCAGCCGATCGAGAAGCTGGAGCCGGCCCAGCCCAAGGTGGCGGAAGTCGTCCGGGAAGAGACCTTGGAACCAGCGGCTCGCGAGGAGAAACCCAAGGTTGAACCGGTGGAAGCCAAACCGACTTCCCCCGGAGAGACGTTGATCGCCAAGGCCAATCCTGAGGTCCGGGAGCTTCCGCCCGTCGCGTTGCCCGTCGATCAACCTGATCCCCCACCGTCTGAACAGCAGACCCCGCCCCGCAAGCAGACTTACAAACGGCTCTCCGAAGTCAGACCCACCCGGGGTGCCCTCGTGGGAGAACGAATGCGCCAGGACGGCAACGTGCCCCGTATGGCGGTCGAGTCGTCGCTCGATGTCAAAGCCAGCCCGCTGGGCGACTATCATTACCGGATGGTCCTGGCGGTGCAGCAGGAGTGGTACCTCCAGTTGAAGGAACGCCGCTATGCGCTCGAACGCCTGGGCAAAGTGGTGATTTCGTTCGACCTGCATTCGGATGGCTCGATTACCAGCTTGGAGACCAGAAATTCCGAGGTCGGCGATGCCTTGTCCTCTCTCTGCGAATGGTCGGTCATGCGACCAGCTCCGTTCGGAAACTGGCCGGCCGACATCCGCCGGCTGATCGGCGGCGATGTGATCCCGGTTACCTTTACGTTCAATTATTACTGAGATGTTTGCTCTACTGGCTGATGGCGGTCCGTTCATTTGGTTGCTGCTGATGTTGTCCGTCATATCCGTCGCTCTCATTCTCGAACGAGGCTGGGTTTTGCGCCGGTCCAAGGTCATGCCCCCGGCTTTGGTGGCGGCCTTGGACACCACCGACCTGGCGGCGTTGCGCGGCACCTGCGCCGCCTCGCCGTCCCCGCTCGCCCGGCTGGTCCTGTCGGTGCTGGATCACCTGCGCTGGCCCAAGGACGAAACGACCAGTGCGGTGGAGGTCAAGGCGCGCCGCGAAGTCGCCGAGATGGAACGAGGCCTGGTGATCCTCGAAGTGATCGTGGGGATCGCCCCGTTGATCGGGCTGGTGGGAACGATCTACGGCATCATCCCGCTCTTTGTGGACTTCGGGCAGGCCATTTCGGGTGACTATGCTTTGCTGGCGAAGGGTATTGGCGCCGCGCTCAACAAGACGCTGGCCGGCTTGCTGGTGGCCATTCCCACCCTGGTGGCCTGGAGTTATTACAACAAGAAGGTCGAGGTGCTGGCGGTGGAACTGGAAGGCCAATGCGATGAGCTGATCCGCCGGCAGTACCTCGGCACCCGGTCGGGTTCGGCCGCGGTTTCGCAGCCAACGCAGCCATGAAGTTCTATCCGCGCCGTCGCCGCACCGCGCCGCCGATCATCATCATTTCGTTGATCGACGTGCTGCTGGTGATGCTCGTGTTCCTGCTGTTCACCACCACGTTCAAGAATGCGCCCGCAGTGAAGCTGGAACTCCCGGAAAGCAGCGAGGCCACCCGACCGGGCGCCAGTGCGGAAAAGCCGCCGCTGATCGTCACCGTGGCCCCGAGCGAACCCTATTACTACGTCGGCGACCGGGCGGTCACGGCCGACAAGCTGTTGGGCGAACTGAAAACAGCGAAGACCAATGATCCGCAAGTGCGGCTGGTGATTGCGGCCGACGGCGATGCTCCCTGGCGGCTGGTGGTCAAGGTCCTCGACTTCACCAAGCAGTCCCAGATCACCAACGCCCGTGCCTTTGTGAAGAGCAAGGGGCGTTAGCGTTGGGTTCGGCGACCGGTCCTCGCTCGGAACGCGGTCGGAGCGCGGGTCTGTGACCCGCAGCAAGGTGGCCACGCGACGGGCGGGAGGATGAACTGGAGCCCTTGAACTCGGAACGGAATGCGAATCTGTGACTCGCAGCAAGGTGGCAACCTGACGGACAGGGGAATGAACCGGAACTCCGCGAGCCGGGACGTAGCTGCGGGTCACAGACCCGCGCTCCGCGAGCAAGGGAAGAACTGGAGCTCTGCGAGCCGAGATGTTGCTGCGGGTCGCAGACCCGCGCTCCGCGCCCGGAAGGTTCCTCCTCACCACGGCAGGCTGAAGGTCTTCAAATAACTGTAAGCCTTCATCGCCTCGATGACGCCCTCCTTGACGCCGAGACCACTGTCCTTGATGCCGCCAAAGGGACTGTTCTCCACGCGGAATCCGGGCACTTCGTTGATGTTGACCGTGCCGCAACGCAGCGTGCGGATAGCCTTCATCGCGCTGTTAAGACTGGTCGTGACCACCCCGGAGCTGAGGCCGTAGGCGGTCGAGTTGGCCAGGGTCAGGGCCTCGTCCAGATCGCGCACCGTCAGCACCGGAGCCAGTGGACCGAAGCTCTCGCAGACCACCATCCGACAGTCGCGCGGTACGTCGGCAATGACCGTGGGATCGAGCAGCGCCCCTCGTCGGTTTCCTCCAGCCAGTACTCGCGCCCCGGCGGCCACCGCCTCGTTCACCACCGTTTCCAGATAGATCGCGCTCGGTTCGTCGATGACCGTGCCGACCCGGGTCGCCTCGTCGCGCGGATCGCCGCACACGTATTCGCGGGTCTTCTCCACCAGTCGGCGGGTGAATTCGGAAGCGATGCCGTCCTGAACGAGGATGCGCTTCACGGCCGTGCAGCGCTGACCGGAATTTCGATAGCTGCCCTCCGCCGCCAGGGTGACGGCCAGATCGAGATCGGCGTCGTCGAGAACGATGAGCGGGTCGTTGCCGCCGAGTTCGAGCACGAGTTTCTTGTAGCCGGCCGTCTGGGCGATGCGTTTTCCCACGGGCACGCTGCCGGTGAAGGCCACCAGTTCAACGTCCGGCTGCCGGACCAGAAATTCAGCGACCGCCTGGGTCGGTCCCAACAGCACGCTCAGCATGGGTCCGGGAAGTCCGGCGGCGTACAGGAGCTCGGCGAACTTGAGGGCGACCAGCGGGGTCTTCTCCGACGGCTTGAGGATGAGGGGCGTGCCGGCGGCTAGGGCGGGGCCGACCTTGTGCGCCACTTGATTGAGCGGGTGGTTGAACGGCGTGATGGCCACGGCGCAGCGGAGCGGTTCCCGGGTGGTGAAGATCTTCCGCGACCGGCCTTGGGCGGAGATGTCGCAGGAAAAAATCTGGCCGTCGTCCCGCAGCGCCTCCGCCGCCGCGAACCGAAGCACATCCAGGGTCCGACCGACTTCATAGCGCGCTTCCCGCAGGGCGAGCCCGGCTTCGCTGACGATGGTCTGGGCAAACTCCTCGCGCCGGCTTTCGAGCGCGGCCCGGGTTTTCTCCAGAATCTCGAAGCGATGGAACCGGCTGGGAGTATCGCGGAAGGCCACGGCGGCGGCCACCGCTGCCGCGGCATCCACTTGGGAGGCGAGGGTAACGGTTCCGGAAACCGAACCATCGAACGGGCTGCGAACGGTGAGCGTATCAGTACCGGTTACGGGAACACCGGCCACCAGAGAGCGGAGCGAAATCATGGGTTTGGAGGGAACATCAACCATTAATGGACCACCGGTAATAGCAGTCCGAAGCCCTGGATGCACTCGCCACTATCGGGCACCCCCTGGCGTTGGAATCCGGCCGGCACTGCCCGGATGTACCGCAGATTTTCAATCTGCTGTGCCGCAGGTTTGCAACCTGCGAGGCGCCGCGGGTTAGCCGGGGCAACGTCGTTCTACCCGTGGGTGCAATGCCACGCCCCCGCCGGCTGCAAGCCGGCGAAACAGCAGGTTGCAAACCTGCGGTACCTCCGGGCTCGCCCCCTCTTCCGTTCTGGACGCCGCGGCGGCCGTCACTCCCGCCATCCATGATTTTCCCGCACTTGAATCATGGCGGCCAGGATGTGGTTCCAGGTCTCCTGCTTCATCATGACCTCGTTGGGGAACATGCAGCCATCCCAGCAGATATGCCGGGTCTTCTTCGTCACTTTGCCCTGGGCGTCGCGCAGCCAGTAACCGGCGTCACGGCCGACATTCAGTTTTCCGTTGGGATCGGTGACCGGACAGTGCTTGCCGGTCTTTTCGTGCTCACCGGAGCCCTTCACCGTGGCGTCGTTTTGGGCGACGTGGAAATCGAACGTCCATGGCCGCAGCGCGTCGGTCATCTTCTTCATCGCCTTGTGGAAGGCTTCCGGTTCCCAGTGGAACTTCTCCGGGACGATGCGGTGTTCCGGCGCATTGTAGCCCAACGTGTACAGGAGCGTATGGGCCATGTCGGCCTGGAAGCCCACCACTTTCGGCAGCCCCACCGCCTCCAGCGTCTGGATCATGTATTTCCAGGAATGCATCCCGCCCCAGCAGATCTCCCCCTCGGCCGCGAGTCGTTCGCCATGATCCTTCGCCACTTTGCCCCCCTCCTTGAACGTCTTGGCGATCAGCTTGGTGTTGTTCCTGGGATCTTTGTCCCACTCGGTGACCGGCGCCGCGGAGTCGATCCGCACCACCCCGGAGGGACGGATCCCCAATTCCCGTAGCCGCTTCGCAATCCGACAGGCCTTGCGGACGGCGGTAACCCAGTTGGCGCGCTTGGTTTCGTCGCCCATGGCCGAAGCATCGAACCACACCGGCGCCACCACCGATCCCACCACGAAACCCTTTTTGCGAATCTGATCGGCCAGCGCCTTGATGCCGTCGTCCGATAGATCGATATCGACGTGCGGTTGGTAGAGGAACAGGTCCACGCCGTCGAAGCGGACACCGTTCACCTCGGCCTTGGCGGTCAAGTCGAGCATCGTCTCGAGGTCGATGAAGGGTTCGGCCCCGGGGCTACCCTTGCCGACCAAGCCGGGCCACATGGCGTTGTGCAGCTTGGGATAATTGTTGGCGGTGGAAACGGACGGGGCCTTCTTGCTCAGCTTCTTGGTCATGATGGAAATGGTGTGCGGTTACCTGCCGGAAAAGGCCCTCACTGGGCAAGAGGCAAAATGGAAATCGGGCCCGCCGGGGCGCCTCTCCGTTTTGGACAAGGTGGTGGAGCCGGGGAGAGAGGACAGTGGACGGAGAGCAGAAAACCGAAACGAAAAGACTGTAGTCGGCTGTCCCCAGCCGACCGCGCAGGTGGAGTCGCCTGGGGACCACGGTCCCTCCAGACCGTCCCTCGCCACTTCCTAAAAACCGAGAGGCGCCCCTCAGCTCGCCGATCCCGAATCACAGCCGTCCCATAGGGGGTGGTTTACAAGAGGGAACCTTGCGGAAACTCAGGGAGTTCCGCGGCGACACTCAAAAATGACTTTAAGAATTAAATCTGTTAATTATTAGATAAGTTTGGGCGCGGTGCTGTCCCACAGGATTAAGTAAATTGTGGAAAATAGCCCTGTTCTGGCCGGGCCAAATTTCGGTAGCTCCCTCCGGCTGTCCCATAGCGTCTAAGAATCTCCATCAAGTCCAGTTTCTGCCCTAATTGTGAGCGTACTAACGCAAACAGCCGCACGAAGCTATGCGCCCATCGCTGGACCCAGGCCAGAGAGCGCAGGAGCAAATGGATCAAGAGGGCGATCCACACCTGCCACCGGATCGCATGGGCACTGTAACCGATCCAATCGCACAACTTGAGAGTTTGCTTCAGTTGTTTGAAGAATACCTCAATCTCCCACCGTGCCTGGTACAACGCCACCACCGTGCTGGCCGCCCATTCCAGTTGGTTGGTCAGAAACGTCATCTCCCGTTCCTGCCCGTCCACTTCCACCCACGCCCGGATGCGGCGCGCCCACTGCCCGTCGCTCAAGGCCACCCAGTCGTCGGCCAGAATCGTTCCTTCCGGGGGTACCGTCCGGTGCTCCAGCACCTCACACACCATTGCCTCTTTCCACCGCGTCACCCACACCACCTCGCGCTCCGACAGATCGGCCAAGTGCTGGCGATCCA
>CAYYSX010000188.1:0-11808 GCA_964474315.1 uncultured Verrucomicrobiota bacterium | reverse complement strand
CACCGGTGATTTAGCCAGGTCCCGCAAGGAGGAGTGGACCTGGGCGAGTTGCCAGGCGGTCTGCTCGCCGACTTCCGGGATGGCGAGCGCGAAGATCCAGCGATGGAGAGGCGCCTCTTTCGAACGCGCCACGGCCTCGACCACCTTCCCGGCGTTCTTCTCGCCGAACACGCGGGGTTCCTCAGCGGTTCCCAGGTTGAGTTGGGCCAGTTGTTCCTGGGTCAGTTGAAAAAGGTCCAGCGGTTCATCCACTAAGCGGCGCTCGACCAGCTTCTCCGCCACCACGCCGCCGAGCGATTCGATGTCGAGGGCCTTGCGTTGGGCGAAGTACTCGATCCGCCGGGTTTTCTGGGCGGGACAGCCGGCGACGTTCTGGCAGCGCCAGGCCACCTCTTCGGCTTCACCCGCCGACATTTTCTCCCGGGCGATGGGGCCCCCGCAGGCGGGACACTTTCCGCCGATGTGCGCGACCAGATCGAACTCTTTTGTCCCCGTCGGCCGCTTGCTCCGCACCACTTCCAGCACCTCCGGAATCACCATGCCGGCTTTGCGGACAACCACGGTGTCCCCAATGCGGATGTCCTTGCGCCGAATTTCGTCCTCATTATGCAACGTGGCGCGGGCGACGGTGGATCCTTGGACGAACACCGGCTCGAGTTCCGCCACCGGGGTCAGCACACCGGTGCGCCCCACCTGGATGGTGATGTTGCGGAGCACGGTTTCGGCTGGGGTGATCCAGGGGACGGGCTTGTGGACGATGGCGTAACCGGGAGAACGAGTTTTGGCCGGAATGAGCGCACAATCGGCCATGAGGTCCACCTTGATCACCACGCCGTCGATTTCATAAGGAAGCTGCCGGCGCAGGTCGTGTTCCTCATCATAGTGGGCGACCACTTCCCGGGCATAGATCTCGAGCGCTTGCTCCATGCCCGCGCATTTCCACCACCGGCGCTGGATGGGAAGTCCGAACCGTTTCAATTCCGTCAACATCTCCCCATGGCTGGCGAACTCGATACCCTCGCAGGCGCCCACGGCATAGAACACGGCACTGATGGGGCGCTGAGCCACGAGGCGTGGGTCCAACTGTTTCAAGGCGCCGGCGGTGGCGTTGCGGGCGTTGGGAAAGGGCTTCTCTCCGGCGGCGACCATGCGCGCGTTCAAGGCCTCAAAGTCCTGTGTGGGCATATAAGCCTCTCCCCGGACTTCCAACAGCGCGGGAGGATTCGGGAGAGTCAGCTCAAGCGGGATCGCCCGGACTGTCCGGAGGTTGGTAGTAATATCATCGCCTTGCGTACCGTCGCCCCGCGTCGCCCCCAAGGCCAGCCGGCCGTGACGGTAGTGAACGCTGATCGAAACCCCGTCCACCTTGGGCTCCATGACATAGGCCACCTGGTCCCGTTTCAGCCGAGTGCGAACTCCCCGGTCGAATTCCAGGAGCCGGGACAGCGTGTTCTGGTCCTGCTTCCGGTTGCGCTTCTCGCGGTCGGGTTCTTCCGCAGAATCCGGATGCGTGGCCGCTTCCACTTTCTCCAGCGAAAGCATGGGTTGCTGATGCCGAACGCGCCGGAATCCATCCGTCGGCGCCCCGCCCACCCGTTGGGTGGGAGATTCGGGGGTGACTAAATCGGGATACTGCTCCTCCAGCTTCTGTAGTTCCTGATAAAGCTGGTCATAGGCGAAATCGCTTAGTTCCGGAGCGGCCAGGACATAATAGGCGTGGTCGTGGTGCCGGATTTCGGCGACTAATTCGGCATGTCTTCTTTGGGCGGAGGGAGGCGTCATGGTCGGGAACCGGGAAAAGCGTAAGGGGCCTCCGGTATCCGAGGCCAGCCGCGAACCTCACTTCGTCCCGGTGGCCAGCAACGCTTCGACCCGAGCCACATCGGCGGGCACATCGACCCCAATGCTGTCGTGGGCGACCCGGGCCACGGCGATGGGGATACCGTTTTCCAAGGCGCGAAGCTGTTCCAAACGCTCCGCCGCCTCGAGCGGGGACACCGGAAACTGGACCAGCTCCAGAAGCGTTTCGCGACGGTAACCATAGATTCCCAAATGCTTGAGGAAGGGGAACGCCGAAAGCTGATCGGTGGCGGGAGCGGACGCTCGATCACGCAGGAAGGGAATGGTGCGCCGCGAGAAGTAGAGCGCCTGGCCTGCGGCGGAACACACCACCTTCACCACGTTGGGGTTCTCCAGTTCACCGGGGTCGCGGACCGGAGTGGCGGCGGTGGACATCGGAAAACCGGCCAGCAACTCCGCCACGGCGTCGATGACGGCGGGATCCATGAGCGGTTCGTCACCCTGGATGTTGACGACCGCATCACACGAACACCGGGCGGCTACTTCGGCGATGCGGTCGGTACCGCTGGGGTGATCGCCGCGGGTGAACTCCACCGGGGCGAACTTTCCGGCGACGTCGGCGATCCGCTGGTCATCGGTGGCCACTACCACGTCGGACAGGCTTTGGGCCTGGCGACAGCGTTCGACGACCCGTTGAATCAGGGGTTGGCCGGCGATGGGATGCAGGGGTTTGCCTGGAAAACGACTGGAGGCGAACCGGGCCGGGATGATGCCGAGGATCTTCATGCCAGGACGGGCGGGAATTCCCACGACCGTCAGGAAACGCGAACCGAGCGGAGGTCCCGGTGTTCAACGAAAGGACACCGCACCCCGGGCAGGGGTGTTGGGGCCGGTGCTGGCCGTCACCATTTCCAACTGCTCAGGCAGATCGGTTGCCCGAACCTCGATGGTGAGCGTACCGTTTTCATCCCCTTGTTCGATCTGGCAGTCCACCCGGTGGGCCTTGAAATGCAGCTCCGCCGGCGTCATCCCGCTCACGGGCTGTTCCAAGCCATCCGCCCGGACCATCCCGGAATAACTCACCGGCAGTGCGCTGGTGAGGTTGATCACGATGTCCCGGGGAGGAGTTTTGGACTGGCATCCGGCCACCAGCAGGGCGGCCAAGGCGGGCAAGAGGGCGTTTCGAAGTTTCATAGGAAAGGAGGGATGGTGTGGTTAACGTGCCTGGCGAACGCGAATCGTATAGGTGACGGCTTGGTTGTTCAATGACGTGAATTGGACGGTCTCAATCGCATTTTCGGTCAGGATGACATTCTCCCAGGGGGTTTCGTCGCCGGTCGAGATTCCCTGGGCATCTTTGAAAACGCACTGGACCTGGATCTGGATGCGCCGGTTTTCGCGGTTGACCAACTGGGCGGCCACCTGGAGACGACCATCGGGAAGCCGGGTTTCGGTCAAACCCGTGGTCGTGACGGACCGCTGGGCTCCCGGATCCATCAGGAGAAACCGCGCGTCCGTCTGTTCTGGAGAGAGGCCTGCGGGCGCCGGAAGATAAGGCCCGGTGTGCTTGGAGCAGCCCGGTGCGGCCAACAGGGCCGCCACCGCCAGCAGGGAGGTGGGGATCAGTTTCATGAGATCAAGTGTTTCGGTCGCTCAAAAAAAGAACCGTGTCGCGTCCTTCCACAACCTCAAACTGTGCCGGCCGGGTCACCCGGGTCTGGCCGGAGACGTCTTGAAATTCGACGGTGAGGCTGTGCGTTCCCGGCGGCAGCCGAATGGCGACGAAGCTCAATAGATTGGGAAGGTTGCTCCACTGCCGGATGTCCGCCTCCGGGGTCGTTGCCGCGCTGACGATCTTGCTGATGAGTCCGGCGGCCACCAAGCCCAGCCCAATACCGGTGGTGGTGCCGGAATCCCCGGCGATCGCCACCCCGGTGCCGGCGAGGATGGCCCCGGTGCCCAGGACGTCAGTGGTGCTTTTGAACATCGCCTTACCTTCCAAGACATGATCCATCACTCGTCCATCCCGGGTGGTGGCCTGATAGGTCAAATCGTCGAAAGGTCCGACCCGGATTTGCTGGTCTCCCATGTTGATCAGCGCCACCGGGCCAGAGGCGCTGCCCGGCCGGAAGCGCAGTTGCTCGCCATATTCTCCCGCCCGGTACTTGGTCGGCCCCTGACCCATCTCCAGAAAAATCAGCACATTGGCCTGGGGATCGTAAGGAGGCGGCTGACTCTGCCGTGCCTCGGCCACGGCGCGCCGGTAAGCATCGGAGCCGTCGCCGCCGAGCTTGGTCGTGGCCAGGCCATCCAAATAATCGAGCAACACCCAGTCGGACTGAAGGATTCCAAGTTCCGGGCTCTGGTCCTGCACGGCGGCGCTGCGGAAGGCGGCGCGGGCGTTGTCGGGCTGCCCATCCATCCAGTAGAGGATTCCACGATAATAATAAGCCATCACCCTCTCATAGGGTTCGCCCCGAAAATTCTTGACCGATTCCTTGTTGAAGAAACCCCGGGACTCCCGCGCGGTGGTGTCGCCGGCCGTGCTTCCGCCCATCCGGAGCAATGCCTCATCGAATCCCGTCTTGGCGGCCTCATAGTTTCCGGCGCGCAGGGCGATCGCGGCCGACTGGACTTCGGTGAGCACCCGGTTGCGCCGGGCCTGCTCCTCCGGGGTGACCGAGGCGCAGCCCACCACGCCGAGCGCCAGCAACACGCCCGCAACCCAATGCAGCAGGGGCGGTCTCACCGGTAGGCAGCGTCTTCGACCGATTGCTTTTTCACCTCGGCCGAATCCTCCCAGAGGATATCGCTCGTACGAGGATCAATCAGTTGGAAGGTATAGAGGATATAATCGCTGACCCCCGCTCTGGCCTGGGTTGTTAGTCCCATCAGCTTACCTGTTAGGAAGAAGTCGGCGCCCTTGAATTCCTGCAGATTGGGATCCGAGTTGGCGGTCACTTTGCCCTCCTGTTTGAGCTGCCGTTCCTGCTCCAGCGCCGTCATTCGGTCGCGGGCCAGGAAGCGCATTTTACCCTGGGCCCGGCTGTTGAGGAGCGCCTGAATGCGCGCGGTGAACAGATCTTTGTTGATAGGGAAACGGGTCGCGTTCTCGACCGGAAGAATGACGATGCGCGGCGTGCCGGGGCTGAAATTGTTGATCTCGGGAGTACTTAATAGGCTGCGGGCCATCCGGTCCGTCACCGTCACGAGATCCTGGGATTCGATGCCGGTTCCGGCCACAAATCCCTGCTCATCCGGTCGCATGACCGTCACCGGCACGCCCGAGGGATTCTGCACTCCGGAGGCGCAACCGGCCGCCAGGAGGGCCAACAGCAGCGCACCGGCGGCGGCCGCGGAAACAATCTGCTTCATACCTGACTACTCAAGATGACCGGAGGTGAACGGTCAACGTCGGAAGCGCACCGTAACATAGGCCGAGCCTTGGGGGAGCCCGCGCGACTGAGCACGACGGAAGGGAAGGGGAGGACCAAGCGGTACTCAGCATGGGGGATCAATCCATTTTGATTCATCCCCTGTTTGAGGGGGACAACATACAAGGAAAGATGACTTGTCGTGAATCATCTGGGACCTATAGAGTTGCTTCGCAATGAAACGAGACCCACTCAAACAATTCACCGCGCTCCGCGATTCGTTGTCCAAGCGGAAGGCGGTACTTGAGGCGGAGTTGGCCAGCATCAATGCGGCATTGGGCGTCGCTTATGCGGCCGCCGGTGGCGGCCGGGCGCGAGCTCAGAATACCATGTCATTGAAAGAAGCGGTTCTGACGGCGACCAAGAGCAAGCCGTTGACCAAGCCGGAAATTCTCGAGGCGGTCGGCAAGCTGGGCTACCGATTCACCGCCAAGGATCCGGTCAATTCGCTTAACACCCTGCTCTATACCGACCAGGCCATTAAGAACCACGGAGGCAAATTTGGGCCGGCTTGAACCGCCGCCCAGACTCGGGGCCGCCCGCCGCATCCGGCGGGCTTTTTCATGACCGCACTCGTTTCACTCCCGCTCTAAGATGCTCGCTCGCCGCGTCATTCCCTGCCTCGACGTCCATGATGGACACGTCACCCGTGGCGTCCAGTTTGGCCGAGCCGAGGCCGGAGGGCTGCGCAACGTAGGCGATCCGGTGGAGCTGGCGGTTCGTTACAATGATCAGGGCGCGGATGAGATGGTCTTCTTTGACATCACCGCCAGCGCGCACGGCCGGACTTCCATGGTGGAAGTGATCGAACGCACCGCCGACCGCTGTTTCATGCCTTTGACCGTTGGGGGAGGCATTCGCACCTTGGAGGACATGGGGACGATGTTGCGGGCGGGAGCCGACAAGGTGAGCATCAATTCCGCCGCCCTGGCCCATCCGGAGCTGATTCGCGCCGGGGCGGAGAAGTTCGGGAGCCAGTGCATCGTGGTTTCGCTGGACGTCAAGCGCGTGTCGCCCGGCCACTGGGAGGTGTTTGCGCGAGGAGGACGCGAAGCAACCGGCCGGAAGGCGGAGGCTTGGGCACGTCAGGCAGTGGATTTGGGCGCCGGTGAATTAGTCATCAACTCCATTGACGCGGACGGCACTCGTCAGGGCTTCGACCTGGAAATTACCCGTCGTATTAGCGAAGGCGTCGGGGTCCCCGTGGTGGCCAGCGGGGGCGCCGGAACCCTCGATCATATGGCGGATGTCCTTCTGGAGGGCCGGGCGGATGCCGTTCTGGCCGCCAGCCTCTTTCACTTTGGTGATTTCACCGTGGCCCAGGTCAAGGAGTACCTGGGTCGCCGGGGAATTCCCGTCCGGCAGGTCTGAGATCTGATGCCCGCACTGATTCATTCTTCCGGTTGTCCCTGCTCCGGTGGAGGAGCCGCCACTTGCTCAGGGCCGTGACCCTTGGTTTCTTTTCTTCCCGTTGAACACCCCTGCTGTACCCATGAATACGACCAGCATCGCCGACAACCTCAAATGGAATGCGGACGGATTGATCCCGGTCATTGTCCAGGAACACCGCGATGGCCGTGTTCTGATGCTGGCTTGGATGAACCGGGCGTCGCTGGAAAAGACCATCGCCAGCGGACAGACCTGGTTCTGGAGCCGGTCACGCCAGAAGTTCTGGATGAAAGGTGAGTCCAGTGGCCATGTGCAGATCGTCAAGGACATCGCCTTCGACTGCGACGGCGACACGCTGCTGATCCGGGTCGAGCAAACCGGACCGGCGTGTCACGAAGGCTATCGAAGTTGCTTTTACCGGAGCCTGGGGACGGATGGCACACGGTGGCGGACCACCGAGCCGCAGTTGGAGTCAACGGAAAAAATCTACGGGAAGAAGTGACCGACCGGTGGCCCCGTGGGACTGTTTTTCCGGACGATGCAAACCATCGATGATTTTGTCGCCGTGGGGTCACCGGACTGGTGGTTGCTTCTGGCCCTGGTCTTGTTTGCGCGGGGCTGTGACCTGGTGTCCACCTACATTGCCACGCCCCGTCTTCTACTGGAGGGCAATCCCGTCGCCCGCCGCCTGGGCTGGCGGTTTGGCATCCCCGTCAACGTCCTGCTCGCCTTTGTCTTCGCCGCCTGGCCGTTGTTGGCCATCTCCCTGACCGTGACGAGCATGCTGGTGGCGGCCCGGAACTTGCAGTCCGCCTGGATCATGCGGTCGCTCGGCGAGGTGACCTACCGTATGTGGATCGCCGACCGGTTGGCCGAATGTCCGCGTGGTCTCCCGTTGTTCTGTTTCCTTGGAGAAGCGGTTCTCTTTAGCGCGTTGGGCGCTAGCCTGCTGTGGTTTTCGCGCTGGCAACTGATTCCCTTTGCCGTTGGTCTCGGCCTCACCGGTTATGGCGTTGCCGTCGCCGTTTTCACCTCTCTCTCGCTTTGGCGGGCGCGAAACTGAACTCCAGTCGTGAACCGGGTGCTCGTGCTGACTTCCGATCCGCTGGACGACGCGGCTCTCGGTGGGCAGCGGCGTCTCTCAGTGGGCCAGGGCGCCGTGGTCTGCTTCAGCGGAGTGGTTCGGGGGTTGGAGGAGGGGGTACCCATTGCCGCCCTGGACTATGAGGTCTTTGGTCCGATGGCCGGGCACCAGTTCGGGCTCCTGTTCGACGAACTGGAACGGCGCTGGCCGGCGACCGCTTCCGTGCGGCTGTACCACCGCGTCGGGCGCGTGCCGGTCGGCGAAACCAGCCTGTGGGTCGAGGTGGTCGCCCCGCACCGGGACGGAGCGTTTGCCGCCGTCCAATGGCTGATCGACGAGATGAAGCGGGTGGTTCCGATCTGGAAGCGACCCGTGGTGGTGGGTCCGGCGGGTGATTCATCGGTTCGCCTTCCGGAAGTTCCAGTTGACTCCCGGGGGTGATTCATGGATAAGAGCGGCTGGCAGCGATGAATCAATTCTCATCCATCGTGACGAATGTAGTCCGCCAGCGCTTTATGAAGCGCGACGTGACGCATTGTTCCTGGCTTATGGCTGGGAAGCGGGGCGGGTGGGAACCGAAGGATTGAACGAACGACCAACGAACGTTTTCTGGAACCCACGATTGCCCGGCAGTCGTGGGTTTTTTGTTTTTCCAATAGAGACACCTCCGGGCTGCCCAACCGAAACACAACTGAATCCAAAATTTTGACTATTTTACGATGAAAGCGACGAACTACAGCCCGACCGCCTGGAATGATTCCTGGCCATTGGCCTGGGTGCCGGAATCCCCGGTGCCCGTGCCCAAGATCGACGAAAACGAACTGGAACGCCTCAAGAACCGGCTCCTCCGGGAGGCTCTTCGGCCGGTCGTCAATACTTCCCTGACCGCTCCGCTGCGGCGCGCCGCCAACGAGGCGGCGGGGTTGGCTTGGCTCGAGCCTTATCCCCTGCTGGTGTTTCCAACGCTCTTCGAGGAGCTGGCGGCCCGAGCACGGCAACGGGTGCAGAAACAGCAACTGGTCCACGCCCGCAGCGAGGATCTGCTGGCCGCCGCGGCATAAACGGTCGCATCGCCGGCACAGTCTTGAGCCGGAGACTCTGACGCCAGGAAGGGGTGGGTGACCGGCACCCGTTCGCTTCCTGGCGTTCTCGTTCCTGGTGACGCTCTGGCTCTCCATTCGTTCCTTGCGGGGTGGTTGGACCAACCGTCAGCGTTTGCCACGTCATGCTGGCTGCTGTCGCTTCGCCCAACCCCTGGATGATCATCCCGTTTGGTCTCCTGCTGGCCACCATCGCGTTGGCGCCGCTCTTCGCCGGCCCTTGGTGGTCGCGGAATTATCCCAAGGTCGCCCTCGGCCTCGGGGCCTTTACCCTCCTATACTATGTCTTCGGACTTAGGGCCGGCGTTCGGGTGGGGCATACGGCTCAGGAATACTTTAGCTTCATCTGCCTGGTGGGATCACTCTATGTCGTCAGCGGCGGCATCCATATCAGCGTCAAGGGTGGGGCGACTCCGCTGGAGAATACCCTCTTTCTGGGGATTGGGGCGGTCCTGGCCAACCTGTTCGGCACCACCGGTGCCTCCATGTTGCTGATTCGTCCGTGGATCCGGATGAACAAATTCCGCATCACCGCCCACCACATCGTCTTCTTCATCTTCACGGTGTCGAACGTCGGGGGAGCACTCACCCCCATTGGGGATCCGCCCTTGTTCCTCGGGTATCTTCAGGGCATTCCCTTCTGGTGGGTCGCCGAGCATGGCTGGCCCATGTGGGCGGTGGCGCTGGGACTTCTGCTGCTGATCTTCCTGGTGGTGGACTCCCTCAATTTCCGCAAAGTCGCCTCAACCGTACAGGCGCGGGCGCGGGAAGCGGACCAATGGACCTTTCGGGGCGGTCTGAACCTGGTCTTTCTGGGCGTCATCCTGGGGGCTGTGTTCCTCAGTCATCCGCCCTTCCTTCGGGAAGCTTTGATGATCGGAGCCGCCGCCGGTTCCTATTTTACGACCCAGCGGCCGATCCATGAGGCGAATCAATTCAATTTTCATCCGATCCAGGAGGTCGCCATCCTCTTTGCGGGAATCTTTGCCACCATGATGCCGGCCCTCGACTGGCTGCAGGCCAATGCCGCCCGCCTCGGTACACCCACTCCGACGATGTATTTCTGGGGTAGCGGCACACTCAGCAGCATTCTCGACAACGCCCCCACTTACCTTAGCTTCCTGAGCGCGGAGATTGGGGCTTTCGTCACTCCGGAAGCGCTCGCTCACGGCGCCCAGACTCTTCCCGAGTTGTCCGCAAACCACCCCAAAATCGCTGCCTTGCTTGCTGATCCGGCGCTCGCCCGCCTGCTGATGGCGATTTCCATGGGATCCGTCTTCTTCGGAGCCAACACCTACATCGGCAACGGTCCCAACTTCATGGTCAAGGCGATCGCCGAACACCAGGGTTGCTCCACGCCGACGTTCCTGGGGTACGTGTTTCGGTTCACCTTGCCGTTCATGTTGCCGGTGCTGGTGGTGGTCTGGTGGTTGTTCTTCCGGTGATTCATTCGGGAACGGGGAGGGGGGCAAGAAGTCATTCCATTAGGCCGGAGGCCTCCATTCCGGTCAGCGTTCCAAGCCGTAGAAATCGAGAATGTCGCCCAGTTCGGCCTGGACCTGTTCCCGACTGAGCCCGAATTCCTCCAGCGTGTACTCGTGTTTGCTTTTGAACTCGCGTTGTCGTTCGGTGGCAGTTGTCAGACGGTCGCGAAATTCGGGCGACACGTCCCAGCCGAAATGGGCATAGAGCCGTTCGATGGTTTCCCGCGGGTTCCGCACCAGGTCGCGGTAGTCGATGCAATAGTACCGCTCCGGCGCCACCCGAGTGCGGAAGTCGAACAAGTGCCGGTACCACTCCATCCCTAACTGCGCGTAGTCGCGGGCCACCGGTCCATCCTTCGTGATCTCCGGTGAATGCGCCTGCCAAACCGGGACGAAAAGACTCACGTGGGAGGGAAGCGAGCGGTACGGATGCCGGATAATGGTGATGAAGCGCGCGTCCGGAAACGCTTCGTTCAGCGAATCCAACGTGCCACACGACTGGGTGGCCTTGGATAACAGCGTCTTTTGCGGGCCATTGGCGTAAAGATGACGCTGCAAGCAGCTCCGGTAATAGGCCATCAGCCGCCGCCGCGACTCGGGCGGCAACGCATCGGGAAATCCCGCCTCCCAAAGCGGACGGATGAAGGGAAACAGCATGTACACGGCCTCGGATGCGAACGCATACAGAAACAGGGCGTCATCCTCCTCCGGCTGGTTCAGCCGCATCTTGTGCCGATCATCCCAGCCGCCAAACCACCGTTTCTCGCACCACCCCAGCAGCCGTTCCCCCGGCCGTCCCAGTCTCCGATCCACCCCTGTCAGCAGGTCGATCAGGCGTTGGGCGCATACCGTCGGGAAAATCGTCTGATACATCTTCAAGTGGACGAACCGTTTCTCGTCGAGGCTCAGCAATTTCTGAGTCAGCGTCGTCCCCGAACGGGGAGGAGCGATGATGAACACCGGTGTCCGCACCGGCTGGTGGCAGAAACCGGGAAACAGGAGGCGATCCAGCAGCCGTCCCACCGCAACCAAACCGAGGAACACCAGGAACAACCCGGAGAAGAACAGCCCATACGCCCACCGCCGGAAGGTGAACGGCTGTTCCACGAGCAAGAGGCGGAGAGCTTTGAGAAACAGGCGCCCGTTGAAATACATGTTGGCATCCGGAACCACCGGTGGTCGCGGACCGCGCAGCAAACGCGACTGGCATTCCGTCGTCCAGCCTGGGGTTGGTTCGGTCAAAGGACCACGCTGGATAAAAACGCCCGATCCTCGAAGGGGGCAGGCGCCAAGCTCCAAAACCCAAACTCCAAGTTCCAAACGACTGCTGAAGCAGGGCTCAACCCCGATCCTTCAGCCCAAGGAAATACGCCGCCCTGCCCCTACGCTTGTCCCACCCGTGCCTGATATTCCGTTCATGACAACGAGCGTTGAATGCGAACGGGGCGACGTGGTGGAGATTGAGGCTGCGGGTCCGACACCGTTTCCCCCCGGCCTCACTTCGGGGTTCCAAGTGC
>CAYYSX010000187.1:0-11812 GCA_964474315.1 uncultured Verrucomicrobiota bacterium | reverse complement strand
GCGATGCGGCCGCCAACGCCTACCTCCACCAACCGATGCGCGGCTCCTGGTCGCTCACCTGACCGCCAAGCACACCGGATCTTCGTGAACCGACGGTTGGCAAAGCTCCGCTTACACGCTACGAAAGAGCCCGTGAATACGGTGCAGGAAGTTGAAGCTGCCATCACGAAACTATCGCCTGCCGAAGTGCGGGAAGTGGCGGAATGGCTCGACAGTTTTCTCGAGAACCAGTTGGAACTCCGGCCGGAGTTTATCGAGAGGCTGGAACGGGCCCAGGCGCAACTGGCCAACGGCGAATGCCGGACTGTTCGGCCCTGATCGGTGACCCATGCCTGGTCAGGCCACGGAGATTTGGGCGAAGGATTTCGAACAGGATTTGAACCGGCTGTCCCCTGTGATCCGGACGCAAGTCATGGGCAGGGTTCGTGAACTGGGGCGCCGGCTCGAGGCCTTTCCCCACGAGCGTCTGCAGGGCAGGCCGGAATTTCGGCTTCGGGTGGGCGACTACCGCGTGATTTATTCCTTCGATTTGGGACAGAACATCCTTTCGCTTCACGTTGTTGGCCACCGTCGTGAGATCTATCGTTGAAGCGGCAAACCGGCTGGGCATCTGCCGTCGGGAACCAGCCAGCGAATATCCTTCTGCCGATGCCGGAAAGCGCTGTCGAACAGGTGCGAAAACGTCTGGAGGCTCTTTATCGCGCGGAGTCCGGCCGGATTCTCCGAAATCACGGATCCGGCACCGTTCGATCTTTACGGGAATCTTGAGACGCCAAGATGGCTTGAACCGCATTGCTCGCCGAACTCGCCAGGTAACGGTCCCGGCCCGTCTGCAGCCGTTCGAGGTCTGGCAGGGCCGAACTGGCGGTGGAACCGAATTCTCCGAGCGCGAATGCCGCAGCACGCCGCAGCTCCGGGGATCCTGAACCCAACGCCTGTCGCAGCACGGGAACACACAACTCCGGCTCAAGTCGTAACTCGATTCTCGCCAGCCACTCGCTGAGGGAGCGGCCTTGATAGACGGGTTGAGCGGGGCGGCGTCCGCGTACCCAAAGGAGCCCGATCAGCAAGCTCGCCAGCACAGCGGCCGTAATGCCCAGGCCGATCCTCCGACCCGTGAAACCCCGGTCTGAGACCAGTTCATCTCGCGACACTGATTGCACAGGACATACAGTAACCCAGGCGCGCCCAAAAGGCTTCATGTCGGCATTTCCGCCAACACCGGTTCCAAGCGTTCGTGGCCAACCATGCGCGTCGCATAAAGCAGGCAGGCTTGAATACCCTCACGCTCCATCCAGGGGAAATCGCTGAGAATGCTCTCATACGAGCGGCCTGCGGCCAACAGGCCTAGGATGTGTTCGACGGCTACCCGCCGCCCGCGAATGATAGCCTTTCCCTCAAATATGCGCGGATTAAATGTGATGCGCGCCAACAGCTCATTCTCGTTCATGACTGGAGTCTCTCCGTTCTTAGGGGTGCGCCAGTGAAGCTGGAGTCCTCGTGGGTGCAAGTCCCACCGGTCGGGTGATCACGGTTCGCTTTCATTTCCCCACGTGGGTTGCACGGTCAGCTCCGCGGGGAGGATCTCGATCCAGTTCAGGTCGAAGCCTCCGTTGGCCATGTCCGCACGCAGGACCTGCGTCCCGGCGGTGAGTTCAAACGGTCCGGATTCCACGGTGACGTAGGTGCTCCAGTTGCCAGTCGCCGGAACCATCAAATCGCCCGTCTGGTCCACACCATCGAACAGGAAGCGGACTGTGCGGTTCCGGGATTGACCGCGCGCGGTGCGCGCGCGCAGCCGATAGGCGCCGGCCGTTTCAACCTGGATCGTGTATTCGAGCCATTCGCCCGCTTCGATCCATCCCACGGCGTGGCCGCCCCCCTCGTCTCCCGTCGCGCCGAGATCGACGGCTTCCGCGCGGTAAACGCCCCCGTTGTTTTGCAGGGTCGTGTCGTGGTAAGCGACGCCTTCGCCACCTTCATCGAAGTTCTCCGCCTCGATGCGCGTGACGGTGGTGGAATTGATGGGCCACGGATGGCCGTCGTTGCCGAACGTGGTTTGCACGACCGGCCCCGCGGGGAGGATCTCGATCCAGTTCAGGTCGAAGCCTCCGTCGGCCATGTCCGCACGCAGGACCTGCGCGCCGGCGGCGAGTTCAAACAGTTCGGACTCCACGGTGACGTAAGTGTTCCAGTTGCCGGTCGCGGGAACCACCAAATCGCCCGTCTGGTCCACGCCATCGAACAGGAAGCGGACTGTGCGGTTCCGGGATTGACCGCGCGCGGTGCGCGCCCGCAGCCGGTAGGCGCCGGCCTCCTCGACGTGGATCGAGAATTCGAGCCATTCGCCCGCTTCGATCCACCCCACGGCGTGGCCGCCGCCGATGTCTCCGGTCGCCCCGACATCCACGGCTTCCGCGCGATAGGCGCCTCCATGGTTGGCCGGCGTCGTGTCGTGGTACCCCAGGCCTTCGCCGCCCTCGTCGAAATTCTCTGCTTCGATGCGCGTGGGCCCGGCGCTTCGGATCCACCAGGGATCGCCGCTGTTGCCGAAAGTCGGAGCCCGTCCGCGATCCTCCCCCTCTGCGACCACTCCGGCACTGCGGACGCGGAACAGCAGGGATTCATCCGACACCGGCAGGGTGCGGGAGTAATTGAGCGTCGCCGGAGCCACCGGATGCCAGGCGCCGCTGGCCAGGTCGGTGGTGGCCTCGACGACAAACGGTGGCACGCCGTTCATCCAGCGGAGCGTCCAAAAGCCTTGGTGGTCCGGCTCGAACCCGGTGATCCAGGGCGCGCCTCCCGGCAATACCACCGGACCAAACCGCGCGTTGGGCAACGCGTGGGCGTAGTGGCCGAACTGCCCCGAAGCCCCCTTCAACTCCGGAATGATCCACGTCACCAGATTCCGGGCGCCGAGATAGACCTCCAGGACCGTCTGGTCCGCACCGAGGCGGAGCACGACGTCATATTCGCGACCGGGAGCCCAGGACACGTCATTGGTCCGCCAGGTGGTCACGCGGGTGGTATCCAGACCCGACCAAAAATCGGCCCCGGTCGGTTCCTGGCCTTCCGGCAGGTGGAAGCTGCGCATCCGCATTCCGGCGTAAGCAGTGCCCCAGTCCACGTGATGGCTGGTCGTCTGCCGCCAGTCGAACAGGTGGAACAGTCCGCGATCCCGATAGCCAAAGACCAATCCGAGAGCGCCTGGGCCGTCATCCGAACGCAGCCGGGTGCGGATGACTTGGTCGGACACGGCGAAGTCGGACAATGCGACGGAGGGATTGCCTGAGGCTGACGCTGCCTGCGTCAACTGACGATCGGCCCGATCCAGCGTCCAGGAGGCAGTTTCTCCGGAGGAGAGGTCGAAGTCTTCGATCTGGGAGCCCGCCAGATCGAGACTGCCGTCGGGCACGAATGGACTCAGCCCGGCGCGTTGACGCAGGTATTCCTCGACCTCGAGCCGCTCCCCGACGCTCAGCACGCGGTCATAGACGATCCATTCCAGAAGATCACCGACGAGGTAGGAGGTACCGGTGATCCACTTGCCAATCACCACATTGGTGGCAATGGCGGCATAGGCGCGTCCGGTCGTGGTCCGGGTCTCCAGCACCGATTGCAGGTTGACCGACAGGTGATGCCGGTCGGGGCTCCCTTCACCATGCACCTGGGAAAAAACCCGGAAGTCCGAACCGGGAATGACGTTGTTGGCCACCCGGTTCACCGCGCCGTCGTAATGATCGGCACCGTGGCCGTCGCGGCGGCCCAACGACATCATCAGGCCGGAAAAATTCGGCGTGCCGAACGCGTACACGACGGCCGAGCCGGCTCCACCGGTGAACCGGCAGAGCGTGAAGAGGGTGGCGTTGGTAAGGGTGCGGCCGAGGTTGCCCACCAACTGCGACGACGAGAATTGAAGCGCCGGCAGCCCATGCACGACGTTGGTCATCCAGGCGGGCCGGCGCGCTTCGCTGGGTGCGGTGAAGACGAAGCCGTTGCGCGACTGGTCGGTCCACGAGACCACGCTCGTCCCGTCGAGTTGCACTCCGGCGTCGGCTCGCAGCCACACCAGGAGGTTTTCCTGCGCAGGCAGGGCACCGGGAAGTGAGCGGTCATCCGCCACGCCCCCCAGGAACAGGACCATGTCGCCGATCTGCTTCGGTGAGGTCAGCGGCCGGGACAGCGTGAGCGGATGCACGCTCACCAGCGTGGCGATCTCCTCATTCGGCCCGCCGGGGTCCAGGACCACCGTGTCGCCCACGGCGAAGAAGGAACTGTCGGAGTTCATGCCCAGTTCCCGCAGGGTCAAGGTAGGGAGCACGGAGGTCCCCGCCGGCAGGTCGTCGGTCAGGTAAGTCAGCGGCGCCAGGCGCACCTCGTCGCCCTGCCGGAGCCGGTCGGACGGCGTGGGCCGCCACCGGCCTCCGGCCACCCCGGGCGGTGGTGTGGGCGGCTCGGTTCGGTAGCCCTCCGCCATCAGGCCGGCCAACGCGGCGTTCAGGGCGGCGGTGTTTTCGGATTCATCGGCACGGGCCACGCCCGTCCGGGCGGACCTCCCCAGACGTAGAACGCTTCGTACGCCGGCATTGCTTCCGACCTCGCCCGACTCCGGAGCGCCCGGTCCCGCGTACTCCTGGGCTCCGCCGGCGCCGTCGGGCCGGCCAGGAACGCTGTTGGTGCGGAAAAAACGGCCCGCGCGGGAGGCGTTTCCCAAGTCACTGACGAGTTCCTGAATCCGGGCCGGCGTGAAGGGCGCGCCCGCCCCATCGAGGGCGCTGGTCAAGGGCGGCAGTTGCAGTCCGCCCGGGGGGCGCAGCTCGCTCGCCAGCTCGGTCAAGGTCCCCGGCAGGAACGCGAAATCTTCCTGCACAATGGGACCGATTTCGCCGTTGGGCCCCTCCGAAAAGATGGACTGCTTGTCGCGGAAATAGGTGGCACGCACCCGCTCGTCGGGCATGGCGGCCAGCAGCGTTTCCGCCCCTTCCACGCCCTCGATGCAGCAGCGCACGAACTCTTCCCGCAGCTTCTCACCGCCCGAAAAGGTGAAGGACTCACCGTGTTGGATGCCGATCAGGCGCTGCAACTGCTCGTAAAGTCGCACCCGTTTGGCGAGGTCCTTCAGCGGCTTCCCGTCGAGGCCGAAGATGCCCAACAGATCAATGTCCCCGGTGATGTCTTTGAAGACTCCCGTACCGTGGGGCGGCGGACCCTCCATTTGCAGCCGGAACACCTGCCGGCGCGGCACGCCGTCTTTCGCGGGAAGTTCCTCCGGCGTGATCAGGGCTCGTTGCTTCGACCGGTTGTTGGGTATCAGATGCTCGGGAAGTCCATTCTTCTCGCCGTGAAAGTTCACGTCGATGCCATTGTCCACGTAGTCGCTGAACTTCTCGAGCTGCTTGGGCCACTCATCCAGCCGGGTTTCCAGCCGTTCCTGCACGGCCTTCCGCAGGTCCTGCGAGGCCTCGCTGGTCCCCGTCAACTGACCAAACCGGTCCAAGTAAGCATCCACCAGGGCATCGCGCTCCGGCCCCTTGGGCTTCCAAGGTATGGGTGGCTCGACCAGGTAACATTTGGCATCCCAGTCATCGAGATAGCCGAGGAACCTGCGGTCAATGTCGCTGACAGTCTTGATGCTGACGCCGCCGGGTTTCAACCACGCCAGCCCTTCGTGAAACAGCCGTGCTGCATTGGGTGCGCGCGAGCGGAAGGCGATGATCACGCCCTCATCCTTGGCAATCTTCAGGAGGTTCTTGATGTCCTCCGCACGGGCGCCGTAAGCGTCCCGCCAGACGGCCGGGAGATCGGTGACATCCATGCCCGCTTTGAGGATGCCGCTCGTGGGCAAGTATTCGGGACCGCGCCGGATCGCGTTCTCCGAGACCTTTCCCGCGAGTTCATCGGTCTGTCGCTGGAGCGATTCCCGCAACGCCGTTGTCGCTACTCCCTCGACCCCGTCGGCCGCGAGCGAGGTCGCCCGCAGGGTCCGGGCGGCAACCAACGCGTCGAAGACCATGTCCACGTTCTCGCCGGCCACCTCGGTCACGTCGCCGGCCACCTTGCGGTAATTCCCGTCCAAAACATCGGTCGCCAAGGTGAAGAGGCTCCGGTCCATGGCGGCGAGGGTGCTGTCCACCGTCATGACGATCCCTTGGAGGCTTTCCACCCCCACGTCCTTGAGCGCGATCAAGTCGATGGTGATTTCCTCAGCCAGGCGCCGCCGGGCCTGGAGGTCCCCCATGAGGGCTTGGACCGCCTGTTCCCTCATCCAGATCTTCCACGCGACCCATCGGTAATGCCAGCCGGGCATCTGGGATAAACCGGACCCGGCCAGCCAGGCCAGTTGACCCAATCCAACACCCGCCTTGATGACCCCGGTGGCGAACCGGCAGGACAGATAGTCAGGGAGCCACAAGGTCTCGATCGGGCAGGTCAACCAGGGATCGTTCACCTCCGGCACGCCCTGCAAGGAGACCAAATGGGAGGCCGAGAATTCCCCCTGTTCCACCACCTCATACTGCGTGGGGTTCGCCAGCTTCGGCAGGCCGCCCTCATTGTGGATCAACACCACCACCTGGTAGTCCAGCTTCAGGAAAGTGCCTTGCGGCGCCTCCACCGTCGGCAGAATGGCCTCGATCTCGATCTCGTCGTCCGGGGCCAGCACAAAGCCGGTCGGCCCGGTCGGAGTGCGGGCACCGCTGTCCGCCCGGTACAGGAAGCCACCGCCACCATTTCCTTCCGTCTTCGGGTAAACCGCCACTCCCAGGGTCTTGCCCTCATCCAGCACCACGCCGCGATTGTCGCGGAACTTCGACACGTTCTTGAGCGATCCATACACCCGCACGGGTTGCCCGGATTGGTAGGGCCGCGCCTCGATCGCGAACCGGGCCTCCAGCAACGTCTCGCCGCCGACGTTGACGATCCCTTCGCCCCGCTCCTGCACCCCCGCGTCGCCCGCCTTGCCCTGGAGCAAAATCGAAGCCTGCGCGTAGGTCCGATCCGTGGCCTCGTAGGTATTTGTTTTCCAGACCGTATTTTCCACGCCGGGCCGGATCGTCCCGAAATCGCCCGGCGGGACATCCAGGGGTGTCAACCAGATGTTCAGGTCCTGCGCCAGGCTGGTGAGCTGGATCGGATCGTCCACGATCACGGCCTTCACTTCGGTCACGTCCTCCTGGGAGACGTTCGCCACCGACACGATGAGCTCCACCCTGCGATCCAGCGCGTTGGTGGTGCCGTCGTTGTTGTTGTCCGCGCCCAGGACCAGTCTCGGCGGCTGTTGCATCACCTCGACAATCAGGGAGGTCACCTGGCCCCGGACGGTGGCGCTCGCGCCAGAAACCGCCCGGTCGGCCGCATCCCTGCCGGACACCGAGGCGGCGGTGATCGCGAACTGCCCGGCCTTGTCGGCCCGCAGAGTCCAGAGGAACTCCCTCTTTTCCCCCGGCTGCAAGGTGCCGATGGGGGTCTCCTCCGGCGCACGGACCAGGGTGAAGATCTCGGGAACAAACAGCGGGGGGCCGGTGAACGCCAGGTCCGACAGCGCGCCGAGACCGTTGTCGGTGGCCTGAACGGTCACGCGAAGATCAAACTCCTCGCCCAGCTCGATGCGATTACGCGAATGCTTGTTCAGTAGGGTGACGGACACCACGGGCTTCGGAGCGGGCACGACCATCGTCAGAGTGGCCCGATTGGTCAGACCGTCGGAATCGGTCACGGTCAGGCTGACCGGGAAGCTCCCGGGCTTGGCGTAGCGATGAACCACGCTGACGCCGCCACTGGTCGTTCCGTCACCGAAATCCCAGTGTTCGACGAGCGGCTCCTCCTCGGGATCGGTGGACACCGACCGGAAGCTAGCCAGTCCCGGGTCCGACGGGCTCAACTCTGCTGATCCAAACGCGGCCCGCGGCCCGCGGCGCTGGATCTCCACATACCAGTCCGGTAGGCCGCCCCCAATCTCCGTCGGACAGATGGCATCGAGGTTGGGCGTGTCGATTCCGTTGAAATAGCAGGAGAAACGGAAACGCCCGCCCGGAGGAACGGAGTTTTGTGGGGTGGGAATTCGTTGAAGGCCCGGCGTGAAGATCCGGTAGGAAGTGCGGTTGGTGTAATTCAGATAGACCGGCCATTCGCCGTAAAGGCTGACCCCGCACGACTTTCGGGTCCCGTTCTCGGAGAGGTTGTTGTAAGTTTCCCGGACCTTCTCGATCGGGATGGTGATGACCGGTCCGAATGCCTGCGCGTGCGCCGCCGGGCCGTGGAGCGCGGCGAGCAGGGTGAGGAGCAGGAAGGAAAAACGGGCCGCCAGGGCCCGGGGATGGGATTGGAACATCTTGGTTGAGTCCGCTCCCGGCACAGGCGCTACCTCTGAACTGAGCCGCAGCGGTGGTAACGAAACGTGTTCAATCTCCCGCGCGCTGTAAACCGTCTTTGTTTCTCCTCTGGGTGACCGGGCACATCTGGACACGGTCCTTACCGACAGGAGCACGGGCGGCTCGCTCGCAGGACCCCTGCTGGGGGGGAAGCTCCCAGCGCCAAAACCCAAGCTCCAAAAAAATCCCCAACTCCCAGCTCCCGGTTCCCGTTTGAGTCGGGTGCGTCTGAAGCTGGGGATAGGGCAACGGTCACAGACCCACTGAATATCCAACCGGTGTCCTGTCCCTGGTTTCCCGCAATGTACACCGTGTCGCCGCTCCGGGGTCCGTCTTCGCTGGTCAAGAGTCCGTGGGCATAGGTGTACTTGGTCGTGCCGACGGCGTCCACCATGTTGGTCACCTGGTTCAAAGCGTCGTCGGTGTACCCCGAGGGGGCACCCGTTTGAAAACAACCGACGAGCACCCTGTCCTCAGCTCTGCTACTTCGGCTGACCGCCGGAGACCAAGACTCAGGAAGGTCCGCTCGTAACGAGCCGAGCCATGCCGCACCATCCTTATCTTGATTCCAAATTGTCAACAATACAGATCTGATAAGCATTAAGGGCCTGGCACACGTGGGCCTCCTTCCGGTAAAGGCATCCTCGTTGTGAAGTGCACTGGCAACGATAACAAACTCAACCGAAAGGAGACCGTATGAAGAAAGTGAAGAAAGTCATGGCCGGAATCGATCTACATGGCAACAACGTGATGGTGGGGATCGTCGATGCCGACGGCCGCCGCGTGCAGCATCGCAAGCTCGAGTGCGACTTGGGTCAGATCGTGCAGTTCCTCACCCCCTACAAACCGCAGCTCGAGCGGGTGGCGGTGGAATCCACCTTCAACTGGTATTGGCTGGTAGATGAACTCCAATCCGCCGGCTATCCGGTGGTGTTGGCCAATCCCGCCAAAATGGATCAGTACAGCGGCATCAAACATGCCGACGACAAGAACGATGCCTACTTCCTGGCCGAGCTGCTGCGACTCAACATCCTGCCCACCGGACATATCTATGAGGCGAAGCTGCGGCCAGTGCGCGACCTGTTGCGTCGTCGGATGAACCTGGTGCGGCAGCGCACCGCGCTCATGCTCAGTTTCAAAAGCCTGTATCAGCGCACCACCGGACAGAGCTTGGAACTGCGGCGGCTCAGGGCGATGGAGGTCGAAGCCGCCGCCCAGTTGTATACCCATCCAGCCAATCAACTGATCGCGCAGGTGCAGAAGCAACACATCGAAGCGTTGGACCAAAGCATCCACCGGATCGAGAAAGCGGTGCTCTCGGTCGCGAACAAGCTCCCCAACTATCAACGGTTGCAGACCTTGCCCGGCGTGGGCGTGATCCTTGGACTTGCCATCGCGATGGAAGTGGGGCCGATCGAACGTTTCGCCAGCCCGGGTGAGTTGGCCAGCTATTGCCGAGCGGTGGATTCGCAGCGCCTGTCCAACGGCAAGAAGAAGGGGGACAACAACCAGAAGTGCGGCAACAAGTATCTGGCCTGGGCGTTGGTCGAGGCGGCGCACGGGGCTCGGCGTTTTGACCCGCACTGTCGGCGGTGGTATGACCGCAAGGCGGCCAAGATCCGCACGGTGATTGCGACCAAAGCGTTGGCGTGCAAGCTGGCCAAGGCGGCATGGCACGTCATGGCCAAGCAGACCGATTACCAAGCCAGCCGGATGTTTCCGGAGCTGGCCGGAAAGAATTTGGGAGAGCAGGCCTCAGCCAGTAATGGCGTTGGCCAAAACTCTAAGATCTGATTGGAGAGGCCTGCTTTCCCTTGGGTCAGCGGCCCTTCGGGCCGGAAGGAACCGGTGAGTTTATCGCTTGGGACCATGGATTGCGGAGGAGCAACACCCGGTGACGGGAGTCCGGTTCCGCGCTGAGCGGAACCGGACTGGTTGCGATCCGCAATCCACGGACGGACGGGCGCTCGGGTTGCACTCCTGCAGAGCCCTATCCTCCCGGCCGCGGGAGAACTATGACCCCGCTTCCTCAAACACGGGAGTGGATTCGTCGTAATCCACCCGAACGCAGAAACAGCAAGAACCGCGTGGCTGATCAAGCCGCGCAGCCAATTTCAACAGCAACGGCGAAGCAGACTTTGGTGGCGATTCGACCGCCCAGTGAGTCAAACAAGGGTTGGACGCCGCGGGCCTTGGTGCCCGTGACGAACCACAGCTCTTAGAATCTGAATGAACACCGGACGGCACTAAAAGCTTTCTGGATCCCGTTCAGCACACGGGATGGGGTGCGGAACTGGGTGCGCGAGCATTCGGTTCAGGGGGATCGGGGCCCAGGCGCTGATCTTCCTCAGCGCTAGAACCAGATGGGTGACTGAACGGATCGCCCGCGACGGCGCGGCTGATCCGAACTCAGAAGACGAAAGACCAGGTTCGAACAGGACCACCAAAGGAGACCTCAGCCCTTGCACCGAAACTCAGCTCAAAAAATTGGGAGCGATGATCTTTTGCCGGTTGACCGATTGCCCTAATAGGTGACCCCATTGCTTCTTCTGTCGCTGTGAACGGTTCCCATCTTTCAAGCCTCCGGCTTCTACTGGAGGTCACTGACTAATTTATTCTATCGAGTTCAGCCGAAATCATTACCCATCCATTCGATACACTCGCACGTGGAATGACTTGCAGACTTCTTCGTAATTCATTATTCAAATTATCACGATTCAATTCACGCAAGGAAGAAATCACCGTATGCCGAATTGAACTCACGACGTTAGAATCATAAACTTTAGGGATCTCCATCCACACCAAACTAGCGTTGAGCGCAATAAATTGATTTAACGCGCTATTTAATTTGTTACTATCACCGCGCTCTAATTCTTTAAGTAACCCAGAATTGAGCACGACGGCGTCAGTAGAATACTTAAGTATTGCCCGATCAATTTCATCTTGGCAATTTTGCTGCGGCTTGTCTAATGGTCGGTGACCGAGGCTAAATCCAACCATAGCACCTACAAAGAAGCAGAGTGACGCTGTTAATGCGAATTTTTTCATGGCTTATTACCTAAAAGGCACCCGACCTGCTTCTGTGTCAAACATGTATGCGCTGCGGCGGCAGAAGAGGCGTTCATAGCGCACTTATATGCTGCACATAACATGCATTCCATTTCCCAGTGGCCAGATCCTCTTTCGCCTGGTCCACAGCTATCGATATTTTCACAAGCCTCCTTACCTTTCTCTGGAGATATGCCGGCCAGTCCAGCTAGAATTTCTCTTGCCTTTTCTTTCGCCGCTTCGCCAATCTTGTCTTCGGCCTCCTCTTTAGCGGATTCCTTGGCGGCGCCAAAAAGATCTTTACAGAAGCTTTTGCATTTATTCCATAAACTTTTTCCAGCTAGACCTAAAACAAGCGCATTACGATCGACCGAAGGCTGCATATAAAGAAATTC
>CAYYSX010000186.1:0-11825 GCA_964474315.1 uncultured Verrucomicrobiota bacterium | reverse complement strand
CCCAACCCACCGACCAACACCAATTTTCCGGACTGACCGAGCAATGCTTGGCGGCGAAGGCCCGGCAGAACTAAGCAAATAACACATGACTACGCCTATTATTGATGAAGATGACGCTGACCGAGGAGGTTTTGTGGTCGAGGGTGAACACGTCACCGACCTTCCTGAGCCCGCCGGTCAGGCACCAACGGAATCCACCCCGCCCGTGCCGAAAGGCTCCACCGCGTTGGAATCTCCGGCGGTGGTTACTAAGCCTCACCAGAGCCTCGATCAGCTTGTTGATGCGGCTCGAATTGCGGCTGTCAAAGACTGCGAATCCGAAGTGGCCGCGTTCACGGCCGCCATGGCGTCCTATCGCGCTACGCTCACCGAATGGTCGCAGATTCCAGTAGGTGATTTGGGAAGGAGCCAACTGCTGAATGCGATTAGCCATGCCGATACGCCGGCTGCCCTTCGCGAGGCTCAGCTCGATCTGGCCTCGTTCGAAGCCGGCGAGCAAGGCCGCGGGCGCAACGCGGTCAGGATGGCTATCCAACGAGCCGAAGCTAAAGCATCTCAGCCTGCTGTTGAAGCAGCGACCACGCTGTTGGCGGCACTGGATATTCACGCGCTGGGGGCTCATGAAGCAGCCAGAGAGGATGAGCGAAACGCCTTCGCCGCGCTGACATCATTCAGCGATGAAACCGATCATTCGAAGCGCTATGATGAGCTGCGGAAGCAAATTTCGGAACTTCGATCCGGCATCGCATTCGTTCGACAGGATGGAGTGCCGTGGCCGGGATTCGACTCGGTTGAGCTTTTCGTCAAGATCCCGGTGGAGCCGGCGGCTAAGCCGATCGGCATCCTGGCAAAGGCGAAGCGCCTTGTGAGTCGGAAATGACCTTTGTGGGCGCCACGAGGAACATCCCCGTCGCGGCTGAGTGGTCGTGACACTAGCTCGATGGCGCCCCTTTAATCTACCCGTGAGTGGTTGAATCGCGTTTGCCTCCGCGCGACGCTGGGCGGGCGAATCCCGTGTTTTCGTGTCGTGCCGACGGCATCCAGCAAGTGAGGCATCGGCAGGGGCCGGTCCGGATTGGGCGTGCCGGGCCGGCCCTTTAACTAACGCCCAAAGGCTTTTCTTATGTCCGCATCCACGACTTTCCAAATCGACCTAAAGCTTGGTGGGTTTCAGCCAATCCAATCAGGAATCGAGCGACTCAAGTTTCAATTCGGCGACCTGAACAAAACCCTCGGGCAATTGGGCAATTCCGGTGAAGGTGTCAGAAAACTCGGCGGCGCCTTAGGACAACTCGGCGGCGATGGTGCGGGGGCCGTGGGCAAGATCGCTAACGAGGTGGGGCGCCTTCAGGCCGGCCTAAGCCAGCTAAGTGGTATGGCGGGACCACTTTCCATTGGCATCACGGCAGCCTTTGCCGCGGCATCCAAAGCGGCTACGAGTTATTTCGAACTTCTCGCCGAGCAAAGCGAGGCGTTGAAGAACAGGCTCAGCAATCTTTACACGCCAGGAACCAGCTTGCTTAAGATCGCCCGGGGCGTATCGAGTGACGAAGAATTGACATCGACGTTGGCGGATATCGGCAAGGAGATCGACCGGCTTACAGCTCGGCGACAGGAACTGATTCCACAGACAGCGAACGTGTTCAACCTTAATGCCGCCAAGGAAATGGCGGCCGTGCGATCACAGCTTGCCGACCTGACCGAGATGCGCGAGAAGCTCACCGGGTCGCTCGGGCGGGAGCTGGTCGCGCAGAATCAGACGACCGCGGCAAACAAATACTCGGTCACGTGGCTGAAGGCTCACGGCGACGCCACCCGCGCGCAGATTACGGCCCTGGAGGATTCCTTCGCCCCGATGCGGACTCAGGTTCAACTGCTGACCGAAGAAAAGAGGAAGTTGCAGGAACTGTATGTGGTCGCTTCGCCGTCGTCCCCTACGGGTGAAAAGGCGAGGCTGGAAATCCGGCGTGATATGCTCACCCTTGACCGTCAGATTTCCGACCTGCAATCCAAGCTCGCCGCGGATGCCGCCCGGGAACAGGAGGAGGCCAAGCGCCGGGTCGGCGACATCACCCGCGAGTGGCAACTGCAAATCAAGGAGCTGGACCGAGTCGGCGAGACGCTCAAACGGAACAATGAGCTTGCAGCGGCCCGCCAGGAATCGCTTCGGGCGTTCGTCTATGGCAGCACTTATGCGGGCGCCGCGGATAACGCCTACCAGGGGCTTCAACTAAGTCGTGCTGGCGAAAAGGAGTTTGGCCTCGGCGGTCTCGGTGATGGCGCCCTTGCCGGCGTCAAGCTCAGCCTGGCCGAGCTTGGGACCGAAGCTCGGCAAGTTGGCGAGTTGGTTCGCGGAAGCATCGGCGGTGCGGTGAGCGGCATTTCGGGCGGCATCGATGGGCTGATCCGCGGCACGATGACCTGGTCGGACGCGCTCCGGAACGTTGGGTCAACAATCCTAAGCTCCATCGTCACGTCGCTATCTGAGGTGGCTGCCCGAATGGCGGTGCTGTCGGGGCTCCGATTGATTCCCGGCCTTGGCGGTCTCTCCGCGATCGGTGGACTTCTCCCCGGCTTCTCCTCGGGCGGCTACACGGGCTCCGGTGGATTGAGTGAGGTGGCGGGTCTGGTCCACCGCCGGGAGTACGTCTTCGACGCTCAGAGCGTGGAGCGCATTGGCCTGCCGCGGCTGGAGGCGATCCACGCCGGAGATCCCATCACCGGCCCGGAAGGTGGCAGCGGCGCCGGCGGTGGCGGTGGGAACTCTATCAACCTGGCCACCTTCGACTCACGCTTAGACGCCCGGCGCTGGGCCGAGTCTCAGGATTCCGAAACCTGGTTCGTCGATATGGCGAAGAGGAATGCTCACCTGTTCCGGCGATGATTTGACCTTCGCCGCCAGAACTCCCCAACACGTTGACCGGTCCAGTAGCTTAACGGTCAGAGCGCGCCCGGGCCGTCGCGAATCCCGAAGCGCGGTGTCGGTTCGAATCCGGCCTGGACCACGCCGCTCCAGTAGGTGTTGACGGAGATGTTTACACCCTCTCCTGGGAGTAGTTGACGGGAGATGTTGACCAGGTGAGCCAGCCGGCCCCGTGATGTCTTCCCCACCCAGGGCCGGCCGGCAGTCCCCCACCAATGGGAGCCAGAAGGGGACGGGAAACCTGACCACGGGAAACCGCGGGGTCAACGGGGGCGGCGAGAAGCGAGCTTGAACCATCTTGAACACGCATGAGCTTTGCCGATTTTGGTTAGAGTCTGCGTAGAGGTGGCAGGAAGCAAAAACCCGTAACCATTTCGAGTTACGGGCTTTACAAATTTGGCGACCCCACGGGGATTCGAACCCCGGTTACTGCCGTGAAAGGGCGGTGTCCTAGGCCTCTAGACGATGGGGTCGTCGGAACGGTTCTTTTGACGCTGGTGGGTTGGCAGGGATTTGAACCCTGGACCAACGGCTTAAAAGGCCGCTGCTCTACCGCTGAGCTACCAACCCTGCACCCAAAAGCGGGCGGGAACCTACCGGGAGCCCCCTCTCACGCAAGCGTTTTAAGCCGGTCGATCCATTCCTGAACCTGCGTCACTTGGACTCCATCCATGTCCCTCGGGATTGGCACCACCGATTACCCGCATGATCACGAACACCTCCTCAGGTCGGCCACGCATTCCACATGCTGAGTCTGGGGAAACAGATCCACGGGCTGAACATCGACCAGGCGGTAGAGGCCATCGGCACACAGGTGCTTCAGGTCGCGGGCGAGCGTCGCCGGGTGACAACTGACGTAGAGAATTTGCGTCGGATGAACGGTACGAAGGACCTCCAACGTCGGCGGACGGCAGCCGACCCGGGGCGGGTCGAGGATGACCGCCGTGTTCGAGGCGTCGAGCCGGGCCAGCAGCGTTGGCAACAACGCATCGGTGTCACCGGCGATGTACTCCCCATTGACCACGCCGCGCCGAACTTGGTTTTCCCGCGCGGCTTTCACCGCCGGAAGGTCCATTTCGACTCCGAGAAACGACTCCACTGCGTCGGCGAGCGACAGACTGAAGAATCCCACGCCACAATAGGCATCCAGCAAATGCCTGGACCCGGCCTCCTCCAGCCGCCTCCGTACCGCCGCCAGCAGATCGGGCAGAACGAAGAAGTTGTTCTGGAAGAAGCTGTGCTCGGGAACCACCCAGTCCTCCGGCGGAATCCGCAGCACGGTCTTGAGGCCGCCCTTGGGAGGCGGATTACGGCGCCAGTGCTGCAAGGCGTCGTTGAGTGCGGGTTCCGCGATCGCGCAGGACTCCACGTCGCAGACGAGGCCGCAGTCGGCGCGCACAAAGCCCAGGTTCAGCTTGCGGGCCGGACCATTCCACTGGCTGCGCACCAGGATGCGATTGCGATACCCATACGGCTGTGGACAGGGAATCACCTCCCGCACCGGGGCTTCGGCAAAGCCCCCCACCCGCTCGAACAAATCGGCGATCTGTTTCCGCTTCCACTTGAGCTGCGCCCCATAATCGAGGTGCTGATACTGGCAGCCACCGCATTCCCCGAAGTAGCGGCAGGCGGGTTCCACCCGCTCCGGCGCGAGCGAGAGCAGCCGCACCAGGGTGCCGCGAGCGAAACTCCGCTTTACCTCGGTCAGTTTGGCCTCGACGCGTTCACCCGGGCAGACCAGCGGGATAAACACGACGAAGTCGCCCAGCCGGCCGACGCCTTCACCTCCGAAGGCCAAATCGTGAATGTCCACGGTCACCTGATCGCCCACGCGGAAGGGGGCCGGAGTGGGCCGGGCAGAGATCTCGCTCATTTCGGCGCCAAATCCTTGCGTGGGAACAAGGGCTGCGGCGAGCCCACCCGATGACCCGGGACGAGTCCGCCCCAGCCGGCTTGGCTCCAGGACCAGTTCCCGGCAGCAAGATTCAACTGGGTGAAGATCTGGTCCGCCGCCTGTGGCATGACGGGTGCGATCAACACCGCCAATACGCGGCAGACCTCCACCAGGTTGTAGAGGACTTCATCAAGCCGTGCGGCCTGCGACGGGTCCTTGGCCAGGCGAAACGGTGCGGTTTGTTCCACGTACAAATTCCCGCGATTGACCAGCCCCCAGATGGTGATCAGGGCGCCCTGCAGCTCGAATTGCTGAAACTGCCGGCCGGCCATATCGGCAGCGGCGGTGGCGTCGGCCGCCAGCTCTTGGGAAAGGGCGGGCACCAGGCCGCCGCGGTATTTGTTGAGCATGTTCAGTGCGCGGTTCAAGAGGTTGCCCAACCCATTGGCCAACTCGGCGTTGTATCGCGCCCGGAAGCCGTCGTCCGTCCAGTTGCCATCGGGTCCGACCGCCAGTTCCCGAATCAAGTAGTAACGGAACGCATCGACTCCCCATTCCGCAATGACGGCCAGCGGATCCACCACGTTGCCAGTGGACTTGCTCAGTTTCTGCCCGTCCTTCTGCCACCAACCATGCGCCAGGATGGTGTGGGGCAGTGGCGCTCCGAGCGCCTTCAGCATGATCGGCCAGTACACGGCGTGGAACTTCACGATGTCCTTCCCGATCAGATGGACATCGGCCGGCCAGGCAGAGAAGTCCGAGGTGGGAAAGCCGAGTTCGGCCGCTTGCGCCGCTGCGTCACCGCGGACGACCGGCACCGTCAGGTAGTTTGTCAGGGCATCGAACCACACGTAGTTCACGTAGTCCGGATCGAACGGGAGCGGGATGCCCCAGTTCAACCGGGCGCGGGGCCGGCTGATGCACAGATCGTCGAGAGGATGGCTGCGCAGGAATCCGAGGATTTCATTCCGCCGGGTTACCGGCTGGATGAATCCCGGGTGGGTCTCGATGAACTGGATCAGCCAGTCCTGATGCACGGCCATCTTGAAATACCAGTTGCGCTCCTTGAGCCGGATCACTTCGCCCCAATGGGGATCCCAGGTTCCGTCCGGATTGCGGTCCTTATCGGTCAGGAAGGTTTCCTCCTTCACCGAATACCATCCTTCGTACTCGGCCTGGTAAAACTGTCCATCCGCGTAAAGCCGGTTAAGAAAGGCCGTGACCACGTGCTGGTGTCGCGCCTCGGTCGTGCGGATAAAATCGTCGTTCGACAAGCCGAGGCAGCCGATGAAGTCCCGCCATTGGACGGCCAATTCATCGCAGTACGTTTGGGGGTCTTTGCCCTCGGCGGCGGCGGCCTGCTGGACCTTCTGTCCGTGCTCGTCGAGACCGGTCAGAAAGAACACTTCTGCTCCCATCGCCCGTTGCGCGCGTGCGATCACGTCGGCCACGACCTTTTCGTAGGCGTGACCGAGGTGGGGCGCGCCATTGACGTAGTCGATGGCGGTGGTGAGGTAGAAGCGTTTCGGCATCGGTTGGCCAGCGTGGCCAAACCCGGCGCTGAAGTCCAACCGAGTCCAACCGCTTGACCCGGCGGTGGGGTGCGTGTTTTCTTTTCGGCGAGCCGGGAGAGGTGGCCGAGTGGCTGAAGGCGCTGGTTTGCTAAACCGGTTTACGGTCAAAAGCCGTAACGAGGGTTCGAATCCCTCCCTCTCCGCCAGTTTTGTAAAGCCTGTAACTAGAAATAGTTACGGGCTTTTTCTTCCCGCCATCTCTGCGCAAACTCTAACCAAAATCGGCGAAGTTCAGGCGTGTTCAAGATGGTTCAGCTCGCTTCTCTCTACCTTCCGGATACCCCTCCACCCCCATTGACCGCTCGCTGCCCCAGGTCCACGTTCCTTGCGTCCCCCGAATCAAACTGCGGGGACGGCCGGCTGGCCTTGGGTTGGGGATAAACATGGGGCCAGCCTGCCTCACCCCGGTCAACACCTTCCGTCAACATCTACACCGAACTTTAGGTCGCCCATCCCGGGTCCTCCTCGTTGAATCTGGCCAGAGGAATTCTCCTCGGTTGAGCCAGGATTGACCGACGGTGTAGGGTTTCAGCATGAACTTTCGCTTCCAGATCGGTAAGGCCACGGAGGCGGCTTGCGAATTCCTCGACCGCGCCGGAGGACAGCTCAACATCATGAAGCTGGTCAAGCTGCTGTATCTGCTGGATCGCCTGTCGCTCGACCGGCGTGGTATTCCGGTGGTGGGTGGCGATTATCTCTCCATGCGCAATGGCCCGGTGACGAGCGAGGTGCTCGACCTGATCAACGCCGGCCGCCTAGCTGGCGAATCTGACCGTCTCTGGGAACAGTGCGTGAGCGACCGACGGGACCACGACATCAGGCTGGAGCAGAAGCCGGAACGGCTGCACCTCTCCGATGCGGAAATCAAGATGATCGACGCTATCTGGCAGGAGCACGGCCAGCGCGACCAGTGGCAGTTGGTGGACTGGTGCCACGCGCACTGTGATGAGTGGACGCCGCTGGCGCGTGGCTGCGCCCCCATCGCCGTGGAGCGCATCGGTCAGGCCCTCGGAAAGTCTCCGGAGACGGTGCAGAAGCTCGCCCGCGAAGCGGCCGAGCTGAACCAACTCGACGAACTCTTCGCCGCCGCGTGATCGCGCTCGGTACCGCGTTGAAGTCCACGGAGTATCCGTATCACCGCTGCGTGGTGCTCTCCGACCCGGTGACCAACGGCGGGCAGGTGGTGCTCGTGCGGGTGACCACGGATGACCACGGATGACGGAATGTGGCCCGACCGCGATTGTCTGCTGGGGCCGACCGATTGGAGCGAACTGGAGCATGCTTCCACGGTGGCTTATTCCACCTGCAAGTTCGGCCCGGCGGTGCGACAGCTTGAGGCGGCGATTCAGCGGGGATTGTTCCGGGCAATCACGTCTCCGCCGCCGGCCTTGCTGCGCCGGATGATTGCCACCGGCCGCACCGCCGAGGGAATGCCGCCGAGACCCACACGCGGGACGCGTACGCTACCCATCCAAAAAACGGAGATGCGCCCATCGTTGATCCACCGCGTCATTCCAGTCGCAGGTGCTTCCACAGCAGCGGCGGCGGGAGACGCAGGCTGATGTAGAACGGGCCAAACTCCCCGTAACGTGCGCTCACTTCGTCAAAACGCATTTCGTACACGATCTCCTTCACGGCATCGAGCTGGTGGGCCATCAGCGTCACGCCCCACTCCCAGTCATCGAGGCCGGCCGATCCGGTGATGAGCTGGGAAATGCGCCCGGCGAACTTCCGGCCCGTGCGGGCGTGAGCCCCCATCAGCTTCTTCCGCGTCTCGAAGTCGAGGGAATACCAGTTGTCCGAACCCGACCGCTTCTTGCTCATCGGGTAGAAACACATGATCTCCCAATTCTCGACCTCGGGATAGAGACGGTAGTGCTGGTACTCGGCGTTTCGCTTCTGTGCGGCGGCAAAGCGTTCCTCGAACTGGGGGTGTCCCGGAACGATACCTTCCCGGGCCAGGATCGCTTTGAGGTCGTCGTCGGTGGCCACGTACTCGGGAAGCTCCGTAACGCTCAGGTAACTGTAGGCGGGAATCAAGGTGCCCGGGGGAAACGCCAACTCCACGGCGCGTTGGAGGGTGCTGAGTTCCTGCAATTCGGCGGCGAACAAGAGGAACGCCACCTCGGCCTTGCCTCCCACCCCGGCGAACGTCATGACCCGCGGTGCCGCCGGACCGGGATATGCCGCGCAGACCTCCTCGAGCCGGGCCAGCGAGGCGGCGGATTCGCCTTCCGGCAATCCCTGCCAGCGCACCCGATCCAGGCGAAAGAAGAGGTGGGCGACATGAACACCGCGCGAGAGGGGAATGGTGGGGAAGCTCATTGGTTTTCGGCGCCGCGTTACTTACTCGACCGCCAGGGCGTGATCCAGCAATTGGGGAAGTTGTTCGAGGATGGCGGTATCGGCCGCCACCAGCCGGGCTCCCGCGGCCACGGCGTCGTTGCGGAGCTTCTGCTGACGCAAACCCGTGTAACCCAGGACCGGAATATGGGTGATTTCTGGATCCGTTTTCAGTTCCTGGATGACGCCGCAGAAATCCCCATGACGCAGGGCCAGTTCAGCAATGAGGAGCATCGGCTTCTCCTGCCGCACCAGTCCGAGGACGTTGGCCGCAATGTTGACCGTGATGACCCGCCACCCGAGGTCGGTCAGCCGGTTGGCGATCTGACTGCCCGGGAGAAGGGTCTCGTGAAACACGATGGCCAGCGGTTTGGTCACGCGATCAGGTTGGTCCGTGATCCGCAGGATTTCACGAAGAATTCAGGGGTCCGAACCGACCGGGGCAGGTCTTGAATTTGTCCTGACCTAGACCGCGATGGGAATCGGGGCGAAAGCTCCAAAAGCCAAGCTCCAAGCTCCAGCCAGAACCTGAGTGTCAGTGCCAATGGCCGGGCTCTGGTCTTTCGCGTCCCCAAGACCGGGGGAGGTGCCAAGACCGCCTTCGTCACCCCCCTGCCGCGAAACGATGGGGTGAATCTGACCCATCGGCGGGCGTATGAGGTGGATCTGGCCTGGAGCCGGGACTGAGTTTGGATCAAGATTAATGGGGTGCCCCAGTTCAACGAATACGTACCCGGCGTGGGGATCGGAGAAGGCGGCGGACCGGAGGCGGCGCCCAATGCGACCGCCCTGGTCTTCGGTTCGACCGCCTCGGGCACCCTGCGAGCCCAAGGCTGGTTGGACCAGATCGAAAGCTACAATGGGATCCCGTTCGCGCGGAGGGACCCCTTGGGTCTAATCTCGTTCGGGACGAAGTTGCCGTACTGGGGCACCCTCCGGGAGACTGAAACCCGCCGGGAACAGGTGTTTTGGGCCACGGCGGAAGCTGGCGGCCTCCGGCTCCAGTGGGTGCGGGCCTGGGAAGGGGATCCGGCCAAAGTTCCCGGCAACTACAAGGTTGAACGACGCGAACTGCCCTCCGGCGGCTGGGAAACCGTGGGAAATGTCGTCCATTCCCGGGTGCTCGACCCAGTGGTGACCAGCGGCACCGGCGGGGTGCGGGAAGGAAAGTACTTCGAATATCGGGTCAACCGCAGCGGCCAGCCCCCGGCCACGACCGTCGCTACCTGGAAAGGCGCTCCGTTCGACCGCCATGGTCGGGCCATCTTGATCGTGGACCAGACGGTAGTTGACACCAGCAAGCCGAAGCACATCGCCAACGAGCTGGCGGCGTACAAGCAAGAGTTGGTTCGCGATGGCTGGGAAGTCGTCCAGCAAAACGTGCCTCGGCATCAAGATATGGCCTATGTCTCGCAGGGTAATTGTACTGATTACCAGACCGTTCGGATCCCACAGAACAAGGCCCACGCCGCGGAAATCAAGTCCCTTATCCAGTCCCAGCTTCTGGCCAATGAGGTCAACGTCGTCTTCCTGATTGGGCACGTGACGATTCCCTATTCGGGTCAACTGGCCCCCGAAGACGGCCACAACGGCTATGACAATCCGAACGACCCGGGACATCCGGGTGCCTGGCCGGCGGATGCCTGGTATGGTTGCTTTGCTCCGACCCGCAACTGCAGCAACCCGCAGGATACGGGCGTGGGCAAATGGAGCGACTGTAGCAACCTCCAAGGCAGTTCACATTGGGAGTGGTGTTGGAACGTCAATTCCATCAACGACGGGCGCTGGAACCAGAATACCCTGCCCGGCCCTCTCACGGTCCCGATCGGTCGGATCGACTTCCATCTCATGGCCCCGTACAAGACCACGACTGAGACCATGCACAACGGGCAGGACGATACGGAAATCCGTTTATTGAAGCAGTATCTGGACAAGGTCAGCCGGTATCGCCGCGGGTTGATTGTTCCCACCGGAGATTTCAAGGCTTGGGACGCCATTCGGCGGGCCCGTCCCACCATTCAGCGGTTGGCCGCCCATCGGTGGGGCCTGGACGGACTCGATGTGGCGAGGTTTTCCGAGGACTCGTTCGTGCCTGGAAGTACGGTCTTATGGGCTGCCCATACCGCTAATGGCTGGTGGAACCAGATTGGGACGGAGCTTGCTCTTGAGGATCCGCATCGACATGTTGCGGATGAGGTCGCCGATCCTGACAAAAATGAGCATTCACGCGCCATGTTCCTGCTGCTGGCCGGTTCGTATATGGGCGAGTGGTTTCGGCGCGACGACGATTTCCTGCGGACCTGTCTGGCGTTGCCGGACACGGTCATGTTTGTCAGCTATATTGATAAGCCGAAAACGGTTTGGCGCATGGACCGGTTCAGTGCCGGCTATCCGTTGTACTCCGTCCTGAAGGATACCTACGATGCCAATCCCAGTGCTTCCTGCCGCACGACGGTTCTGTTGGGCGATCCCTTTCTTCGCGAACGGTACCTTGCTCCGGTGGCGTGGGTGTCGGTGGCCACCCAGGGCAGCAACAAGGTGGTCAGTTGGGCCGCTCAGCCGGCGGCAATGGCCGGCTACCGCATCTACCGGGCCCCCGCCGCGGGCAGCACCACCTGGACCTGGGTGGGGGACGCGAACGCTGGAGCAACGAGTTGGACCCACATTGCGCCAGGCCCGGGCTCCAGCATCTACATGGTCAAGTGCAAAGCGTTGCAGGCCGGTGGGTACGGAAGCCGCCAGGTGGTCAGCCTGGGTGTCACCTCACCTTAGAAGCGAATTTATGAAAATAGCTGCATTGTTCCTGGCCGCGGCGACTGGCGTTGCCGCTGATTTCGTCAACTTGACGTTCGATCAGCCCGACTTGAGTGGGCCACTCACGTTCATAGAACCATATGGCCCTTACATTGGCAATACGTCGCAGCTTCTTCCAGGCTGGACGGTGAGTTGGGGAGGCGTGATCCAGGACACCATGAGATTTTCGCCGCTGAATTCAGCGGGTGGCGCCCCCATCGCGCTTAACGAGAATGGACCGGCGAACATTGATGTTCTAGGCCCTTATACCTTGAGATTGATCTCGCCGGCCCCGGAA
>CAYYSX010000185.1:4317-11857 GCA_964474315.1 uncultured Verrucomicrobiota bacterium | reverse complement strand
AAGCCAGTCCCGGCAGGGACGAAAGAAACAGGCCCGTCTTTCTGCCGTCCCGGCCAGGACTCGACACCTCTTTCGCTCCACCCAGCGTTGAAACGCTGGGCTATTCCCGAAAAATCCCTGACCGGACTGCAATAAACGGAGAGGCGCCCCAACAGCAACAAGTCCAAATCTGGGATTGCCGGTGAAGCTGGGAACGCGTAAAGAACGTTCCGGCCCCACAAACTCGTTTCTCATGAAACCTCATCATCGAACGATCCGCCTGAACGCGTTCACCTTGATCGAGCTCCTGGTGGTCATCGCCATCATCGCCATTCTCGCCGGAATGCTCCTTCCGGCTCTCTCCCGAGCCAAATCCAAGTCCGAGGCCATCGCCTGCTTGAGCAACCTTCGACAGATTGCCCTGCTGATGCGGTACTACACCGACGAGAGCGACGACTATTATCCGGGTCATCGGAACGGAAACCTGCCTAACGGCCAGTCGCAGGTAATCCTGACCAACTGGTGGGGCGTGACCATCCAGGGATACGGTAAGTCCCAGCAGTCCAACCTGTTTCGCTGCCCGAGCCTCAAAAAACGGCGGCTCGACAATGGGATTCAATGGGAGTGGCGATACGATGCCCACATGGTGGGCTATGGCATGAACGCGTTTTTTCTAGGGCGGCATCCCTATGGGCCTGAATCATTGGCCGTCGGAGGGGTTGTTTTCTCGACCACACCCCGGTTCAAGCGGTCAGGCGTCCTCAGCGCGGCTCACACCATGGAAGTCGGGGAAGGCATGCCGACCGTCAACCGCGAGTGGAGCAGCAGTTTATGGTGGCCGGCGTCATGCATGGATGCCCGGGCCAGCACCACGCGGGGATTCGAAGGAATCGATTTCCTGCGCCATCGTACCGGGGGATCCGCCAGCTTCGCGGATGGTCATGCCGAAATCCGCAAGGACAAGCTCATCAATCCTCCGGTCGATCCTTACAGCGGAAGTGCCAAGGCCCTGATCAATTCTGAGTATTGGGATCCGCTCAACCGCGCCCGGCGCTGACGGAGTTGGGGAAATCGGGTTCGCCACCCACGCGATTTTTCCCCGCCGTCTTTACCCGATATCCAGGCCGCCAAATCCCGTCTGCCGGAGCGCTTCGTAGAGCACAATGGCGACGCAATTGGACAGGTTCAGGGAACGGGCGGCGGTGTTGAGCATGGGCAGATACAGACACTGCTCGTGGTGCCGTTCCAGCAGGTCGGGAGGCAAGCCGGCCGTTTCACGGCCAAAAACCAAGTAATCCTCGCGGTCAAACCGCGCATCGGTATAGCGCCGGCGGCTTCCCTGCTCGACCAGCCAAAAGCGCGCCTCGGAAGGAATGGCGGCGGCGAACGATTTCCAGTCGGGCCAGCAGTGCCACTCCAACAGACGCCAATAGTCCATTCCGGCTCGCTTCAACCGGCGATCGCTCAAGTCGAATCCCAGCGGCTCCACCAGATGCAGCACGCTGTGGGTGGCGGCACACAGGCGGGCGATGTTTCCCGTGTTGGGCGGAATCTCAGGCTGAACAAGAACGACGTTCATGCGCGGTTTGATTTTTGATTCAAGCAGCTCAGGGGCCACCGCTGACACGCATGGCAGGGATGAGAATCGCGCGCCTCAGGAACGTACACCGCAGGCGCGCAGCCAATGGGCCTCTTCCAAGGCATAACCGGTTATCCATCAGCGCAATGCGACGATGATCGGTACGAGTCACACGGACCGACTCGATCCGTGCTCTTCTTCGCTCTGGCTGGTGAACGGATCGCCGGCTGCGGAGGCCCGGACCCGGTAGAATACCTTCCACAAGACCAACCCGTGAGCCGGCGCCGTCATGCCGGCCAGCCTCCGATCGCGGCTTTCCAGCATGACCGGAAGAAGGCTGGGATCGATTCGCCCCAATCCCACCTGAACCAGGGTGCCGACGATGCCTCGGCACATCTTGTACAGGAATCCATCGGCTTCGATGATGAACGTCAGAAGCGGCCCGGAGCGTTGGATCGTGCAGCGCGTTACGTGTCGAACCGTATGCCGACGCAGGTAGCCGGGTGATGCGCTGAAGGCGAGGAAGTCATGACCTCCCTCCAGGAATCGGGCCGCCCGCTTCATCGCCGGCACATCCAGCGGGCGCGGCACATGCCATGATTGCCGCCGCCAGAGCGGTTGGTGGGCCGGATGATTCCAAACAAAGTAACGGTACTGCTTTCCGCGAGCGGAGAACCGGGCATGGAAGCCGCGCGGAGCGCGGGAAACCGAAAGCACCCGGATGTCATCCGGCAGCCAGGCGTTCAGCGCCAGTACCAGTTTCCGGCCCGGGAGGCGATGCTGGTCGGCCGGAACATCCACGTGGGCCACCAAGCCCAAGGCATGGACTCCGGTATCGGTGCGACTCGAACCGGAAACCCCCGGGGCGGAGGGAAAAATCCTGGCCAAAGCCTCCTCCACTCGCTGCTGAACCGTCAGATCCGCCGGCTGACGTTGCCAACCCGCGTAGGCCGCACCGTCATAACCGATGGTCAGCCGGAGTCGGATATGGCCCGGCATCAGGATCTCCGGCGAGACCTCGGCGGCCCGGTCCGCCTTCATGGCTGCGCCAGGCTTTCGAGATAGCCTTGAAGCAGGATGGCGGCGGCTGTTTTGTCCACCTTCTCGCGTCGTTCGCGGCCCCGCACTTGTCCCTCGCGCAAAAACCTTTCCGCCAGCGCCGAGGTCAAGCGCTCGTCCCAGGTCTTCAGAGGAACGGCAACAGTGTCGTGCAGCACGGCCAAAAACTCGCGCACGCGTTCCGCGGCTTCACCGTAGGAACCGTCCATGTTCCGGGGCATGCCCACGAGGATGAGTTCCACTTCGTGAATCCGGACCAATTCTTTGATGCGGGCCAGACAGTCGGAAACGGGTTCGGCGGCGATGTATTCGAGCGGTTGGGCGATCAGCTTCATAGGGTCGCTGACCGCCACCCCGATGCGCCGGGTTCCATGATCGAGGGCCAGGATACGCATGGGAGGGGTCAGAGCAGCGAAGCCGAATCGACGTCCAGCAGCAGACGCGCGTGCGGCTGGCGCCGCAGAATCGAAGCCGGGCAGACTGTGGAAACCGGCCCGTGAAGCGCGTTCTTCACCGCGATGGCCTTCCGTGTTTCCGGCGCAATGCAGATCACTTCCCGGGCCGACATCAACGCGGGGATGGTCAAGGTAACGGCATAAGGGGGAACGGCCTCGAGCGACGGGAAGTGTCCCTCGTTGACTTGCTGGGTTTTGCAGGCGAGGTCCAGTTTCACCAGCTTGACCCATTCCCGGTCATCAAAGCGGGCCACCGGCGGATCATTGAAGGCGAGGTGCCCATTTTCACCCACACCGAGGCAGCAGAGGTCGATGGGCTGAGACCGGAGGAGAGCGGTGTACCGGTCGCATTCCACCGACGGAAGATCAGCATCACCGGCGAGGTAGTGAAAGGCGCGCGGGTGGACCAATGAGGCCACCCGATCCTTCATGTAGCGGCGAAACCCGGCCTGATGGTCCGCCGGCAAGCCCAGGTATTCGTCCATGTGAAACAGCGTCACTTGGGACCAATCGATCCCGCCGAGTTCCACCAAACGTTGCAGGAACCGGACCTGGGAGTTGCCCGTGGCCAGGATGGCGGCCACTGAACCTTGGCGCGAGATGGCCTCGGACAGGAGGGAGCAAACGTACTGGGCGACAAACTCCGACAGCGAATCACGGCTGGCAAAGACCTCGACACGGAGCTGGTCAACGGTGAAGGAACGAACGGGGGCGGGAATTTCGGCCATTGTTTGGCCGCTGAGGTTGCTTGCCGTCCGTTCCGGGGGCAAGGAAGGGAAAAAGAAAGCGGGCGCCGGGATGACACACGGTTCTCACCGCCGGCGCCCGCCGATCGCCCCCACCCGGGGGCGAAATCAGTTAGCACTCACGGTACCAACAACACCTGGCCGCGAATCTCGCCGCCGGAGTAGGTACCCGGAGTGTGAATGTTGAAATAGGTCAGGCCCTGGACAATCCCGTCCGCCGTCGCTTGGTCCACGGCCGAGGATCCCACAAAGAGCCCGCTCGTCCCCAAGGTGCCGGCGGGAACCAGGCTGAACTTGACCCCGACTGCTTCTTCCGGACCACCCAGTCCATGCAAATGAAAGAGATGCGGGGTGGTGGACAGATTTTCGTAGCTGACCACGTAGGTGGCATTGAGCCCCTCGAGCGCCAGCAAGCCGATGCCCGTACCTGGCTGATCGTTGGGCGTGGGACGCTCGTTAGCTCCATTCAGGCTCGCCTTGAAGAGCCGCACGGTCTTGGTGGCGCTGTCCTGGATTCGGAAGACGCCGCCGGGCGCCGCCAGCGGGATGCTGGCGGAGGTCGTTTCCACCGTTTGGAGGTCGATCCAGGCCGGATCTTCCAAATCCAGCTTGCCCTGGACCAAGTAGGGCGGCGTACCGCCGGTCCAGCTCAACTCGATGTCGTCGCCCTCCAGCGTGGCGCTCACGGGCCCCAAGTCCTGGGTCACCGCTCCGGCGGAGATGCGCACGTTGTCGAAGGCCAGCGTCTCGTTCCACCAGGAGCTGAACGCGCGAAACTCAATGATCAACTGCCGGGAATCCGCCGGGGCATCGTAGGTGACGTCCTGGAACGTCAGTCCCAGCCGATTGATGTTCCCATTGTCGATATCCACGAAGTACTTGACGGGGTCCGAAGGGGCCGAATACCGGGCCAATCGAACCGGCGTGGAACTCTCCCCGTCTGGATAAGCCCAGATGTCCAGCCGGTCACTGGTTTCGAAGTCGAGGAACGTGGCGGCCAAGGCCACGGTGATCTTGACGTCCGTCTGCCCGGTGACATCGACCGGCCGCAACTGAAGCGCCCGGTAGGAACCAAAATCGTCCGCCAGGCTGAATCCCGGGTCGGTCGGCTTGTTGATGGCTGAACCGGCAAAATAACCGGTGCCTTCAAACCCGTCGAAGGCTCCGCCGCCAAACACATTGCCCGGCGGGATATCGCTCGGACCATTGTTGATCACCAGCAGCGGAAGGGTCTGGAACTCCGCCTCACCACTCGGCTGGTAACTGGTCGCGGTGGCTTCGCCCTCCAGGGACACCTTCGCCGAGAAGGTTTGGCCCAGAAGTTCCCACGATCCCGAGAGAATCTCCGAGGTGTCTCCACCGTTGTCCTGCGTCGAGACCGAGAACTCGACATCCCCTGCCCCACCCGAATTGAACATCGTGACCTCGAAATCATAGAGACCCGCGGCCGCGAAGGTGGCGTCGCCGTATCGAGGGGTATGTCCCTGGGCGACGTCGTTGACGATGACGTCGTCGGAGGCGCTGAGGCCGTTTTGGTCCACATCGATCCGCAGTCGCGCCCCGTCGTCCGAGGCCACCGCAAAGCTGTAGGTTCCCGCGGCGGACACATTCAATTTGCCCTTGATCACCAGCCCAAACGGAGCCGTGAAGCCGCCCGGAATCGGATGGTCCACGAAATACTCGCCGAAGGATCCATCCGCGAAGTCCACTTCGGCGACCGCGGCGGTCTCCTGGTTGCTCGGCTTGGTACCGGCCACCATGGCATCCACGTCCGCGAGCGTGGCGGCCGTGGGCGGAACCTCTTGTTGGAAGGTTGCCACCGTAATGGAGCCCGTGGGCAAGGTGTCGCCCAGCAAGTTCCAGGTATGCGGACCGGCATCCTCGGCAATGACATTGAAGGTGCCGGTGAGACCGCCCGCCGCCGGATGGTCGTTGGCGATGGTCCCTGGCCCCGCCACAAACGACGCCGTCGAACCGATGCTTCCGGTCAACATGTCATCGTGATCCAGGGCGGAGAAAACCAGGACACCCTTGGTGGATTGAGCAAAACGGCTGACGTTGACCCCGCCGGTGGCGCGGATGACGACATCGGTCGTGAAGCTGCTCTCGTCGGCGTTTTCGTCGTCATCGATGATGGTGTATCCGATCGCGGCCAAGTGATCGGCCATGCTTTGTGCGGACGCTTGGGATGGGGTGAACAGCACGGTGGCATTGGCCCTGTCATGAGCCAGCCATTTCACGACGCCTTCGATCAGTTTCCAGGTGTCCGCAGTGACGGCCCAGTCCTCGATGGCGCCATCCCAGGCTAAGGCGGCGCGCCGGCCTTGGGTGGGTCCCGGAACGCCGACAATCGAGACCTCGAAACTGTGCGCCCAGTAAACCGGGCCCAATTGATCGGCCGGAATTCCCGCGACGCTCAGGTCAGGAGGAAAGGGCGGCTCGAACTTCATTCCGTCGATGATGGTGTAACGGGGCGGAGTGGCCGTTGAACCATCGTCGTTGAAGCCCTCCTGGTAGATGAGCTGGCCGAAACCGGCGACTGAGAGCCCCGTCCCCGCCCAGGCTAGGACCGCGGCCCGAATCAGTCGGGCTCGCAAAGGACAAAGAATCTGCATGGCAAATGGTGTTTGGTGGTTATTGGCAGTGATCACGTGAAGCCCCGCCCAGACGGAGACAAACGACCGCTCGGACAGACGAACTTACCGGGAACGTTGGTAGCCTATTCGTGGTATGAGCCGAGGGGCAAGCTCATTCTCGCCCAACCTGTCAATCGAGGCGTATCTTGAAATGGTTCTTTAAGCCGCGGGCCGCGCCCAAAGAGCGGCCCATCGATTCCGCAAGCTCCAAGCTCCAAGCTCCAGAGAAGTTCCAAAGACCCAAGCTCCCCCCACCTGGGTTCTGCTCGAACCCCCGGCAAGCGCGGGCTGGGGAGGTCTTGGGCACTTGGCCGTTGGAACTTGGAACTTCTTTGGAGCTTGGGATTTGGCGTTTGGAGCTTTCCTGTCCCCGATCTCCATCGCGGTCCGATCAGGACCCATCCAAGATGCACCCAATATCACCTCTACTGATTTTTTTGAGTTGCCAGCATGATGCTTTGGGGGTAACCCGACACTGCTTCCACAAACCGCGACTCAGGACGCGCTCTCAACGGACTGGAGTTTCTTTTCTTCCTCAGCCTCCCATGAACCCGACGGCCCCTCCGTTTCCTCCCCTTTCCCGATCGGCTGCCCCAGCGCTGGAGCCGACCCGCCCTTCACTCACCTCCAACTCAACGATTTCACCACCTGGCCCCTGGCCAGCTTTTATCGCCCCGATCCGGGTAACGCCGGCGAGTCCATCTACCGCTTGATTTGGAAGATTCCGGAAGACACCCCTATCGATTGCACCATCTTCGCCCGTCCGCGCTACCCGGTGACCAATCTGGTGCTGGGCAACAACCGGCTCTCGGGGGTGGCCTATGACTTCGGCAATTTTACGCCCCTGACTTCGGGCACTTTCCCCTCCTTCACCACCAATACCGTGTGGGCCTACAACCAGGTGCGCACCGGGCTGGTCGCCACCCCGACCGGCTTCCAACCGGCGGGCCGGCTGGAGCGCGTGCATATGGTCACCAATGGCAGCGGCCGGCTGACCGCGGTGCGCGAGGTGCAGATTGGTCAGACCACCTACAACCCCGCCGCCAACAACGGTACGCTCAATGTGGTCGTCCGTCTGGCCGACCA
>CAYYSX010000185.1:0-4217 GCA_964474315.1 uncultured Verrucomicrobiota bacterium | reverse complement strand
CGGCAACACGGGTACCGCCGGGACGGTGACCCTCCAGTTCACCAACCTGGCCAACCTCCATGGAGTCTGCCGGTTGGCGGCGTGGTGGGACGTGGGCACGGCCAACCAAGTGTTGGACCCGGATCGCGATGCCTGGGCCACGCACAGCTACGCCTTGGGCACCACGGTGGAACTGACCGCCAGCCCGGACGTGGGCGACGACAAGAACACCGCGGTGGCCAAGCGGGCCAAGATTCGCGTCCGCCGCACCGGGCTCACCAATAGTGCGCTGGTGGTCAACCTGACCCTGCACAGCAACGTGGTTTTCCGGCCGAGCGACAACAGCGATCTGGCCCCCAAGTACGGCACCAGCGGTGACGCCGATTACTCCCTGGCCAATGGCACAGGCACCTGGAGCACCAGCAGTCCCTACACCAGCGGCACGATCACCATTCCGGCCGGCCTGGCTAGTGCCGACGTGCAGGTGGTAACCCGGGCCGACAATCTCACCGAACAGAACCTCCTCGTGGCCCGCCTGGGCCAGAGCGCCAACTATGCCCCGGGCCTCTCCACCAACGTCCACGTGCTCATCTTCGACGGGCCCTTGTGGTCGTTGGCGGAACTCAACACGACTTTTGGCGCCTATTACACCGTGAGTTCGGCGGCCTACGCGATCAATGAACTCAAGGGCAGCACCCAAGCGCGGACGGCGGGGTATGGAACCTTCGGAGTGCTGGTGGGAACCAATATTCCCTCCCCGATCAGCAGCGGCGGGTATTGGCCGCTGCCCGGCCTGACGTTCAATTATCTGGAGAACGTGGTCTATGCCGGGATCAGTACCGATCCGCTGACGCTGGTGGGGGCGCTGGGTACCAACGCGCGGGTGACGCGGGTGGGCAGTTCGAACTTCAACCTGCCGCACCTGGTGTCCAGTCCCAGCGCGGCCTGGGGGATCGTGTCCAATGCCTCGCTGATCGTAGGCAGCAGCCGGGGAACCAACGGGACCCTGCGCCCGACGAGCTGGCGCTGGACGGGGTCGAACTACCCGGCGTTCAACGTGGGCGGTGCCTTGAACATCAACTGGGCAGGTGCGGCGTTTGGGGCCAATGCCAGCAACCAGGTGGTGGGCGAGATGCAGGTGGCCTATACGGCCGGTTGGTCGGGCACCGCGGCCTTCCGGAGCCGGACCGGCACCAATGTGCAGGAGTTGACCTTCAATCCCGTCGATGGCGCGGGCGACATCCTGCGCGCTCCGGGGACCTCAGGAACGCAGAATCTGAGGGCGCGGGCGTCGAGCGTAAATCGTTCCGGCCAAACCGTTGGATGGTATGAAGACATAAACTCAAAAAGAATTAGCGTTTCCTGGCCTTCGTCCGATCTAGCAAGCGCCTCGGTGGCAATTGATCTGCAGGCATGGAAGGCAAAAATTGGATCGCAAGCAGACAGCCAAAGCGCCGCGAATGACATCAATGATGGGGGGTGGATTGTGGGCTGGTCCAGCACCAACGCGGTGGCTGCCAGGGCGGTTGTCAAGTGGGCGGCAACCACCAACGCCACCGGCTGGATGGACCTGAACGACAAACACTTTGTTCATGGGACTACCGGTTGGGTGCTCAAGGAAGCCACTGGAGTCAACAATTTGGGCCAGATTGTGGGAAACGGGACCTACTATGGTAGTCCCCGCGCTTTCATTCTTATTCCGCGAGCACCAGGAAATTAATATATCATCATGAAAAAAATTATCCTCTTTCTCGGCTTCTTTGGACTCCTTTTGGCAAGTGGTTCTGCTCAACCGATCACCAACAGTGGTCCGATCATAAGTTTGGATTTTGATGATAGTGGAACCACTGACTTACAATACAATGCTGGTGCAAGAATGATTGGCGACTTTCCAGAGGATTGGTTTGTAGGTTATAGTATTCAGCCATGGGGAAATTCTCGCTTGGTACGTGCCAATAACGTGCGAACTCCATTTTTGGATGGGGAGTCGATCAATAGTAGCCGGCTTGCTCTAACCAATTATCTTCCGGATCCACCCAGACCTCCAGGAGAGAGCTATGGTATTTCGATTCTTTTCTATCGAGCGATCCAGCAGGAAGATTGGAAATACTCCACTGCTGAACCGGCCTTCGAAAGCGAATCTGAGCTTCTGTTGGGCCTACGCTTGGCCCTGATCACCGGGACCCACTACGGATGGTTGCGCCTTTCCCGTCCGGTGGTGGACAACCATACCCCGTTCGATTTGGTCGAGTATGCGGTGCATCCCGTGCCCGATGAACCCATTCCCGCCGGGGAGCCGCCGCCTCTGCCGCCCATCCACACGCAAATCGATCCGGAGGAGTTGACCTTCTCCTGGGATCCGCGCTGGGGCTGGTTGCTCCTGGAATCCACCACCAACCTGGTTCCGCCCATCGCCTGGGAAATGGTGCAGCAAGCCGTCGGCGGCCCGGTCACCGTTCCCACCGAAGACGAGCAACGCTTCTACCGCCTAAGGCAGCCGTGAGCTTCCGGAATGTCATCTCCACGCTTGGTCGCCAGGCCCTCATTTTTCTGGGTTTGCTGAGTGGTCTGGCCCAGCCGGTCACCAACAGTGGTCCGCTCGTGAGCTTGGATTTTGATGATAACGGAACGCCCGATTTAGTTTACGCAGTGAATGCCAACATGACTGGTGACCTCCCGGAGAATTGGATGGTGGGATTTGGCATTGAACCTTGGGGGGCATCTAGGTTCGTACGCGCGGCCAACACCCGACTTCCCTTTCTCTTCGGTGAAATCGTCAGCAGTAACCGGCGCGCTTTGACAAATTACGCACCTGACCCTCCCCTACCGCCGAGTGAAAGCTATGGAGTTTTGCTTTTATTTTATCGTGCCATCGGCCTAGAGACCTGGGAATACTCAACACCTATTTCAGCGTTTGAAGGCGAATCAGAGCTCCTGTTGGGCCTACGCTTGGCCTTGATCACCGGCACCCACTACGGGTGGCTGTGCCTTTCCCGCCCGGTGGTGGACAGTCATACCCCGTTCGAGCTGGTCGAGTATGCGGTGCATCCCGTGCCCGATGAACCCATTCCGGCCGGCGAACCACCGCCCTTGCCATCCATCCACACGCAAATCGACCCGGAGGAGTTGACCTTCTCCTGGGACCCGCGCTGGGGCTGGCTGCTCCTGGAATCCACCACCAACCTGGTTCCACCCGTTTCCTGGGAACCGGTGCAGCAGGCCGTGGGCGGTCCGCTCACCCTTCCCCTCGACGACCCGCAGCGCTTCTATCGCTTACGCCTCCCGCCATGAACAACACGCACCCCAGAACCGCGCCCCGCGCCTTCACCCTGATCGAATTACTGGTGGTCATCGCGATCATCGCCATCCTGGCCGCCTTGCTCCTGCCCGCTTTGGTGCGCGCCCGCCAGCAGGCCGAAGCCGTGGTCTGCCTCAGCAACGTCCGGCAACTCTCCCTGGCCTGGAATCATTATGCCATGGATTGCCGCGACTGGCTCTCGCCCGCCGAAACCCGCACCGACGGCGAAGGCTTCCCGCGTTGGGTGGAGGGCAACATCCATCCGACCATGGACGGGATGCATGATGCCACCAATTCGGCCTTGTTGCTGGTGCCGGGGGCGGGCCATCTGGGTCCGTATGCCCGGGCGGCCGGGGTGTTTCGCTGTCCGGGCGACCAGAGCCGCACCAACAGCCCCTTTTTCAAGACCGGCCCGCGACGGGTGCGCAGTTACTCGATGAACGGGGCCTTTGGCTTTGGGGGCAGCGGGGTCGGAGGCAATCTGGAGACGGGCTTGGTGTATGACCCGGTAGCCCTGATCCGGATGAGTGATTTTCGGGCCAAGACCCCGGACGAACTGTTCCTGTTCATCGATTCGCATGAGGCGACGATCACCCATGGGATGTTCATGATGCCCCTGGGGTTGGGGCCGCCGGACTTTGCGTGGGTGTCGCATTGGCCGGCGGGGCGGCATGGGCGGCGGTGTCCGGTGAGTTTTGCCGATGGGCATGGGGAGATCCGCAAGTGGCTGGACCCACGGACGGCACCACGGACCGATACGGTCGAACAACTGCGGGCGGTGGCCCACCCCGGTCCGCAGGATCACAACGCGGACTATGCCTGGCTGTGGGAACGGTCCTGGGATCCGGGGCGCTTTGAATGAGACAGGGGAAAAAGCTCCAAAACCCAAGTTCCAAGCTCCAAAGAAGGGTGGACCTCCAAAATCCGGACGTGAATCGAG
>CAYYSX010000184.1:0-11931 GCA_964474315.1 uncultured Verrucomicrobiota bacterium | reverse complement strand
GCTATCGCGTGGTAACCGACCCGGAAGGCCGGTTTGCTTGGGACCGGGTGCCGCCCGGACACCTCACCATCGTCCGGCTCGTGCAGGCCAGCTCCCAGTCTTGGATGTACAGCCACGGCAAGCACGTTGAGGTGCCTCCCGGAGAGACGGTGGTGGTCGAACTGGGGCGAACCGGCGTGACGTTGAACGGGCGGGTACGGTGGAATTTGCCGGACCATGCGCCCGACTCGGTATTCGTCAGCGGTAGGTTGAGGCTCCTCTTGCCCACGCCCCCCAGCAGTGGCTTTTCGTCAACTGCAGAGGCCGAAACTCGACAGCGTCAGCGGTTCTACGCCTTCGTCGTCCAAGCGGACGGAGCGTTCCGATTGGAAGGCGTCGAACCCGGCCGTTATGAGCTTAAAATTTCTGCCAAGGATAACACGACGGGTGAGGTGAACTTTATACAACCCCCGCTCGCGCTGGTTCGTCAACCGGTGGACATCGAAGCCGGCGGGTCGCCGCTCGATCTGGGTGAACTGGAGTTGAAGCCGGTGACCTCGGACTTGCCCTGGGGAATCCCAGCTCAACCAGCTAAAACTGAAGGACGTCCGTAACGAGCCTGTCCGGAGCGCGGACGGCTCGTCCGCACGAATGGAGAACTGGAAAACGCGAATTGGGACCGCGGATTTCAGGATCTCACGGATGGAAGGCGAGTCACACCGAAATGCGTACTCATCCCCAGAGTGAGGACGCCGAGCGCGCGCCGCGTTGGATAACCCATTCCTTATCCGTGTCATCCGAGTTATCCGTGGTCCTTCCGTTCCCGGATTTAGGGTGATACCGAAAGGAGCGCCTCACTGACCCACCGGCGCATCCAAACCGCGGCGGACCAGCAGGGGCTGGATGTCGGGATCGTGTCCAGTGAACTGGCGGAACATCTCCTTGGCGTCCCGGCTGTCGCCGCGCGACAAAATAAGATCGCGGAAACGGTCGCCATTGGAGCGCCGCAAGCCTCCGTTGGATTTGATCCAGTTGACGGTGTCGGCGTCGAGCACTTCGCTCCAAAAATAAGAATAATAGCCGGCCGAATAGCCGCCCGCGAAGATGTGTGAGAAATAGGTGCTCCGATAACGCGGCGGGACCGGTGGAAAATCGACCCCGGCTCCACGGAGCGCCTCGGTCTCGAAGGCGGCCACTCCGTCCGCGGAAGGAACTTGGTCGGGACTTAGTTGGTGCCAGGCTTGGTCAATGATATTGGCGGCCACCAATTCCGTCGTGCTGTGTCCCTGATTGAACTTGGATGCGGACTCGACTTTGGCGATCAGCTCCGGCGGGATGGGTTCCCCGGTCTGATAGTGACGGGCATAGTTCTTGAGAATTTCCGGCCAGGTCGCCCACATCTCATTCACTTGCGAGGGATATTCGACAAAGTCCCGCGGGACACTCGTGCCGGCGAAGGTGGGGTATTTCACCTGGGAAAACAGCCCATGCAGCGCGTGTCCAAATTCGTGAAACATCGTCCGGACTTCGTCGTGGGTGAGCAACGTGGGCTGGCCGTCGGGCGGTTGGGGAATATTCTGGTGATTCCCGATCACCGGCCGGGTCTCGCGGAGTCCATTTTGCGAGACATAAGCACTCGCCCAAGCGCCGCCGCGTTTGTTCGGACGGGCGTAAAAATCGCCGAGGAACAATCCGAGTGGCGTACCATCCTCGTCGAAGACTTCGAACACGAACATGTCGGGGCTATATCCCTTTAGATCGGTCCGCTCTTTGAAGGTGATGCCATAGAGTTGAGTGGCGGCGTAGAGCACCCCATCGACCAGCACCCGCCGGAGTTCGAAGTACGGCCGCAACTGTTCTTCATCGAACGCATAACGGGCCACCCGGACTTTCTCCGCATACGCTGCCCAATCGGCCGCGCTCAGCGCGAAGGGATGGGGTTCCGCATTCACCAGCGCCTGCATATCGGCGGCTTCGCGTTGGGCATTGGCGACGGCCGGCGGAGCCAGCCGCGCCAGCAGTTGATTGACGGTCTCGACCGTCCCGGCGGTTTGTTCCGCGATTTGATACGCGGCATGATGGGGATAACCCAGCAATTGGGCACGTTCGGCCCGCAGGCGCGCCAAGGCCGTGACGATTTCGCGATTGTCGAACTCGCCGCCTCGACTCCCGCGTGCCAACGAGGCCGCCATCACGCGTTCCCGCACCGCTCGGTTCTTTAGGGAAGCCAACGGTGGTTGTCCCGTCGTGTTGGTCAGCCGGATGAGAAATTTGCCCTCGTGCCCGGCTGCCTGAGCGGCGGTGGCGGCGGCCGCGATCTCGGAATCGGAGAGACCCTCCAATTCGGCTCGGGTGTCCACCAGCACCGCCGACGCGTTGATTTCCTGGAGAACGTTTTGCCTGAATTGAGTCGATAGCCGCGCGAGTTCGGCATTGATTTTCTTCAGCTTCGCCTGGGCGTCCGGAGACAACAGGGCTCCGCTGCGGACAAAATCGCGATAATAGCGCTCCAGCAAGCGCTGCGATTCTGGATCCAATCCGAGCGATGTCCGACGGTCATGGAGGTCGGCAATCCGGCGGAACAGATCGGGATTGAGGCGGATGGCGTCCCGATGGGCGGCAAACCGCGGCGACATGGCGGCGTCGAGTTTTTCCAGGTCGGGGTTGGTCAATGCGCTGGTGAAGATCCCGAACACCCGTTGCGCCCGGTCGAGCAGTTCCCCCGATCGTTCCAAGGCGACAACGGTGTTCTCAAAGGTGGCTGGAGCGGAATTGGTGGCGATGGCGGCCACCTCGTTCAGTTCTTCGACCATGCCTTGTTCAAAGGCCGGAGCGAAATGCTCGTTCCGAACTTGGTCGAACGGGGGCAACTCATAAGGCAGAGGGCTTCGCGTCAGCAACGGGTTGGCTGGAGCTTGCGCTTGGTTATCCCACGGCAGGGCCAGACAGAGCACGGTCATCAACGGCATCCAACGACGACGCTGTTCACCCGGGACCCACGGAATCAAGAGACGGAGCATTCGCTAATGGACTTCGCCCACGGCCGCTTGGCAAGTCTGCCTCCCCTCAGCGGAATAGGTCGGGTGGGCTAGGCTTTGGCCTTTGGAGCTTCGCACCGGGCGCATCTTGACCCTGTCCTTACCGGGACGGCGATCGGGAGCAGGGGCGGAAGCTCCAAAAGCCAAATCCCAAGCTCCAAAGAAGCTCCAAGGACCAACCTCCAAACGCTCCGTCCGTTCCCAGATTGGTGGTGCCGCTCCATGGGCAGGGACCACTGAAGCGCTGTCTCCGCCGTCTGCTTCGCCGCGGTCCGGACGGGATCCGGGAGCTTGGAGCTTGGGATATCTTTGGAGCTTGGGTTTTGGAACTTGGAGCTTTCCCTGGAGTTGTCCTGCGGGCGAACCCCCCGCGCTCCTGCCGGTAAGGACAATTCCAAGAGGCACCCCTTCGCACCTCAGCCGACTCGCCTAAGAGAGAGACGCACCGCCCCCGGATTTTTGAGCTTTGAGCTTTCGCCCTGCCCCTTCCGCTGCTCGGGCGCAGACGCATCCGCATCCGCTTCAACCCAGACCCACACCGTGCAGAATTTCCGTGCGGTTGGTCTGATGAGCGGAGACTTCCTGTTGAAATCGCGATGAACGACGATGCGCACCTGCTTCACGAGTTTGCCGACGGCGGTTCGGACGCCGCCTTCGCCGAATTGGTCCGGCGGTACCTCGACCTCGTGCATTCAGCCGCCCGTCGGCAGGTCGCCGGCGATGTCCACCGGGCCGAGGAAGTGACCCAGGCCGTCTTTGTCGAGTTGGCCCGGCAGGCGAAGCGGCTAACCACGCACCGGTCCCTCGCCGGCTGGCTCTACACGACGGCACGCTTTGTCGCCGCCCGGAACCAGCGGGCCGAGCAACGTCGGGTCCTTCACGAGACGGCCGCCCATCCCATGAACGAAACCGACTCTGAATCCGCGCCCGCCTGGGATGATCTGCGGCCCCTGCTGGACGAGGTCATGCACCGTCTTTCTCCCGCCGATCGGGAAGCGGTGGTGCTGCGCTTTTTCCAGAACCGTCCCCTGGCCCAGGTCGGGCAGGCCTTGGGGGTGGGAGAGAACGCCGCCCGGATGCGGGTGGACCGCGCCCTGGAACGGCTGCGCCGCGAGCTGGCCCGGCGTGGCATCCGTTCCACGGCCGCCGCGCTGTCCGCCGCACTGAGCGCCTACGCGGTGGCGCCGGCCCCAGCCGGACTGGCCGCCACCGTCGGTGCGGCGTCGGCCACCGTGCCTCTGATCTCGCTGGGGAAGCTGGGCCTCCTGAGCGAACTGACCGTCGCTCTCATGACCACCAAGAAATGGCTCGCGCTCGGCACCGTGGTGGTGGCCGGCGCTTTCGTCGGACCGCGGCTGCTTCCGCCTTCGCCCCCGCTCTCGCCCGACTTGCAGGCGGAGTTCACTGAACCCCTTCCGCCGGCCGGACCGCCTCCTGGCGTCAACCTCGCCGCCGGCTTCCGCTGGGAAGATGTCGAGGCGGCCGACTACCGGCAGTTCATCGCCAACCTCCGCGCCAGCGGCGCACCTGAACGGCTCATTCGCGACGTGGTGGCGTTGGAAATCCTCGGTGCCTACGCGCCTCGTTACCGGGAAGTGGCCGGCACAGTACCCCAGCGCGCCTACTGGCAAAAGGCGCTGGACCGGGGGCCCACCGCGGAACAACAGCGGCGCAACGCGGAATTCGCCGCGGAAATGGCAGCCATTCTCCGTGGATTGTTTGGCTTGGGAGTCAGCGCCGATGCCCCGTTCCACGTGCTGTACGCCCAGCCGGACTGGGAGTCGGTGAGGCTGGCCTGGCTGCCGCCGGAAATCGCCGCGCAGGTCCAGGCCACCTTGGAACCGGTCCTGCGACAGGAACCGGCGGAACAGTGGGCCGACGAAGCTGCGGCAAACCGGGAGCGCCTGCTGCAACGCAAGATGGATGCGCTCCAGTCCGTCCTCACGTCGGCGCAATTGCAGGAATACCGCCACCGCAATTCGGAGGCACGCACCGGCCTCAAGTCCCAACTGCGGTATTGGGATCCGACGGAAGAGGAATTCCAGCGTCTCGCGGGACAGCGTGACCATTTCATGTACCGGCCTCCGGTACGGATGGAGGATTTGCGGGAACGTGAAGCCAAGGCCCAGACGCTGTTCGGCCGCGAACGGGCCATCAGTTTTCTGCGCGCCACCGACCTTAGCTACGGTTACGCCATTGTGGTCGCCCGACAGACCGGTCTGTCACCGGCCATCGCCGATCAGGTCTGGGAAATCAAACGGGCCACCCTGGCCGACGACGAACGGCTGCGGCTTCGGAGCGGGTTGCCACCGGAACAGCTCCAGCGGGAACGCGCCGCTCTGGTCCAGCGGACGGCCGCCGAATTGACCGCCTTGGTGGGCGAAAACGGCCTGCGTTATCTGCAACAGGATTGGCCCTGGTGGCAGGCCATGGAAAAACCATGAACCCCTCGCGCTCCATCGTCCCGACCGGCGAGACCCAAGCCCGCTTCCCACTGCTTCCATGAAACCGCTATTCCTCCTCCTGCTGCTCGCCACCGGCGTCGCCCTACTGTCGTGGCCACGCCGGCCTGTATCACCGGTCGTCCGGGTCCCGGTGCCGGTCCGCCCGACGGCGACGGATTCCCAGCCGACCTACCCGACCGATTTCCCCCAACCGTCCCCGCGCGAGAAGTTCGCCACACCGTGGGCGGCGTTGGACGCCGGCGATTACGCGGCCTTCATCACCCTGCTGCGCGAGGCGGGCTGTCCTGAGGAATCGGTGCATGTTTTTGCCCTCGCCGCGGTGGGCCGCGCGCACCAGCAACGTCTCGAACAGCCGCTGCGCGAAGCCATCCGCAGCGCCAAATACTGGCAGATCAGTTGGGAAGTGGATGGAGACGGAGGCAAAATCCTGAGTCAACGGATCCAGCAAGCCCGCGCCGCCCTGGATCAGGACATTGCCCGGTTGTTGGGAGTTTCTGCCGACATACTCCGGCGCAGGTTCGTGGCGTGGGAAGACGGTAGCGATTCGATGATCCCCGAGGAACAGAGCGCGGTTTTCGCTCAACTTTCGGCCGACCAGGAGGCGGAACGGCGCGAACTATCGGACTCGCCCCTTTTTCGGGGAGTCTATGGTCAATTGCTGGATCCCGGCGTCCGAGAGCAAGTCCGGGAACTCCGGGATCGACAACGCCGCGAACTGGCCGCGCTCCTGGGACCGGAAGCGGCAGAACAATACGAACTGCGTTTCTCTCCGGAGGCGGAATATGTCCGTCAGGTTCTGCCCGCCGCCAAGGACGAGGAGGAATTCCACCGGATGGTGGCGGCGGCCCGCGCCGTTGGAGTGGACCGCGCCGACGGGCTGGCGGACCAGATGCAGCAACACATGCCGACCTCGGTGCGTGGCTCGTTTCCGTCGTTTCCGTCGGTGCGGGATCAGGTGCTGGAGCGATTTCGCGCAACCACCGATCCGGACCGCCTGGCGGAGATCGAATGGGAGCAGGCCGAAGAACAGCGCCAGGAAGAGGCAGAGCGGCAGGCCCGACGCGAGGCCGCCTCGCTGGCCGACCTGGCACAGGCCGGCGGCGTTGAACTGACCGACACGGAAGTCCGCGAGTTGAATGCGGCCATTCGACGCCACGGTGCTGAACTCGAGCGCGCATGGGGTGAACCGCCGGCCAGCCCAACCCCCGAGGAACGTGCCGAATGGGAGCGCAAGCTTCGCGAGGAATTGGAGCGGGTCGCCGTGGCCACCGTGGGCGAACGCGGTCGGGCCATCGTGGAGCAGATCGCGAAGCGCGGGAGCGGCGGGCGGCCCTGAACCGCCCGACGAAAAGCGGAGAGCGCCGGGGGTCGTCGCGCAACGGCGCTCTGCCTCTGGTCGCTCACTACCCGCCCAATAACTGAGGGATACCCTCTCTGAATCTGATGTTGATGGCGGCTGCCGGACGCCTGCGGATCGTCCAGCAGCTCAGACCGCTACAACGATCGCAACGCAAGCTGATCGTCCGAATTGATCTGAAGGACGCGGATGGTGGTCCGGCCGACCGAGGTTCTGCCTGCGAGATGGATACCCTTCCATTCAAAATGATCCTCCCACCGGTGCCGTCGCGGGTGAAACAGCTCCGTCACCCGGCCGGTGTCTGGGTCGAGACCCGTGAGGTTCGTGCCTTTGTGGAGATTACAGTCCACGCACGCCAGCGCCAGATTGTCGAGGTCATCGTCCCCGCCATGAATGCGCGGAACAATGTGCTCGACGTGCAACACAGCCAGCGGGGAATCCTCCTGCGGAAGCTGACAATACTCGCAACGATCACCGGCCCGCTCGCGCACGCGGACCTTCGTCGCGGGACTCATTGCGCGCGCCGCCGAATCTGCCAGGTGCGGGCCTGCCGTTGGAGGATGGCGACAAATTTATTGGCGCGAACATAGCCCTCGTATTCGGCCTTCTCCGGTTCGGTCAGTTGGCCTTCGGTGGACTTGCCGGCCAGTTCCTCGATGCGCGCCTGGAGTTCCGGCGCGGCGCGGAATCGCAGCACGGCCTCCGCTTTCTCGGGGAAGACGATCTGGAGCACTGGCCCCACTCCCCGTTCGAAGGCCGCCGTTTCGGAAATTGCTGACACGATCCAAGTTTAGCCGCAGGAGGCGCCCTCCGGCAAACCCGCATTCCACGCCGATGCAAGCGCGGGCGCATCTCAGTACTTGCCTATTTCACGATTGTAAACAACTGTTTCAGCTCTCTCGCAATGGAACAAGTTCCTGCCAGTTGTCGGCTCTCAGAGTTGTTGCGGTGGTGCGAGGCCCAGGAGGCCTCGGACCTCCATCTGCGCGCCAATTATACTCCCGTCGTACGCATTCACGGACGCCTGCAGCCGGTGCCGGAGGGCCAGGTCGCGGTTCTCGACGATACGGCCCTTCATGGCTGGCTGTTGGATGCCTTCTCCGGGGAACTGGTCACCCGGATCATCAGCCAGCGCGAGGTGGACGCCAGTTTCCATCACGGCGCCCTCCGGTATCGGGCCAACTTCAGCAAGCAACGCGGCGGGCAGGCCTGCTCGTTCCGGATCGTGCCCCAGCAGCGGTTACGACTGGAGGATCTTCGGCTTCCCGATTCCCTCGCGGAACTGGTGCAGGAACCGCGCGGACTGATCCTCGTGACGGGTCCGACGGGACAGGGCAAGAGCACCACGTTGCGCGCCCTGCTCCAGCAGATGAACGAGACCCAGGCCTTGCGCCTCATCACCATCGAAGACCCCATCGAGTACGTTTTCACGGACGCGTTGTCCCACTTTGAACAGCGCGAAGTGGGTCTGGATACCACCACCTTTGCCGACGGCATCCGCAACGCCATGCGGCAGGATCCGGATGTCATCTTTGTAGGGGAGATCCGGGACCGGGACAGCATCTGGGCCGCCATGCAGGCGGCGGAGACGGGGCACCTGGTACTGACCACGCTGCATGCCGATTCGGTGGCACAGGCCGTGGGGCGGATCCGGGAATTCTATCCGGTGGATGAGAAGGAGAACATCAGTTCCCTCTTGGCCCGGAATCTCAACTCAATCGTCTGCCAGCGGCTCGTGCCCAATGTGGAGAACACCCGCACCCCCTGTCTGGAGATCCTCAAGCGCGACGCGGGTGTCCAGGACGCTCTGCGGAATCATCAGTTGCATCTGCTCACGGGTATTGTGGAATCCTCCAACTACCTCGGCATGCACTCCTTTGACCAGTATCTGACGGAACTCCTCGCCGCCGAGATCATCACCGAGGAAACGGCCCGCGCGTATGCGGTGAACCGGCATCGCCTGGATCTGGCGTTGCGAGGGATCGTCACTACGCAGCCGATTTTGGTTCCCGATCCCGACCGCTAGCCTCCTCTGCCATGATCCTGCTCCTGCTTCGCATCGGCCTGACGGGGGCCTTCTTCTATTTTCTCTGGCTGGCGGGGAGCGAGGCCTCCTCCAACCTGGAACAGGATGTGGTGAATGCCGGCCGGTTTGCCTTGGCGATCGCGGTGGGCATGGCGGCGTCGCTGACCTGGGCCCCGTTGTTCGGTGAGGCGATCGCCGGTCCAGTCACCGGGTTGATGACCGACGGATCGGTTTCGGACGACAATCCCTGGTGTGTCCGTCTGGCCCGACAGTGCGAGGCGCGTGGCTGGCGGAGGATGGTGGTGTTCCTGTGTTTTCTGGAGGGGGTCCGCCGGCCCAATCTTCCGGCGGCCTTCGTCCTCGGCCTGCACAATGCCCGGCCGGGATCGTGGTTGGAGAAAGTGTTCGCTCGGGAGGTATGGCAGTTCAACAACGTCGCCAACGCCCTTCACGCCTATGCCGTATTGACGTTGCGTCATGGAGAACCGCCGACCACTCATCCGGTTCCCGAGGTGAACCTCGCGTTGCTGGCCCATTTGCGCGAGCCGCATCCGGAGCCGGAGGTGATCCAGGTTCCGCCGGCCCCGCCTCCGCCGCCCCTGCGGCGGAACCGGCGGATTCGCCTGTTTTCCCGGACCGCCGAACCAACGGTTGAGGAAGGAGAGGAGGAGCGATGAGCCTGTTCGGGAGAATCAGCCTTTTTCGCGTCCTTCACCGCCTCGTTCAGGGACTCCTGCTGGCGTTGCTGGCGATGGGCCTGTGGTTGCTGTGGCAGCATCGCGAGGCGGGCCGGCCCTTGGTGGACCTGTATCAGGCCTGGGAAGACGCCGAGTACCACCGGCCGGATCCCCTCCCGCGGTCCACCGGCACGGTGGCTCGCGTGGTGGGTGAGAACTTGGTCGAGTTTCGTGACCGGGACGGAAGGACTTGGCAGATGGGTTTGAATGGTTTGGGCGCGGTGGTGGGCGATGGGCGGAATCGAACCCGCCAGGAGTTCGCCACGGCCACCCAGGCGCAATTGCGGGAGCGCCTAATTGGACGGCCCTTGGAAGTGGCGTGGGTTCAGACCAATGCGGACCAAACCGCCTTGGGATTCATTTATCTGGATCCTCATTCCGACAGTCTCGCCGTGGAGTTGGTGGAATCCGGACGCTTGCGCTGGCTGGCCGACGGAACGCGTCAACTGCCGCTGCTGGAACAGATGCGTCTGCGGGGCGCGGATCGACGGGCACGGGAGGAAAAGGTGGGACTGTGGGCGTTGCCAGAACTGCGGTGAGCCCGCTTCACCGTGCGGAGCCCAGACGCTCAGGAAAACCTAAGCATCAGAAACCATGTCTCCTTGGCGGAGACGAAGCCAATCGCTGCTACAACACCCGCAAGAACGCCACTAAGTCTCCCTTCTCATCCCCATTCAGTTGGGTGCCCAAGACGAGATTGAAGAACTCGACCGCGTCTTCGAGTGTCAATAAGCGATCATCGTGAAGGTAGGGCGGCGAATCTTTGATGCCGCGCAAGGGGAAGGTCTTGATGGGACCATCGGCGCTCGCTTTCCTCCCATTGATCATTTTCTCCGCAAAGAACCGTTCGGTCTGCAGATTGTGCATCAAGTTATCGGTGTAGTACGGCGGGAGGTGGCAGGTGGCGCATTGGGCTTTGCCAAAGAAAAGTTCCTGACCTCGGGCCTCCGCGGGCGTCGCTTTGCTGGGATCCAGCTTGCCGAGCACCGTCAGCTTCGGAGCCGGAGGGAAGTCCAGAATGCTCTCGAATTCCGCCATGAAATGCACCTGGCTGCCGCGCTCGAGGATGTTCACGCCCTTGCGCGTCGCTTGCTCCGGATCGCCATCGAAATAGGCGGCCCGTTGCTCGAATTCCGTAAAATCTTCCACGGTCTTCAGCGCTCGTTGGGAACCGAATAAGCGCTGGACATACAGTCCCCGCAGCGACGGCGTGTCGATGCGGTGCCGGTGCTCATTGGGCCGGATGTCACCCACCGTATGGGTGGCGGCGGTGGTATGCCCATTGGCATGACAATCGAAACAGGTCACCCCCAAGTGGGCCTTGAGGGAGCGGCGGTCATGCGTGGCATTGAACTGCGCTTGGGGAAAAGGAGAGACCAACAGCCGAAGTCCTTCCAGTTGTTTGGGATTCAGTGCATCCTTAAAGAGGGGATAAAAGTTGGCGATCGTGACCAACTGGCCTTGCGAGACATCCCCCAGATCCGGGCGGGTGGTCAGGAAGATCGGAGCGGGAAATTCCGGCAAAAGATGATCGGGCAGATCGAAATCGAGATCGAAGCGGGTCAGGTCTCGATCGGTCTGGCGCTTGGTTTCTTCGATCAGCAGTTTGGGGAACACCATGCCCCCTGCCTCATGATGCGGGTGGGGCAGCGGATAAAAACCCGCCGGCCAGGCATTCTGGCGTTTGATTTCCTCCGGGGACAGGGCGGCGAGTTTTTCCCAGGTTTGACCGGGCGGCAACTTGACCCGGACCCCCGCCTGTACGGGTTTGCCGCGTGACATCGTCACGCCCGACGCCGGGCGATCGGCCAAGTCATAGCGTTCCGCCAGGAGGTCTTGCTGCCGCTGGGCGAAGGTGGGTTTTTCGGATTCGAGCCGTCTCACCAGCGCGGTAAATTCTTCTTCCGCCGCTTGGGCGCAGAGTGTGGCCGCGGCGGCCCAACCTAGAAGGGCCCAGAAACGTCGATGGCGTGATTGCATAATAATTCCTTGGTTCAAGTTTGGGAGGCGTCCTGATGCCTCATTCAATCGGTAGCCGATGGAATCTCGGGCTCTTGATTTTCGGAAATACTCATTTCCTTGGCCCACGATAGGCAGGGGCTATGGAACCGCGGGGCGAAAGTTCAAAGCTCAAAGCTCAAAAACCAAGGGACGACCATTCCGCCCTCCGTGCCGGCTGCTCCACCGTGGTCCAACGAGCCAAAGTGCCGCTAGCGAGGAATCACCGTAGCCGACGGCAGGAGGCGTTGACGGAGCAACGAGGGGAGTCGCCGGGGCGGGAGCGCGGGTCTGTGACCCGCAGCAACGTAGCCACCTGGAAGGCGATGGA
>CAYYSX010000183.1:0-11950 GCA_964474315.1 uncultured Verrucomicrobiota bacterium | reverse complement strand
AGCGGCCAGGGATTGGAACGGGAGAGATCCTCGGGCTCGATGTCCGGAAGGACCAGAGTACGGGTCAGCGTGGATCGAGGTTTGGCACCGGAGGTCAGAAGATAGTCGGCGATCTGGTGCCGGAGGTGTCTGAACTCGGGATTCTCGTTCAAGAGCTTGCGGTCGCGTGGACGCGGGAGGGTCACCGGGATGGAGGGTCCCAGGGTGGCATTGGGCCCCTGGGTCAGAGGAATGACCCGATCAGCCAGGAGGATCGCCTCATCAGGATCGTTGGTGACCAAGACGACCGTCTGATGCTGTTCTTGACTAAGCCGCGCGATTTCGTCCTGAAGATTGGCACGGGTGAGGGCATCGAGGGCACTGAGCGGTTCATCACACAGGAGGATTTTAGGTTCCATCGCCAGGGTGCGCGCGACGCTAACCCGTTGGCGCATACCGCCGGATAATTCGCCGGGCAACTTGTTCCGGGCCGGCGCCAGGTTGACCTTAGCGACGAAGTTCTCGGTGTGTTCGCGTCGCTGTTCCTCCGACCACCCGGCAAATACCTGATCTACGGCCAGCTTGACGTTTTCATACACAGTGAGCCAGGGCAGGAGGGAGTAATTTTGAAACACCAGTCCGCGGTCCGGCCCTGGGCCGTCAGGGGTTTGCCCGTCCAGGGAGATGGTTCCCGTGTCGGGCGTGAGCAAACCCGCCAACAAGGCCATCAGGGTGGACTTCCCCGAGCCCGAATAGCCGACGATGGCCACAAATTCGCCGAAGGCGATGGAGAGGTTGATATCCCGCAGAACTTCGGTGCGCTGATGGGCCGGGCCGAAGGCTTTACTAACCTGAGTCAGTTCGAGGAGAGGCATGGGAGAGTCCGTGGTTAGTCGGCCGTCCTTTTGAGCTTTGAGCTTTGGTTTTGGATTTTAGGTCACCCTCCCTGGAATCGGCGTTCGATCAGGTTCATGAGACGGTCGAGGACAAATCCGACCAGACCAATGGTCAGAATGCAGAGAATGATCTGTTCATAGATCAAGGCGTTGTATTGCTGCCACAGGAATCCGCCGATGCCGGGCCGGCCGGTCAGCATCTCGGCCGCGACGATGACCAACCAGGCGATCCCCAGACTGAGCCGAAACCCGGTGAACATGTACGGCAGGGTCGCTGGGATCATGACTTTGGTGAGCGTCGTCCACCGGGAGAGCTTCAGGACCCGAGCCACGTTAAGATAGTCTTGGGGGATGGCCCGGACGCCCACGGCGGTGTTCAGGACGGTGGGCCACATGGCGCAGATGGCGATGGTGAACAGGGCGGCTATCTCGCTGATATTGATCCCCTTGATGCCGGAGAAAAGCACCATGCCCAACGGCAGCCAGGCCAGAGGGGAGACGGGACGCAGAACCTGAATGATTGGATCGAAGGCCTTGGTGAAGGTTTTGGACAGTCCAAGGAGGAATCCGAGAGGCGTGCCGATAAGGAGGGCGATAGCATAGCCTTTGGCCACCAGCACCAGGGAAAGCCAGGTAAAGCGCAGGATGCCTTGGTCGAGTTCGCCCCGCTTGGCAAACGGCTCAAGCAGGTAGGGCTTGCTGGCTTCCCAAGTGCGGGTCGGATTGGGCAACTCCTTCGCCCAGGTAGCGCTGGAGGCATACCACAAAGCCACGACCACTCCGGCCCCCAGGAGCGGTAGCAGCAGCCAGTCGATCTGCGGCCAGGAGCGCCGAAGGCGGGAGGCTGGCTTGGGTGGGGGCGGAGCCGGGGTGTCGGTGGTGACCGTATTGGCGGCGGCAGTGAGAGTGGTGCTCATGGTGGTGGTTCAGCCTTTGAGGTTGTTAATCGCGAACCCGGTGGCGTAGGCCTCCGGTTGGGCAGGATCGAAGGTCTTTCCGTCGAACAGCGTCTCGGGTTGGTCGTCCCGGCCCGCGTGTTTGATTCCATATTCTTTCATGGCTTCCTCATATAAATCGGGTCGGAAGACTTGGTTCACCACGCCGTCATAGTCGGGCGTCCCGGTGACCATGCCCCAGCGGCGGAACTGGGTGAGCCACCATTTTCCATGCTTCGGCTGGGGATAGTTGCAGTTCCTCTGGCTGAAAATCATGTAGTGGTCGTCCTTAAGCTTCCGGCCGTCGCCCAGATCATAGTCGCCGAGGAGGCGTCCCAGGATGATGTTCTTCGGGCAGTTGATGTAAGCGGGCTTGCTGACGATGTCGCATTGTTCGGGACGGTTGGCCAAGTCATCGAGCCACACGCTCGCATCGTGCAGACCCCGGAGGACGGCCCGGACGGTCTTGGGATTTTTTTCGGCAAACTCGGCGGTGAAGGAACAAACCTTTTCGGGATGGTCAGCCCATATTTCCTGGCTGGTGATGCCGGTGAAGCCCATGCCATCGACCACCGCCCTGGCGTTCCAGGGCTCGCCGACGCAGAATCCGTCCATCTTGCCCACCTTCATGTTGGCGATCATCTGGGGCGGCGGGACGGTGAGCAGTGAGATGTCCTGGTCAGGGTTGATGCCACCTGCGCCGAGGTAGTAGCGGAGCCACATGGCATGGGTCCCGGGCGGGAACGTCATGGCAAAGGACAGTGGGGTGCCGGCTTGGCGGGCCTGGTCGGCCAGCGGTTTGAGGGCCTTGGGATCGTTTTGAACCACTCCTTTGAAATCGGCCTTCAAGGTGATGGCCTGGCCGTTCCGGTTGACGATCCAGGGAATGATCATCGGTTTTTTCCGCGATCCGAGCAGTCCCATGGAGGACGCCAGGGGCATGCCTAACAGCATGTGGGTGGCCTGGTTGTCGCCGTTGGTGAGGGAATCGCGAATGGCGGCCCAACTGGCGCCTTTGGCGATGGTCGGATGGATTCCGTGTTGCTTGAAGAAGCCTTTTTCGGCGCCGATGACAAAGGGCGAGCAGTCGGTGAGCGCGATGATGCCGAAGCGGACGTTGGGCGCCTCGGGTGAGTCGTCGGCAAACACCCGGCCCATCCAGCCGGTGGGTAGGCCAGCCAGGAGGGTGGCGGCGGCGGTGCGACCGAGAAAACGACGACGGGAGGAATCAGGCAGTGACAGATGAGGTTTCACAGGAAGCGAGGTGAGGAAGGGAAAGGAGCCGTTCGCGAGCCTGGGCGAACAGGTCGGAGCGGAAGACGCGGCCCAATTGAACGGGGGGCAGTTGGGTCCGGGCGGCCGGGGTCAGGAGATGTTGTGCAACCCAACCCGCCTTGTCGGCGGAGGGGTCGTTCGATTCGTCGCGGTGAAAGATCAGAAAGTCCGGCCAATGCCCCCGGCGCCCGGTGCCCAAGGGCAATTCACCCGTCCAGGCCGGCCGGATCTGCTCGGCCGGAAGGCCGAGGTATTCGCGACGGGAGAGCAGCCGGACGATGGTCTCCCGGTTTTCCGGCAGGGAACAGGCGGTGGCGGCTTCCAGTAGCGCGGCGGTGAGTTCCAGCATCCGCTCCGGCTGGGCCCGGAACACGTCGCTCCGCACGGCGAGCACTTTTTCCGGGTGACCAGGCGCCAAGTCGCAGCTCGCCGCCGCGCACCAGCCGTCGCCCCGGTTGATGGCCACTGTGTTCCACGGTTCGCCCGCACAGAAGCCGTCCAGATTGCCCGAGCGCAGGTTGGCCGACATCTGCGGCGGCGGCACGACCACCAGCCGCACTTCGCACTCCGGATCGATCCCAGCGCGAGACAGCCAGGTCCGCAGCAGCCAAGCATGGGTGGAATGTAGGGACACCACGCCGAAAACGAGGGTGCGAACCGACCGCTGTCGTCGGATGTGTCGGGCCAGGCTGTCGGCATCGGTCACGCCGTCGTCCCGCAGGGTATGACTCAGGGTGATGGCATTGCCGTGGAGATTGAGCACCAGTGGCGTGAGGCATTCGGTGGGAACGCATCCGAGCCCGAGAGTGAGGGCAAATGGCAGGCCGCACGGGGCATGGGCGGCATCCAGCTCACCATGGACCAGTTTGTCCCGCACACTCGCCCATCCGAGTTCCCGGGTCAGCCTGACGCGGAAGCCGCGACGCTCAAACAAACCGCATTCCTGGGCCACGATCAGCGGGGCGCAGTCCGTCAACGGCACGAATCCCAGCCGGAGCGGCGCATCGGCTGCTCGTCGGACGGAGCTTCGATGGAATGCGGGAGCAATCACAGTCGGGTGGAAGGACAGCGTCGTTCATGCCCGTTGTGCGAGCCGGCCCGATGAATGCTCCGCAAAGCTTCGATGCGTTCAATGAAGCTCGTTCATTCATGAAGGGACCCCTCGACAGCAGACAGCTCCAGGCCTTCGCGATCCTGGCCCGCACCGGCAGCTTTACCCAGACCGCGCGGGAGATGTTTCTCACTCAGTCCGCGGTGAGCCACTCCATGAAGGCACTCGAAAGTGACGCCGGTTGTCGGCTTTTGGACAGAGTGGGCAAGAAGGTGATGCTCACCCAGGCCGGTGAACATCTCCTGAAGCATGCCGAAAATATCCTGCGGGAAATGCAGGCCGCGCGGGAAGGAATCGAGCAACTGGGCAAGTGGGGACGCGGCCGGCTGCGCATCGGCGCCACGGCCACCATCTGCATCGGTCTCTTGCCGGCGGTGCTGCGCGAATTCAAGGAGAGCTTCCCCCACAGCCTCATTCAGGTGGAACCCGGGGACAGTCGGGACCTGGTGACCGGACTGGAACGTCACCGGATCGACCTGGGGGTGATGCTGTCCGAAGCTTCCGACGATCGCTTCGAAGCCGTGCCGATTTTCACCGACGAACTGATGTTCATCACCTCGCCCCTGCATCCATGGGCGCAGGAGGGGGTGGCTCCGCGAGCGGAGATCCCACGACAGAACGTCATCGTGTACCGAAAATCCTCTCAGACCTTCCGAGTGGTCGATGACTATTTCCGGGCCGAAGACATCGTGCTGAACACGGTCATGGAACTGGGCAGCATGGAGGCGATCAAGGAACTGGTGAAGCTGGGCTTGGGGGTGAGCATCGCCGCCCCGTGGGTGGTGCAACGAGAGTTGGAGGACGGTTCACTCCGGGCGCTGCCGTTGGGACGGCGGAAACTGAAACGTTCCTGGGCGGTTGTTCATTGGCGTGGACGCCGCCTGACGCTGGCGGAGGAAACGTTCGTCGGTCTTTGCCGGTCCGCGGTGGAATCGCTGCCGCGGGTGTTCGAGCGGACTGTGGCAGCCTAAGCCGGGCCGGTGCGCACCCCGGGGCCGTGGGCCTGTGACCCGCAGCAACGTCCCGGCTTGCGGGGCTCCCGTTCATCCCCCCGCGGGTTGCCATTCTTCCGCACTCCGCATTCCGGGCTCACCACGTGCCAGGTCATCCATCAGCGCTCGCTCTCCGGCTCGCCTCCTGGCGTTCTGATTCATTCCACCACCCTCCGTGCTGCCACGTTGCTGCGGGTCACAGACCCGCGCTCCGTCCGTCGGTTCCAGGGTTCACCAGTCCATCCAGCAGTGGCGCCAGATTCTCGTTCTGGGTGGCCATGCGGCGAAGTTGGGGCTCCACCGTCAGGCAGCGACGGATCAGCCGGCGGGCCTCGGCTTGATTGCCCAGGATCGATTCGTAACAGGCGAGGTGAAAGTTCCACAGGCCATGCTCCCGGGCTTCCACGGGTGCCTTCAGCAGGGCCTCACGACATTCCGCCACCCGATTGAGTTCGTACAGACAGCACCCCCACGCGATGAACCGGTCCACCGGGGCACCCGGATGCCGGCACAGGCTGGCGTAGGTCTGAACCGCCTCCTCCCAGCGGCGCAACTGCTGCAGGACGACCGCCCGAAGTTCCAGGGACTCCATCCGGCCACGGTCGGCAGCGGGAAGGGAATCCAGTTCGGCCAGGGCCTCGGCGGCGAGCCCCAGCTCATACCATCCGATGGCGGCCCGGAGAACATGGTTAAGTTTCGTCTCGGGCACGGGACAACATGCCATCGTTCATCCAAGTCACAACTGCGGGCTGGGCTGGCTCCGATGTGGTTCGACGCGGAATCCGCCGTCAACCAGCGGCCGGCCGAAGGCGAGTTCGACGCAGGCGAACCCGCAACGCCCTCGCCACGACGCGGGGAACGAACGGCGTTACATCGCCCCCGAGGCGGGCGATCTCCTTCACCAGCCGTGAACTCACAAACGTGAAGGTATCCTTGGGGGTCAGGAACAGCGTCTCCACCTGTTCGTTCAGCCTTCGGTTCATCAACGCCAGTTGGAACTCGAACTCGAAGTCACTGACCGCCCGCAGTCCACGCAACACCGCACACGCGCCCCGTCGCACCACGTAATCTACCAGAAGCCCGTCAAAGGAGTCCGCCTCGACGTTGGCCACGCCCTCGGTGCAGGCCAGCACCAGGCGGTGACGTTCCTCCAGGGAAAACAACGGCTTCTTGCCTTCATTGAGGGCCACCGCAACCACCACCCGGTCAAAAATCCGGGCAGCGCGGCGGACGACGTCCAGATGGCCGTTGTGAAACGGGTCAAAACTCCCCGGGTAGATCACCGTGCGCATGGAGTCAGCGTAGGGGCGAGGTGCCGGAACCGGCGATGGAAATTCCCTCTGTTCAGTTTGTCATTGCCGCCGTAACGGTACGGAATAGTTTCCGCGAGCCGTTGGCCGATGGTGTAAAGGTAGCACAGGGGTCTTTGGAGCCCTTAGTCATGGTTCGAATCCATGTCGGCCAGCCAGACGACCCGCACAGCGGTGATCGGGAGAACGGCTCAACGTGGCCGCCATGGGTGCTTGATTCCGGCCCAGGCCAACAACGCCAAGCCCACGGGGGTTCCGGTAATGAACGTGGGAACGGCGGCCAGGATCCCCAGCAGGAGCGCTTTCCAAAGAGCCGAAAGGCGGGCATCGCCATTGTGTCGGCGCTGAGCGACGAAGACCGAGAGAAACACCGTGAAAAAGGCGAGCGGTACGGTGAATGCCAGTAACGCCGGCATGGCGAATTCCGGCAGGCTCCATAGCGTGTCCACGATCACCAAGGCCAGGGCCGACAGCGGATGGAACGCGACACGGGAAGTTTGGCCGGGATTGGACCACGTTGACGACGATGAGCGCGGTTCTTCCGCCGGCAGGACTTCCGGCACGATAATCCGCGGCGGACTGGTCGGTTGATTCACACTAAATGGGTTCGCACAAAAGCGACTTCTTGGCAACGGACAGCCACCGGTGGAGAACGACAAAAATTCGCCTCGGTGGCCCCCCCGAAGAGAGCCAACGGCGGCGGCTCAATCCCGCCCTTCAGCCACCACCGAGGACGCGGAGGGGAAAGCGCACCTTCATCTTCCGAGGCGTTCAATGCAGCATCGCCCGCGGATTCCCCTGGCGGGTCAACTCGGCCTCCAAATCCAGAAACCAGTCCAGCCGCCGATCGGTTGCCTCCGCATCGATGGCTCGGGCCATCAAGAGATACCCGGCGTAGTGGTTCCCCTCCGACTCCACCAGGCCCTGGTAAAATGAGGCGAGTTCCGGGTCACGAACCTCCAGCAGGCGGCCCAGCCATTGAAACTTCTCGCAGCTCCGGCCCTCGATCAGCGCGCATACGACCAGATGATCGATGACCTGCTCCTGAATTCCGGTGCGGACCGCCCGCATCAGCCCCTTGATCCAGGGACTGGGCTGGGGCTCGCTGAACGGAATTCCGCGACGTCGAAGCAACTGGAGGACGAGTTCGAAATGCTGCAGCTCCTCGATGGCGATGGCGTTGAGCTCGTGAACCCGGTCGAACAGCAGCCGGTATTTCTCCAGGTTCAAAGCGGACGTCGCCGCCTTCCGTTCCAGATGCGCGTGGTCCACCAACACCGCCGGCAGATCGGCCAGAACCCGATCGGACCAATCGGCCGGTATGGGTTCGCGAAACAACAGCATCAGCGACAGAGAACGGCGCGGCGGAAGGCGGCGCAAGCCTTCCGCCGCACCGGAGAGACCCCCTCACCGCGGGGTGTGGAGCGCCGGTTCAAATCGCAAAGTCGGTGTACTCCGGTTTGATGGGCTCGCTCGGAGGCTGAAGCATGCAGGCGGCCACCGTCGCATTCGTCCCCTGCTCGATCAAAATGCCGGCACCGGTCAGACGGTTGCTCGAGTAGCCATCGAAAATGAGCGGCTTGGCCGTCTTGATCCGGACTTCGCCGATGTCATTCATGGCCAGCTCCACCGGTTCCGGTTCCGCGTCAAACGTGTGAATGTTGACCCGGCTGTTGAGGGCCGTGACCACCGCCTGGACGGTCTGGGTGGTGTGCTTGAGAAAGTACTTCCGGCCCGGCTGCAACCCCCGGGGATGCATCCAGCAAATCCGTGCCACCAGCTCCGTGGCGGCTCCCGGAAGGTTGTCGAGTCCCACGATCATGTCCCCTCGACTGATGTCCAAGTCGTCCTCCAGTACGACGGTCACCGACTGCGGACAGAAGGCTTCCTCCAGCGGTCCATCGTAAGTCCAGATTTCCTTGACCGTGCTCCGTTGTCCGCTGGGCAGAAGCAAAATCCGTTGCCCCACGCGCACCGTTCCCCCAGCGATCTGGCCGCTGAACCCGCGGAAATCATGCCACCGGGGATCACGCGGGTGGTTCGGTCGGTTGACCCATTGGACCGGGAGCCGGAATCCCTGGAGGTTCCAATCGCTCGCAATATGCACCGTTTCCAGATGACCGAGCAACGCCGGCCCGACATACCAGGGACTCTGGGGGGACGGTTCGACCACATTATCCCCATTGAGAGCACTCAAGGGGATGAACTTGACGTCTTTGATGTCCAGCAACGGGAGAAACTGCTCGAAGGCATCGCGGATTTCGGTAAAGCGCGCCTCGGACCATCCGACCAGGTCCATCTTGTTCACCGCGATGACGAGGTGCGGGATACGCAACAGGGAAGCGATGTACGTGTGCCGGCGTGATTGCTCGATCACGCCCTGCCGCGCATCGACCAGGACGATGGACAGGTTCGCGGTCGAGGCGCCGGTCACCATGTTGCGCGTGTACTGAACGTGGCCCGGGGTGTCGGCCACGATGAACTTGCGTCGCGGGGTGGCGAAATAGCGGTAGGCCACGTCGATCGTGATTCCCTGCTCGCGTTCGGCGCGCAGCCCGTCGGTGAGGTTGGCCAGGTTGATTTGGCCCCCGCCGGTGATGTCGGCGGAGCGCTCCAACGCCTCCAGTTGGTCCTCCATTAGCGATTTGGAATCATAGAGCAGACGACCAATCAAGGTGGACTTGCCGTCGTCCACGGAACCGCAGGTATTGAAGCGGAGAAGCTCGATGGGATGACTCATGCGAAAGGCAGTTCGAAAGGAAAATCAGGTGGTTCAGCTCGGCGATATCCATTCCTCGAACCGGGAAGGCCGGCCACCCCAATCAAGGTTCCTCTTAGATTCCGTGGATTCGTGTCCATAGGTGTTCATTCGCAGGCTCTCTCTCCCGTTCGTGACCGCTTAGAAATAACCCTGCTTCTTGCGGTCTTCCATGGCCGCCTCGCTGGCTTTGTCGTCCGCTCGGGAGCCGCGCTCGGTCACCCGGGCGGCGGCGATTTCGTTGATGATGTCGTCCACGGTGTTGGCCGGGCTTTCGACCAGGCCCGTGCTAATGATGTCGCCGATGGTGCGGACCCGGACAACCAGCTCCCGCACCTCATCCGCCGGTTTCAACTCCAGGAAGTCACTGACCGGGAGCCATTGGCCGCGCCCGCCGAGCCGGACGCAGGAGCGGCGATGGCTAAAATAGATGCTGGGAACCTCCAGCCTCTCCCGGCGGATGTATTCCCAGACGTCCATCTCGGTCCAATTGGAGAGCGGGAACACCCGCATGTGTTCGCCCGAGTTCACCCGGGCGTTGTAGAGGTTCCAAATCTCCGGCCGCTGGTTCTTGGGATCCCATTGTCCGAAGGCGTCGCGAAAGCTGAAGAACCGTTCCTTGGCGCGCGCCTTCTCTTCATCGCGACGGGCCCCGCCAATCGCACAGTCAAACTGAAACTCATCGATCGCCGCGAGCAACGTGGGAATCTGCAGCCGGTTCCGACTCACTTCGCCGGGGGAAGGGACGGCGATGCCAGCTTTAATGGCATCCTCGACCTTTCGGATGATCAACTTGCCCCCGAGTTCGGCGGCCCGGCGGTCGCGGAACTCGTTGAGCTCGGGAAAATGATGGCCGGTGTCCACGTTGAGGAAGGGCATCGGGATTTCCGCCGGACGAAAGGCCTTCTCTGCCAGCCGCAGCAAGCAGATGGAATCTTTTCCGCCGGAAAACATCAGGACCGGCCGCTCAAACTCGGCTGCGACTTCGCGCATCACGTGAATGGCTTCCGTTTCCAAATACTGCAGGTGATCTAGGTGATAGGAACTCATTAAGGAATCAATGGAGGTCCGACTCGTGGACAGGAACCTCGGTTGACGTTTCTTAGATAGACCAACTGCCGGTCATGGCTTTGGCTCCCCATTCGGCATGGAGGCCACATTCGCGCTTTTCGTCCGCCTTGGCGGGATCGAAGTAATCCCATTCGTTGGGCAAATCATAACGCCGCAGGTAATCTTCCATCTGGGCGTCGCTCCAGTGGAAGAACGGGCTCAGCTTGAGCGTCGTGAAGTTCCGGTCCCACACCAGTGTGTCGAGTTCGGCGCGGTTGGGGTTCTGAACTTTACGCAACGCGGTAATCCAGACCGCGGGCGCCAGCTCGTTCATGCCGCGCTGAAACGGTTCCAGTTTCATCACCGCGCTGAACTCTTTCAGCCCGGTTTCGTCGTCGGGCGTCGGCAACTCTCCCCACACGGCGTCGCGATGGGCGGCGGTCATTTTAGGGAGATACGGTCGGAGGTTGAGGTGGAGGCGCTTTCGCAGATCCTCGGCATGTCGGTAGGTCGCCGGACGGTTGTAACCGTGATCGACCCACAGCACCGGGATGTCCGACTGAACCTGGGTCACTAGGTGCAGAATCGCCGCCTCGTAAGGACGGAAGTTGGTGGAGACCACCGCCCGGCCGGCCGCCTGGGACACTCCCCAACGGACAATCTCCTCCGGATCACTGGAGCGAAGGCGGGCGTTGGTTTCGACGATCTCTTCGGAAGTCATAAGTGAATGGAATTCGACACGGTTTATTCGGACCCGGCGTCCAACGGTGGGGCGATGGACGGCACGAGCCACCCGGTTCCACGGACGGAAGCGATTCAACACGAAGCATTCGCCGCATCCGCCCATAAGGTACGCGACGCCCAGTCACCGAAGCGTTCGCTGGCTTGCCGTTCACTGGCATACCGTGTGAGCAACGGCCGAAGTTCGTTGAGGATTTCCGCATCCTTGACCATCTCCTTCCAGGTCCGGGCGATGCGGGTCCCATTCACATCACCCCCCAGCCAAATTTGATAACGTCCCGGCGCCTTGCCCACGAACCCGATCTCCGCCACGTAAGGTCGGGCGCATCCGTTGGGACATCCGGTCATTCGGATAAGAATTTCCTGACCTTCCAAGCCCACCTCCCGGCACAGCCCTTCAATCTGGGTCAAAAGAGTGGGAAGGTAGCGCTCCGATTCGGACAGCGACAGGCCACAGGTGGGTAACGCGGGGCACGCAATCGCCGCGGCATGCAACACTCCCGCCTGCTGTTCGGTCCGAACTCCATGCTCGCTCAGCAAGGCTTCCACGGTCGCGCGATCCGCTGGCGGAACGTTGGCGAGGATCAGATTTTGGTTGGCCGAAAGGCGGAACTCAACTTGGGGAAGCCGCTCGGCGATCCGCCGTAACGCGGTCTTCAACTGGTGTCCTTCCGCGTCCTTGATCCGCCCCATCGAGACGAAGAGCGTCAGGTAGCACGTGCCATCCATGGCGTCCGCCCAACCGTAGGTGTCGCCGGTGGTAGTGAAGCGGTAATTGCGAACGGCAGTGAGCCTTACTCGGGCTCGTTTCTCGATTTCCGAGCGGATGAAATCAACGCCCTTCTCCTGCACGACATACTTCAGGCGGGCGTGTTTGCGATCCGTTCGGTCTCCGAAGTCGCG
>CAYYSX010000182.1:0-12047 GCA_964474315.1 uncultured Verrucomicrobiota bacterium | reverse complement strand
GCAAATCGGGGGCGAATGTTCAAGGAATGGATTTGAACATTGTCAATGGCGTCGGGGATGTCCTGCGGGCTCCGGGAACGTCCGGGGGGCAGAACTTGGTCGCGCGTGCGTTGTCGGTGAACCGCTCAGGGCGGGCCGTTGGTCGCTATGAGATTGCGGGAGAGAAGTTGGCGACATCTTGGTCCCCCGCTGCTCTTGCTAGTGATGCCAGTGCGATCGATTTGCAGGCTTGGAAAGCAAGAGTTGGCTCGACCCAAGATAATCAAAGTACAGCCAACAGCATCAACAATCTCGGTTGGATTGTAGGTTGGTCGAGCATCGACTCGACCCCCGCGAGAGCCGTCATCAAGTGGGCGGCAACAGGCGTGGCGACCGACTGGATTGATCTAAACGATTCGCATTTTGTATCAGGAACGGCCGGATGGGTGCTGGAGAATGCGAATGCAATTAGCGATTCGGGCCACATCGTTGGCAATGGGACAGTAAGTGGGGCACCGCGCGCCTTTGTTCTGGTTCCGCGGATCATGGGAAACTGATGTTTAACAACATGAAAGCGATTACGTTGGCAATCCTCTTGGGGAGTCTGCTCATGGGCGTAGCCGCCCAGCCGATTACTAACACGGGCCCCTTGTTGAGTCTGGACTTGGATGGGAGCGGTACTGTCGATCTTCAATACATGGCCGCGGCGCGGCGAACGAGCGATGATCCGGAAGATTGGTCGGTGGCCTTGGCAGTTGAGCCGTGGGGGGATGTCCCGGTTTCTACGTGCCACGAGCACAAGAATCCCGTTTTCTTTGGGAGAGAGCATCGGCAGCAGCCGAAGTGCTCTGACGAACTACTCTCCGGATCCACCTCGACCTCCGACTGAGTCGTATTCAGTTCCGCTCTTGTATTATCGAGCGATCAAGATGGCAGACTGGGGATACACCACACGAGCGCCGGCCTACGAAGCCGAGTCAGAATTGCTGTTGGGCGTACGATTGATGCTGACGACGGGCGCTCACCACGGCTGGCTGCGCCTGTCGCGCCCGGTGGTGGACAGCCACACGCCGTTCGATCTGGTCGATTACGCGGTGCATCCGGTGCCGGGCGAGCCGATTCCGGCCGGCGAGCCAGCGCCCCTGCCACCCCTCCAAACGGCATTGGCTCCGGACACGCTGACCTTCTTCTGGGATGCCCGCTGGGGTCCCCTGGCGCTGGAATCCACCACCAACCTCGTTGCACCCATCCTGTGGGAAGAGGTGACGCAGGGAGCCGGTGGTCCCGTCGTCCTCCCCACCGAGGACCAACAGCGCTTCTACCGGCTGCGGGAGCCGTAGGTGAGATGCAGATCAGGGAGCAAGCACCGAGGGGAGACCGGGCCGATGGCCGCCCCCGGACTGGCGCCTCCTTCAATCGGAGAGTGGCCTTTACGCTCATCGAGTTGCTGGTGGTCGTGGCCATCATTGCCCTCCTCGCCGGTTTGCTCCTGCCGGCCCTGAGTCGCGCCCGCCAGCAGGCCGAGGCGATCGCCTGCCTCAGCAACGTCAAACAACTGACGGCCGCCTGGCATCTCTACGCCCTGGACCATCGCGACTGGCTCTCCCCGGCGGAAACCAGGGTCGGCTCGCCGAATTATCCCCGCTGGGTGGACGGCAACCTCAACCCGGCCATGGGCAGTATTCAGGACGCCACCAACTCGGCGCTGCTGCTGGCGTCGGGACCGGGGCATCTGGGCCCGTACCTGAACGCGGCCGGGGTGTTTCGGTGCCCAGGGGATCGGAGCCGGACCAATTCGCCCTTCAGATGGACCGGGCCGCGCCGGGTCCGCAGCTATTCGATGAACGGGGCCATCGTGTTCGGCGGTGGCGGAGCGGGCGGGAACCTGGAGACCGGGCTGGTGTACGATCCGGTGGCCCTGGTGCGGATGGATGATTTCCGGACCAAATCGCCGGCCGACCTGTTTCTGTTCATTGATTCGCATGAGGCCACGTTGAGTCACGGAACTTTCTTGGTGCCCTTGAGCCTGGCGCCGCCGGAGTTTGGGTGGGAGGCCTTCTGGCCGGCTGGGCGGCACGGGCGGCGGTGTCCGGTCACCTTTGCCGACGGGCATGGGGAGATTCACAAGTGGCTGGACCGGCGGACGGCGCCGCCGACGAACACCCGCGAACAATTGGAAAGGGCGGCACTGGGTGAGCCCCAAGGCCACAACGTGGATTATCAATGGCTCTGGGAGCGTGCCTGGGACATGGGGCGTCTTGAATACTGATCAGAGGGGATGGCGCCGGCCAGGGACAGGATACCTACCCTGAGCCTGCTGAGCCGACAGTCGGTCAATACCGGATCCCACCACGCCGTTTCCGTTGCCCTCCGATAGAAGTCTCGTCCCTTCCGTCTTCCGTTGGACCACGGGAGCGCGGACGGCCCGTCCGCCCGACTCCGTAGCCGCCGGGAGAAGGCGCACTCTTCCCGCGGCGGCTACGCCGAGGATGGCGTGGAGATGCTCCGGGACGTGGGACCGAAGAAAGTCAGCGCGTCCTGCCGTCCGCGACGACAGAGTGCGATCAAAGGCCGTCCTCTGTCCTCTGTCGTCCGTGGTCCTTTATCGATTACCCGTACTCATCATTTGAGCGAACACGTCCAACGTGGGACTGGTGATGGCTTGCCGATGCCAGCGACGGAGTTCTTCCAGTTCGTCGGTTTGTTCCACGACCACACGCACCTCGGGTGGAACCGCACCGAAACGCAACTCCAGCGCTTCCAACACGCCTTCGCGGGCACCGGTCAACAGTCCAGTCTGCAACCCTTCCTGTCGCCCGGTCTGCAAACCCTTTTCGAGGCCGAATCGCTCGGCGCTGCTGATGTATGGCATAACGTTGTCCTTCTCTATCGTCTCCAGCTCTTCCTGCAACTCTCTTTCGTGCCGCTCCGGAAGCGGCATCAACCAATCCAAGAGCCGGTACACTTCCAGAATCTCTTGCTTCTCCCAACCCTGCCGCCCCAACTCCCGCAGCAACTCCAGCTTCCTCCCCTTCCGCCCGTGCGGATCCTGCCTCGTCCGCTGCGCGGCGCGATGCGCCAGAACCAACAGCGCCACCGGATTACCCACCGCCGCTTTCAGCGTTGCTTCCGGCAGGTCCAACAGCTTGCACACCGGAAACTCAAAGCAGATCTGACAACCCCACACCGCCGACTCATATCGCTGCGGCCGCCAGTGGGGATCGGCATCGGCCAGCACTACCAGGCTGACCACCGGCCCCGGACACGCTTCGCTCAAGCGGCTAAAGTAGCGGTAGAGGCGTTGGGGGAGTCGGGGATCGGGTTGGCTCTGAATCTCCACATGAATGAAAATCCGTTGGGGCGTGCCGTCCTTGCGCCAGACCTGGACCAGCTTGTCCACGTAGAGCCGGCCGGAGTGGGCATCGCGGACGCGGGCTTGGAGTTCCTTATCCAGGAAGACAATTCCACGGGTCCAGTCGATGGCGGCTTCGATCAGGGGAAAGCACAGAGCCAGGAAGGGGCGGAAGAAGCGTTCCAAGAGGTCCTTCCAGGGGCTGTCGGTGTCGGCCCGTTGGCGTGGCATGATCGCTAGTCAACACCACCGCGTAAGGGCTCTGCTATCGCTAGAAGTGATGAGTGAGGCGTGAGCGTTTGGTCGGTCCTGAGGTCCACCTCCGTAGCCGCCGGAAGAAGGCGCACTCTTCCCGCGGCGGGTAACGCCGAGGATAGTGTCGAGATGCTCCGGAACGGGGGACCAAAGAAAATCAGCGCGTCCTGCCGTTCGCGACGACAGAGCGCGATCGAGGGCCGTCCTCTGTCGTCCGTCCTGTGCCCCGCTCGATGAATGGGGAAGGTTTACCCTGGCCAAATAGATGGGGTCCCGGCCCTCGTTCGTGGTGTGGCTACGACCGATCTTCCCGTGTCTCGTCGGGGCGAAGGAAGAGTGTGCCCCCGTTCCCCGGCGTTCTACCCCGGGAGATTCTCCAGGTCCGCTTGATCCTTGGCCCGCCCGCTGGCGCGCTTATTGATCCTCAAATCTTCGATTCCAATGAGGTTAATGGGAACCGTGTCGTAAAGTATTTGCACTCGACGGGACCAGGCCGTGGCAAAGTCGCCGCCCGAAACCCGGTTAAGAATTTCAAAGAGAAATGGACGCGCGCCGAAATGGGTGACTATTTCTGGATCAAGCAATTAGTGCCTCTTTCAAGGGTTGCTCAGCGAACGGTCGCTCGCTGCCGCTTCCTCATTGGCCTCAAAGCGAAAGGCTCTAATGATGACCTCCGTCGGCGATGAAGGAGGTTTTTCGGCGTATAGCCATAAATTGATTCGCACGTTCTCACCACCGGCCGGGACGGACTTTTTCTCAAAAAGCCATTCATGAATGATCGGGCTGGCGTGGGTATCCTCCCAGTCGTGACCCCGAATGGATCGGAATACCACTCGATCCTTTCTCCAGTCGAAACGATGTCCTGTCGCCAGTTGGCCTTCCGGCAAAAGAAAGCGCTCGATATGGCCGGCGCTCGTGTAGGGCTGAACCACGAATTGGGCGTTCCAATTTGTGGGATTACCCCACCGCGCGCATTCGAAGTCGATTTCCCGATGACTGAACGCCGGGTCGTCGCTCCAGGTGAACAGGCCCAACACGACGTTTGGGTCGAAACCATCGAGCGGGGAATCGATCGCGAAATGGTATCGGCCGTGACCCAGGGAAGCGGTGTTCACGACTTCGGCGCATCGCCATTTGCGCTCTTCGTCCTGGTCGATACGGAGATGCAACCGGCCCTGATCGTCCAGCCACACGTGACGGGTGTGGTCGGAAAAGTAGTTGGGTCCCGGTCCAACCGGCCCTTCGCTGGCTTTGACCCACCAGGTGTAACCAGAGAAGCGGATCAGGCGCTTTTCCGGCTGAGTCAAACCCTCGGCGGCACTGGCCTTCCCGCAACCCAGCAAAATCCCGAGAACCATGATCACGGTCAGGTTGCCGCTCGTTCTCTTAGTCATCGATCGGTTGACCGGCATGCTCCAGAAAGTGCCGCGGGTTGGAAACGAGAAACAGATCGATGACCGCCGCCGGAACGCCTTCGTCCAGAAGCATGGGGCGAACTGATGACCTGGCACTTGCTTCTTGGGTAGCGCAGACACCGTCTTCCGTCCCTGGCGGGACTGGCTCCCGGAAGGCCGCTCAACCCACGGATGAATCCGTGGGCTATTGGCGGTCGCCCGGTGGGCGGGAGCCCGAAGAGGCCCTGCCCTTGGTCCACCGGCACTAGCCATCCTGGAGCGCGCCGGCAATCAAGGCCTCGCAGGGAAGCGTGGCGGCGCCGCTCTCCGTGCAGACAGCGTAACGCACCCGGCGGCCGTCGGTCTGACCGGCCCAGCCGCGTTCGTCGTCGTTCTCGGCATACATCGAGACCGCGGCGTGCTCGCCCCGGGCATTCAGGGCGTAGAACGTGACGTTGAAGTTGGGGTCGCCATTGGGCTTGCGCAGCCGCTTCTCGACGGTGTTGGCGCGGATGCGCCGCAAGGCCTCCAGACCGGCGTCCTTCGGATGCTTTCCCTGTCGCATCGCCTCGACCACCAGGTAGGAAGAGAGGTTGAAGAGGTTGGCTTCACCGCGACCGGTGGAGCCGGCCGCACCGATCTGCCCGTCCACGTACAACCCCGCTCCCAGGATGGGCGAGTCGCCAACGCGGCCGGGAATCTTCCAGGCCAGACCGCTGGTGGTGGTCACTCCGGCGATCTCCCCGCGGGCGTTGACGCCATTGCAATTAATGGTGCCCCAATAGTGGCGTGCCGGAGTCGTTCCCGCGGCGATCAGCTCGCGGAGGATGGCCGGGTGGTCGAGGCGGGCGCCTTCGGTTTGACGATCCTTCGGAAGCGGAAAATGGCCGGGATCCGTCCGCCGTTTCCATTCGAGCCACGCTTGGCGGGAGCGTTCGGTGTTGAGGTCAGCCTCGATCGGGAAACCCATCTGACGCGCAAAGGTCTGCGCTCCCGGTCCGACCAGTAGGTGGTGGTCGGTGTTCTCCATCACGGCGTACGCCACTTTGGACGGCGTGCGCACGCCCTCCAGAGCGGCCACCCCGCCGGCCCGGCGCTGAGGACCGTGCATGCAGCAGGCGTCGAGCTGCACCACGCCGTCCGCATTGGAAGGCCGCCGTAGCCCACGCTGGTGTCTTCGGGGTCGAGTTCGACAATGTTCACCCCGGCGATGAGCGCCTCCAGAATGTCGGTGCCCTGCATCATGAGTTCGAAGGCCGTTTCGACACAGGTCTGGCGGCCACCGTTCTTGTGAAAATTGCCGTTCGCTGAGGCGATGATGACGGGGCGGGCTGATGGAGAGGGGATGACGGCGGGCGCCTGAGCTCGGTCCGCCGCGCGCGCCGGACGCAACATGCCAGCGGCGGCGGCTCCGGTGGCGGCGGTCTTCACGAAATCCCGGCGGGTAACCTCCCTACGCATACGATGGAGGTTAGGCTGATTTTGGTAACTGACAGTGAAAAACCATCCGTTTGGTGAGCAAGGGGGCGCGTTTTGATTCTATCCTCAACCCAGCGTTGAAACGCTGGGCTATTCCCGAAAAGTCCCTGACAGGACTGCAATAAACTGAGAGGCGCCCCTCCAAGCATCGCTTCCGGAATTGCACTCCCCCAGCCGACCGCGGAAACTGGTTTTCCCATGACCATCATCACCGATCCGCGGTGTACCGAGTACCGATCCGTCGGCCATCCCGAGAAGCCCGCGCGGGTGGAACGAACCACCGAGCTGCTGAAGGGACAGAAGGCGCTCACGCTGGAATGGGCCGAGCCGGCCGCGGTCACCCCTGAAATCCTCCTCCGCGCCCACGCCCCGGGTCATGTGGAACGATTGGAACTGGCGCAGGATTTCGATGGTGATACGCCGTTCTTCCCCGGCATTGGTGATCATGCCCGGCGCAGTGTCGGGGGCGCTTTGCGGGCGCTGGAACTCGCGCGGCAGGGGCAGTCCGCCTTCAGCCTGTTGCGACCGCCCGGTCACCACGCCACCCGGAATCATGCCATGGGCTTCTGCTACCTGAGTTCCATGGCCATCGCCGCCCTTCAAGCACGGGCCCTGGGCGTGGCCCGGGTGGCCGTCTTCGACTTCGACGTCCATCACGGCAACGGCACGGAGGATATTCTCAAGGGCGTGGACGGCGTCGCGTTTGCCTCGGTTCATCAGCATCCGTGCTATCCCGGGACCGGAACGGCGGACGTGGGCAACAATTGTTTCAATTTTCCGGTGGCGCCGGCAACGCCGCGGGCCGATTGGCGTAAGGCGTTGGAGCAGGCGTTGGAGCGTCTTCTCAAGACCCGTCCTGAACTCATCGGAGTTTCGGCGGGGTTCGATGCCTATGTCCGGGATCCGTTGGCCAACGGCACGCTCGAACGAGAGGATTTCCAGTGGCTGGGAGAACGATTGCGTGCCACGGGCCTGCCGGTGTTCAGCATCCTGGAGGGGGGGTACTCGCCGGATCTGCCGGATCTGGTGCTCCGCTACCTGTTGGGATGCTCGGGGAAATGACCGGGGGCGCGGCTGCGGTGGCGGGATTTGCCTGCAGTCCGCCATAGAGTCGCTCGTACCCCACGACGAGCATCAGCAGTCCCAGGGTGACGGTGAAGATCAGGCCGATACCCAGGAGCAGGACCCCGAGCAGCATCAGCGTGGTCGCGACCAGCAAGAACCAGGAGAAACTCCAGGGATGCCGGTAGGCGACGCGGCGGCTCAGTTGCAGGGCCGGCCAGAAATCGAGCCCCTTGTCCAAAATGAGCAACGGTGCGTAGAGCCAGGCCACCACCAGGTAAAAGTAAGCGCAAATTCCCACCAACCCGACCACCGCCCCGACCAGCACGACCGACAAAGCCACCCACCCCGGGAGCGCCAGGGGATCCTGCTGGAGGACGACGACCACCGCGAGCATGGCGGCGAGCCCGAGCAGAGCGGGCAGCCCGACCGCCGCATAAACCGTGGTCTGCAGAACCTGTCCGGCCATCAGTTGTCCGTACCGCGGTCCGAAGGCCCGGAAGAGCGTGGTCAGACGCAGGGGATGGCCGCGGAAACGTTCGACCAGCAGGAGAAGGAATCCAGTGTGGAGCGGGGTCAGGAGCAGGAATCCCAGCAGTCCGCCCACCAACGGCAGCAGGAGGCTCAGACCCAGACCGGCCAGCCACCCCCCCACGGTCAACACCAGCCCGAGAACTCCGACGCCCAGCAGAGGCCAGGGCTCCCGGACCAACCAAGCCCAGGACTGCCGCCCGATTTCGCCGACGGGCGTGGTCAAGTCGCGCGTGGGGAGCTGCTCCGGAGTCCACGATTCCGCAGCTTCGGTGGGCACCGTGCTCCACGGAAGCCATTCCGAGCCGCCTTCGCGCCAGACGAGCGTGTCGGGCCGGATCTCCCCCTGTGCCACCAACCGGGTGAATTCCGGGTCCGCCACCGGGCCGACGATCGTGTGATGGCAGACGTAGAACCAGGCCATGTCAAAGAGGACGGCGGGGGAGGTTCGCCGGAAGGTCCACGGGGATTCTGCGGGCGGCGGTCTTCAGTGAGTCAGTTGATGTTGGTGGAATTGAAGAACTGCGAATTGGAGTCGTTGGGGGTGGGATCGAAGTAGAGCAGGGTGCCGTCGGGACTGGTGATCTCCAGTTGCGGGCCTGCTTCCCGGTCCAGCAGCGAAGCACCGCGGTCCAGCCGGAAGATTTGGTCGGTCTGGCCACTGAAGAGGAACAATTGGTCCGGCGGGGAGTTGGGGAATCGGATTAGATCGACCGGGGTGGAAAACGGCGTGACGCGGGTGCGCAGGATGATGCCGTCCACGCCCGCAGTGATGAAGCGTTCACCGAGAGTGGCGGCGGCGTAGAGGGATTTTCCGGTGATGATGCCGTCGTTGTTCCAGGTGATCGCGTTGGTGCTGGTGAGGACGGTGCCCTGGTTGCCAACGACGAACCAGGTTCCGGCGACCCATTCGGCGTCATTGAGCCAGTTGGTCAGGCCGGTGGGGCGCAGGGTCCAGTTCGTCCGGTCAGCGCTGGTGAGCAAGACACCCTCTTCGCCCACGGCCACCCAGGTTCCGTCGCCGCCTTTGCGCACGCGGTAGATCCACTTGTCGGTGGGAGCGGATTGCTGGGTCCAGGTGACCGCATCGGTGCTGGTGAGGATGGTGCCGAGGTCTCCCACGGCGACGAACCCTTCGGGGGAAGCCTCGAGGCCGCTGAGGAAGGCCGTCGTGCCGCTGGGGCGCTGAGTCCAATTGGTGCCATCGGTGCTGGTGGCGAGGAATCCACCTTCACCGCCGATGACGATCTGGCTTTCCGTGGCGCAGGCCGCCTGCAAGTCGCGGTCGGTGGGGGAGGTGGAGGGATACCAGGCGAGGCCGAGCGTGTTGATCCAGTTGGTGACGGCGACTTCGATGACCTCAGCGGTCTTGGTGACAGAGGTGTTGGTGAGAGATTGAGTGCTGACGATCGGCTCGTAGGCGATGGGGCTGACGGAGATCAGGCCGGCGGTGCCCACGGCGACGAGACGGTCGTGATTCCCAGCCAATCCGAGGTAGGTGCGGTTTTCGGCGTTGAGCGGTGGAAGAGCGGGGTTCCAGGAAACGCCGGTGTCGGAGTACATCAGGGTGGCGTAGTCACCCGCGGCGACGAAAAAACGGTTGGTGGTGCGCGAGGCGATGTAGGCGACTTCGCTGCCCGCCAACACCGGAGTGACGTTGGTCGCAAAACCGGAGGAGGTCGTCAGGTCAAACAGCCAACTCCGGGGCGGGCTGGCAAACTCGGACCAATTCAGCGACAAGAGATTACGGGAGGCCGACACCGTCCGACCGGTCCGACCGCCAAACAGGTACTTGCTCCCGTCCCAGAGCGAACTGAGGTACACGGCCGGAGGGGGACCGTCCTCGGGATTGAGGGAAATCAGGCTGGCCCAGTTGGTGTTGGGCAGGGTGGAAAAGAACCACATCTCCAGGGTACCCGCGACAATCTCGCTGCCCGGGGCTTCCGCGACGGCAGTAATCAGGTCGTTGGTGGCTGGGTTCTTGGGTTGGGCGATTGACCAGGAAGTGCCGTCGGCCTCACCGATGACGACGGTGGCCTCGCCGCCGACCGCATCGCCCGCCACAATGAAGCGCGCTCCGGTCCAGGTCCCCTTGTTCAGATTGGCGTTCTTGCCGCCCGCAACGGTCCGGGCGGTCCAGACCAATCCGTCGGGACTGGTGAAGATGCCATCCTGTTCGCCGACGGCGACAAAGAGCCCACCACCCCAAATGACTCCCCGCAGCCAGTTGCGGAAGGGAACGTTCATGCGGGTCCAGTTTTGCCCGTCAGTGCTGCGAAAAATCACCCCGTCATCACCGACCGCGACGGCGACCTCGGGGGAAGCGGCGACTCCTTCCAACCAACTGTCGGTATTGAGGTGGACCTGCTGGATTTCCTGGGGGTCGTCCGCCCACAAGATCAGGCCATTCTCGCCGCTGACGAGGAGGCGGTCTCCGAGAAAACTGGCACTGCGCAACGCCAGGCGGGTACCGGTCTTCCGTGGTTCCCAGCGGGTGAGATCGGTGCTGGTGTACAGTTGCCCGTGGTCGGTTACCTGCACGTAAAAGCGGTTGGTGCGGAAGGCGACGCCCGAAATATTGTTACCGTGAGGCAGGGGATTGGACCAACGCCACACGAGATCGGCTGCCGAAGAAATGACCGTACTCGCGTGGAACCACGCGAGAACGAGGAGGGTAAGGCCCAACCAGCGCCGGACCGGGCGCGGACAAGAGGCAGACATGCGGACCACGGACCATCGTAGCGATTTGGGGCTCGGCGGGCAATGAACGGATTGGGGGGCAGGGATTGGAGAGTACCTCGAATGGGTCGTTACCGAGACCGAGAGGGAAAGCTCCAAAGGCCAAAACCCAAATCCCAAAGAAGCTCCAAGTTCCACGCTTTCGGTTGATTCCGCCCCAGCCGCACGGGAAGTTCGCGAAGCGTCATGGAGTACTCCAGTCCTCTGGAGTTTTGAGCACACCCCAACGCTTCACGGGCACCTCATTGCCAAACCTTCGGACGATTCCGCCAGGGCACTCCTGCACTGAATCAGCTTCCTCAGCGGTCAACCCCTCGATAGGACAGCTCCCGATGACACGAGACTATTTGGATCGGTGCCGGGGCCTGATCGACATCGTGGCCCAACAGGAACCGCTGATCCGGCAGGCGGCGGACTGGTTTGCCACCACCATCCTGGCGGGCCGAATGGTGCATCTGTTTGGCTCGGGCCACAGCCGCATCCTGGTCGAGGAGATGTGGCCCCGCTATGGATCCTTTCCGGGGTTCAATCCCATCGTCGAACTGTCGCTCAGCTTCCACAACCTGGTCGTCGGCGCCAACGGCCAGCGGCAAGCCATGTTCCTCGAAAACGTCTCCGGCCTGGCCGTCCGCATTCTGCGCAACTACGACCTGTCCCCTCTGGACAGCGCCCTGGTGGTATCCTCCAGCGGTTGCAACCTCGTGCCCATCGAAATGGCGGAGGAGTTCCGTCGCCGGAACGTGCGGGTGGTGGCCATCATTTCTCAGGCACACAGTCGGGCCAGCGCCAGCCGGCGAAGCGACGGCCGGAAACTGTCGGACTTCGCCGACCTGGTTCTCGATACGGGAGCCCCGGTGGGGGACGCCATGGTGCGGATTCCCGGATTGGACACCCCGGTGGCTCCCGGATCGACGGTGGGCGGCTGTTTGCTGGTCAATTCCATCAAGGCGGAAGTGGCCGCGCGGCTGACGGCGGCCGGGAAACCTCCGAAGGTCCTGACCGCCGTTGCGCTCGTGGGATCGGCGCGGGCTAACCAGCTTTTTGAATCGGCCTATGATGAACATGCGCGACGGTTGGCCAAGCTGTACGAGAAGTTGGGCGAAGGGGAAGCGAAGGAATGAACCACCGTACCGCAGACCTCTGAGTTTGCTGTACCGCAGGTTTTTAACCTGCCCTGGGGGTCCGCTGGCAGGCTGAAAGACCTGCGGTACAGCAGACAGGAATGTCTGCGGTACTGTGTAGCGCAGGCCTCTTGG
>CAYYSX010000181.1:9009-12181 GCA_964474315.1 uncultured Verrucomicrobiota bacterium | reverse complement strand
GCCCTTCCAGCATCCAGAGAGCCAAGCCGGACGAACGAATCGGCAACGTACTGCGTGCTGGCGGCTTCTCCGGTTATCTCGCCTATGCGCAGAACGCGTATATCAACAATGGCGTCAACACCATCGGCTCGCGAAACCTCGCGGATCCGGTCCATACGATTTTCTACGCCGACACCGATGGTTGGGATGCCTGCCTGTATCCGGACCAAGAATCGTCAGCCAACGTGTGTTACCGGCACAGCGGGGGAAACGAGCGCAGCACCGAGACGCAGCGGGTGACGACCGGACCCAGGCGGGCCAAGTTCCGGGCCAACGCCGCTTTCGCCGACCAGCATGTGGAACTGCGCCGGGATGCCCCGACACGGCTGTTCACGCTGGAGCGCGATTGAAGGGAATCGAGAGGTGATGCACCACCTCGGCTCAAACGCTCCGCCCAGGTTCCCGTGCCGCGAGCACCTCTTCCGTCTGCCGCCGGCGAAACGCCTCGTAGGCCGCTCGGATCGCCGGATGTTTGTTACCCAGGATGGCCGCGGCCAGCAGGGCGGCATTGATGGCTCCCGCCTTGCCAATAGCCATCGTACCCACGGGAATTCCTCCGGGCATCTGCACGATGCTGAGCAGCGAATCGAGTCCGTTGAGAGCCCGGGATTGAACGGGGACGCCGAGGACCGGAAGTGCCGTTTTGCTGGCACACATTCCCGGCAGGTGTGCGGCCCCGCCGGCGCCGGCAATGATCACCTCCAGGCCACGTTCCACGGCCGTCCCGGCATATTCGAAGAGGAGGTCGGGCGTCCGATGGGCGCTGACCACGCTCGTCTCATACGGAATCGCCAGCGCGGCCAACTGATGAGCGGCATGTTGCAGGGTCTCCCAGTCCGACTGCGAACCCATGATCACGCCGACAAGGGGTGGATTCATGACCCCGGAGGGTTGGTCCGCGACGCATCGGCTCAAAGCGCAAAGTTCAAGCAGCTTATGGGGACGCCTCTCCGTTTCTGGTTGGTCCGCTGGTCGGGCAGTGCGGCCGGGGTAAATGGCGCGTAACGCCGTCCCCGCCCGCCGGGCGGCCGCTGGCGGCGCGGCGGTGAAGAACCCCAGTCCGACCGGGTGACTCCCGACAGGCCAAGCTTGACCCCTAAGGCGGCTGTGGTTGTATCGTGTTCACAATGAAGAAGCTGGTGTTCTTGGCGTTGACCATGGCGGCGGTTCTGTTGAACGGATGCTATTCGACGGAAGAAGGGTCCAAAAAGCTGGGGATGCCTTTTGCCGACGACAAGATTGAGAGCCGTTACCAGCGATCCGTTTTTCAGGTATTCAATGCCGCCAAAGAGGTCCTCGCCTTCAACGGCACCCTCACCAGCGAAAACACCATCGACAACACCCTTGGCGCCAAAGTGGACAATCGGAGTGTCTGGGTGCGGGTGGATGAAATTGGTGACGGGGTGGCCCGTTCCTTTGTGCAGGTCCGTGGACCGACCGGAGGCCCGGACCTCAATCTGGCCGCCGAGCTCGACAAGCAGATCGCCCTCAAGTTGAGCCTGACGCGGTGACGGGAAGTTCAAAGTTCAAAGGCCAAGAAGTGCCGGGGTTGGCAGTGTGGACTTCGAGTGGCCTGGGTTTGAGACGTTGGGTGTTCTGGCGCTGGTGATTTCATCTGCTTTTTGAGGGTTCATCTGAGGAGCCGGGCGGTCTCCCTTGCTCCTACCGAAGAAACTCGTCGTGGACGGCTTTGCGCTCTCCGTCTAACTCGTTCGCATGATTCGCGCCCTTTTCCTGGTTCTGTTCGGGGCGGTGGTGTTGTCAGTGTTCGTGTTGGTCATCGGAGGGCGACGTCATGGTCCCCATTATTCTGGCGACTCGTTCAGTGTCTGGATCAAGCGGGCCGGGCCGAATGCCCGCGTGGACGAGGCGGTCGCGCTGGGGGGAAGCGGCCTGGTCGATGAACTGGTGGCGTTGGTGGACTGGCAGCCGTCCCGGACCGAGCGGGTGTCGCGGAAGTTGTTCGATGCCTTGCCGGATTCGTGGCAACCTTCGTTCCGACTGCTGGAACTCTCCGACCCGGAAGTGGTTCGTCGTCAAGCGTTCCGCTCGCTCGGCGGTTTAGGGGAGGAGGCCGCCACCGCGCTGCCGATCGTCCTGACCTGGACTCGAGCACCGGGCGAGACCGGTGGAGAAGCCCTGACGGCGGCCCTGCGCATCGCCCCGACGTCACCCGAGGTCCACGCCACGGTGGTGACCGCGCTGCTGGATGAAAATGCCAGTCGGCGGGAACAGGCGGCCCAAGCTCTCGTGCGCGCGGAAGTTCCCGTGGAAAATGGTCTGTTGGCCTTGTTGGACGGATTGAACCGCCCCGAACCCGTCACGCCGACCTGGGTGGAGGCGTTTGGTGTCTATGGCCCGTCTGCCTCGTCCGCGGTGCCGCGCCTGGTCCCGCTGCTCACGAACCCAGAATTGAAGCCGTCCGTGCTGACTACTCTGCGACGGATAGGCCCGGCGTCGGCGTCGGTTTTGGATGAGCTGAAACCGGACATGACGGCCGATTCTCCGGTGATTGTGGAAGTGCTGGACTTGGTGGCGGTGCTGGGGCCGGCGGCGGGCGGAGTGTTGCCGCAGCTTCGGGCGCTGGATGACAATCCGGCGCCCATGATTCGTCTCCTGGCAGCGGCGGCCCGGGGCCGGATGGGGGTGGACGTGCCATCCGTGGTCAATACGTTGGCGCAGGAAGTTCGGTTCCAGATTCCTGATCGTTCGCTGGGTTACTTTTTGGAATATCCGGGACTCCGGGAGGTTCGTCTCACTCCGGCTCAAGCGGCGGCGTGGTGGCTGGGGCAACTGGGGGAGCAGGCCAAGCCAGCCGTGCCCGATTTGATTGCCACGCTGCGGAGTGATGATCCGCGGTTGATGATGCTGTCCGCCTGGTCTCTGTGGCGGATCAGTCAGGAGGCCGAATTCGTGGTGCCGGCCATCCGGGCCGGCCTGCGTTTCACTGCCGATCCGGTGACCCAGTTGTTCGCGGTGGCGGCGGCGACGGAATTGGGGCCGCTGGGAGCCTTGCTGGAACCGGAACTCACTGAGATTCAAAGTCTGAACTTGTCTCTTAGACGGGCCGCCAAGGAAGCGCAGGAGCGAATCTCGAGTGGCTCGGCGGTGCCGATGCCGTGAGGCGTGAGGG
>CAYYSX010000181.1:6662-8909 GCA_964474315.1 uncultured Verrucomicrobiota bacterium | reverse complement strand
GACTGATCGATTCTAGGGACGGGGCGACCCGTGACGCTCGGAGTCTCACCTTGAGGTAGCGGAACGGCGGACTTCTCCAATGGGTCAGTCGTTTTCCGGTGCGTTGGGGCGAGGAACGTCTCCACCGGCTGAAGCCGGGACTCCGAGCGCCGACGTGCTCCGGTCGCCTCGACTTGGCCGGCTGACTTATGGTTGGCTGCGGCCAGTGACCGAATTCGAGCTCATTGCCGCTCTGACCGCCCGCCTGCCGACCAATGATTTTGTGGTCACCGGCGCAGGGGACGACTGCGCCGTGCTCGAGCTCGGTTCACCAGGAACACAGGCGCTCCTGAAATCCGATGCCGTCGTGGAGGGAATTCATTTCCTTCCGGAAACCGAGCCGGCCCGCGTCGGACACAAAGCCTTGGGACGTTGTTTGAGCGACGTGGCGGCGATGGGAGGCACCCCGACGGCGGCCTTGGTCACCCTGGGATTACCCCGTGGATTCGATCCGGAACGGATCCTGGAGCTTTACCGTGGCCTGAACCAACTGGCCGCGCGCTATCAGGTGGCGGTGGTCGGCGGGGAAACGACCACGAACCCCGAGCGTCTCTGGGTCAGCGTGACCACCTTGGGTACGGTACCGCGGGGTCGAGCGCTCCTGCGGTCTGGGGCTCGGACCGGGGATGCGGTGTTCGTTACCGGGGAATTGGGCGGGTCCATGGCCGGGAAACACCTGGACTTCGAGCCGCGGCTGGCGGAAGGACGCTGGCTGGGTGAATCGGGTCGGGTGACCGCGATGATGGATGTCAGCGACGGGCTGGCCGGCGACCTGTCTCGGCTACTCACCGCCAGCGGAGGTCTGGGCGCGGAGCTTTTAGCCATGGCCTTGCCCATCAGTCGGGCGGCCCGCGAGCAGGCCCGGCGCGGCGATCGTGCCCGGCCAGCTCGGTTGGCGGCGTTGTCGGATGGAGAAGACTTCGAACTTCTGTTCACGGTGCCCGCCGGTCAGACGGTCCGTCTGCTGGATGAGTGGCGGACGCGTTTCCCCTCCGTGCGTCTGAGCTGCATCGGCAAGGTCAAGTCGGAACCAGGGATCCGCCTGCGGACGGAAGACGGCGTGCGTCCTCTGGCGATGAAGGGCTATGAGCACTTCGCGTAACGAGGCGTCGTGGAAATTTCCTCCTGCAACCGTGGGTCGCTTTCGTTCAGAATCCGTGGCGGAGACCGAAGCCTTCGGTGAACGCATCGGCCGACGGGCCGAGCGCGGCTTGGTAATCGGTCTGAGCGGCGATTTGGGGGCGGGGAAAACGGCCTTGGTGCGAGGGATCGCACGGGGACTGGGCTGCACGACGCGGGTTCATTCGCCCACCTTCGCCCTGCTCAACGAATACGGAGGCGGGCGGTGGCCGCTGTTCCACCTGGATTTATACCGGCTCCATTCTCCGGCCGAAATCGAAGGCGCTGGCCTGGCCGAATACTTGTCCCAACCGGAAGGCATCAGCGTCGTCGAATGGATCGAGCGTTGGACCGATGCGGTGCCGAGAGGCGAAGGTGGGTGGAACCTCCGGTTAACGGCCCTCGATGAAACCACCCGGGAGATTTTTCATGACGTGCCTGGCGCTTGAATTCTCGTCCGATTGTCGCTCAGTGGCGGTGGCCGGTGGGGGAGAAGTCCGCTCCGAGGTGGTCCACGAGGGGACGCGACGAACCCCTGTGTTCGGTCTGATCGAATCGGCGTTGGAACAGGCGGGCGTGTCCCGTCGGGAGGTGGAGTGCTTGGCCGTGGGATTGGGTCCGGGCAGCTACACGGGAATTCGGGTGGCGATCTCCGTGGCCCAAGGTTGGCAGTTGGGCCGGGGGATTCGGACAATCGGAGTCAACAGCCTGGAAGCGCTGGCGGTGGTGGCGGCGACTGCTCTTCCGGGTCCGGTCCTGCTCGCGGTGGATGCGCAACGGGGGGAATTTGCCGCGGCACCGGCGGAATCGGGGCGATTGGTGGGGCCGGTGACGTTACTGACGGTGGAGGAGCTTCGCCAACGGCAGGAATCGGGGTGGCATCTGGCGGGACCGGAGATTACGGCGGTGTTTCCGGAAGCGAAGCGGTTGTTCCCCTCGGCTTCGGTGGTGGCCCGGTTGGCGATGGATCGGGAGGCCGTTCCCGCTGAGCTTTTGGTGCCGATTTACCTGCGGGAGGCCAATTTCGTGAAGGCCCCGCCGGCGCGGGTAATTCCGGAGGGGTAACGTACCGCAGACCTCCGGGTCTGC
>CAYYSX010000181.1:797-6562 GCA_964474315.1 uncultured Verrucomicrobiota bacterium | reverse complement strand
GGGGGCAGGTTAAAAACCTGCGGCACAGCAGGTCTGGAGACCTGCGCTACCGGCGGCAGTTGTACCGCAGGCATTCCTGTCTGCTGTATCGCAGGCTTTCAGCCTGCCAGCGGACCCCGGGGGCAGGTTAAAAACCTGCGGAACAGCAGACTCAGAGGTCTGCGGTACAGATTAGTGGCGGAAGGCGAACCGTGGGACAGGGAAGTCGCCGCGGTGCCGTTCCACCAGTTTCGCCACGGCTGTCCAATCCGTCTCGGCGGAGACCACCACCAGATTCTCCTCATTCACCACCAACACACAGGCGTGCAGGAGCTGACCGCGTGGGCGCTTGGGCACGTACACGGCCACGGCATTTTCCTGGTCCACCACACCCACCATCCGCTCCCAACCCCGGCGAGTCATGACTTGGTCGGCTGACGTCAGGATGGCGGCCCGGTTGGGATGGTTCCGGTCCGGTGCCTGAAACACCGTCACCTCGACGCTGCGCACGGCCCGCAACGCGGTTCGAGCATCCGAATCCAAGGGGGCGAAGCTCAACCCGAAGCGGCCCAGCGCGAACAACAAACGTCCAACCCTGAACTCGACCTGTCGTTCCCAGCGGCTGTCCGAAGCTTGGATCGCCGCTCGACGGAGGGCGGTGACGTCGGAACCCGTCCGCACGCAGCTCCACACTCCGGCCGCCAAAGCCATCGGGATGGCGGCCAGCAGCAGGAGCAGGACCAGCGGAAGCAGAATCCAGCGCCAGGATTGGCCGGGCGGCGGAGGGTTCAGGATCGGTGGCGACATGAGAGGTGGCGGGTCGGCCTACTTCTTCTCGTCTGCTTCATCCGCCTGGGTAGCCGTCTTGATGACGTTCTTTAACGGCTTGATGTGCAGATGTTCCCCCAGTTCGGCGAGTTTCTCGGGCTTGATATTGCCGACGACGTTGACCAAAACCGCTTGGCCGCCTCCGCTCAGCACCGTCACAACCACCCCGGCGATGGCCTCGGCGCCGTGCGTTTTGGTGTAAACCCCGACATCCTCGCCTTCCTGCTGGACGGTGACGATCCGTTCCCAGCCCGCCGAGTCGAGACCGGTGCGAATCGTGTCGATGCGGTTTTTGATTTCCGCGCGATTGGATTCATCAAGACCGATGACGTTGACGCGGACGGACTCGATGCTGCGGAGGAATTCGGCCGCTTCGGGTTCCTGCTTGGCGGCGATCTTGGCCGCCATGGAGATGAGGTTTCCCTTGACGTTGACTTCGACGAATTCGCCGCCGGATTTGGGCGGACTGAACTGGCCAAAGTCGAAGAAACCGGACGAGACCGGATCAGCGGCAAACAGGGAGACGGTGCCGAAGGCGGCGACGGCGAGGGCGATAGATTTCATGGGATGCGGTTGGTTTTTATGGGCGCGTCAAGGGGACGCGCTGGAGGAAGCACACGGAGGGAAGGAATGGGGTTTCAGGAATTTTGAGGTGGAAGGGGGTGCCTCTTGAATGGGTCCTTGTCGGGACCGCGATGCCGACCAGAGGCGGAAGCTCCAAAAGCCAAATCCCAAGCTCCAAAAAAGCTCCAAGAAACAAAGTCCGGTCCAAGCAAACTCCAGGTTCTCCGACGGGTGGCGCCGCTCAACGGGCAGGGGGCGACCGAAGCCGGGTCCGCATCTCCGTTTTTTGGATGGGGAGCGTACGTCTCTGGCGTGCAGAACCTGGCGTCCCGCCCGGTTCCTCCGGCACTGATTTTCCGTCCCGGGCGGCGCTGCGAAGGACGCGTCGGAATGAGAACAGTCCACGAAGGTCTCGGCGGGACGCCGAGACCCACACGCGGGACGCGTGTGCTCCCCATCCAAAAAAACTGAGATGCGCCCTCCGGACGGGAACCGGGGACTTGGAGCTTGGGTTTTCTTTGGAGCTTGGGTTTTGGCTTTTGGAGCTTCTCCAGAAGTTATCCTGCGGGCGAGCCGCCCGCACTCCTGCCGGTCAGGACCATTTCAAGATGCGCCCGCCGTTCATCCGCGGCTTGCCTCGGACTTCGCCTGCCGCAACCGTAGGGTCATGAATCTCCCCGCAGCGTACGTCGAACAGGTCGTCAACCTCCTCGACCCGGCCGCCAACCGACTCCTCAACGTCACCCCGGACGAAGCTCATCATCGGGTGCTTTCCGGCGATCCCGCCGCCGTCGCGGGCATCGAAGGTTCCTTCGCGCTGCTGGCCCGCGATGGGCGGACCGTGCGCATGGCCCGCTCCCTTGACCGGCCCATGCGGTACTTCCTCGCCAAACGCCGCGAGGGACCGGCGCTGATTGTGGCGGACCGCATCGACGCCATTCATACCCATCTGCAAAGCGAGGGGCTCGCGGACCAGTTCCATCCCAGTTACACCCGGATGGTTCCCGCCCACTACGTCGTCGAAATCCAACTGGTGGGCTGTCCCGATCCTGACCCGAGTTACACCCGGTTCTTCACTCCCGACCGCAATATCCTGCCGCCTGACCTCGATGTCATTGGCCGGCGGTATATCGGGGCGTTGGCGGATGAGATCGCCGCGCAGTTGCGGGTCATTCCGGCGGAAGAACCGGTGGGGGTCGCCTTCTCGGGCGGAGTGGATTCCGGGGCGGTGTTCCTCACCACGTATCAGATGATGCGCCAGTTGGGCCTGAATCCGGCACGGTTGAAGGCCTTCACCCTTAGTTTCGGCGATGGACCGGACCTGCGGCAGGCGCGCGGCTTTTTGGAGCAGCTTGGGCTCGGGCTGTTCCTGGAGGAAATTCAGGCCGACCCGGCTGATCTCGATTTCACTGAAGCCCTCCGCGTGCTGGAAGACTACAAACCGCTCGACGTCGAATGCGGGGTGATGGCGCTCGCCCTGTGCCGGGGAATTCGCCAGCGGTATCCGGAATGGAAGTGGCTGTTCGACGGCGACGGAGGCGACGAGAACCTCAAGGACTACCCCATCGAAGAAAACCCCGAGCTCACCATCCGTTCCGTGGTCCACAACCTCATGCTGTATCACGAGGGCTGGGGCGTGGGGCGGATCAAACACTCCCTCACCTACAGCGGGGGCCTCAGTCGCGGCTACGTCCGCACTTACGCGCCGGCGCGCAAATACGGTTTCCACGGATTCAGCCCGCTGATGAGCCGGCCGGTGATCGCGGTGAGCGAGGGAATCCCGTTCATCGAGCTGACGCAGTATGATGTCCCCACGCTCTATTCCCTCAAAGGCGAGGTCGTGGCTCGGGGGATCCGGCAGTTGTTCGGTCTCGAGATGCCGGTGTTTGAGAAACGCCGATTCCAACACGGTGCCATCCACCGCGAGACGTTGCAGCAGCGTTTGCCCGGACCAGAGGCGACCTACCGGAAGCAGTTCCTGGCGCTGTATCAGTGAGTTCGGGCGAACATCAGTTCCATTCGCCCGTCGCGGCGGAACAGTCCCACTCCCTTTCCGCCCGCCCACGCCAGCAGTTCCTGATCGGTCACCCGCACTCTGGGATCCGGCGTAGTCTGCACCCGAACCAAGAAACCGCCGGGTTCAGTCGTGACCCTTTCCCCGGCAGACAGGGCGGTGGTGAACACGCGTTCAACGACGACAGGCGCCGGCGGGTTCACGGGAACGGGCGGGGCGGCGAGGTTGACCAAGTCAGAACGGTCGGTCGGACCCGTCCAGAACGACCACCCGAGAACGCCGGCCAGGAGCAACGCCACGACCGGCGTCCACTGCCGCCGTCGTCGCTGCGTCCGCACGGCGCGTAACAACGGACCGAGCGTGTCGGATGGGGCGGCCCGTTCAGCGAGCACATCCCGCAGTAGATTGGGTTCAGTCGTTTTCATTTTGGAGACGCAGCAACAGGGCGCGGCGGAGTTTCTGGCGGGCCCGGGTCAGGCGTGATTCAACGGCCTTCTCGGTGGTTCCGAGGACGTCGGCGAGTTCACGGACCGAACCGCCACTCAGGTACTTCTGTTCCAGGATCTCGCGGTCGGACGCGGGAAGCTGGTCGAGCTCTTGGGCGAGCGCGGCTTCGAGACGCTGATCGGCATCGGACGGTTCGGGCGTCGGGGGAGAAGGCTGAGCTTGGAACCAGCGTTCGAGGAATCCCCGATGCCGGCCTTCGCGACGGGCTAGATCGGTGGCGGCGCTGCGGGCGAGTACCGTCAGCCAGCCCCACAGTTCGGCTTCCGTGGCCATGACGCGCAGATTCCGAACCGCCCGCAGAAGGGTCTGCTGCAAGGCGTCGCGTGCCGTTGCCTCATTCCCCCGGCAGACCACCAAAAGATAACGTTCCAGCCGGGGAGCGAAGGCCTTGTGAAACTCGCACCAGGCCGTCTCATCGCCCGCCTTCATCCGTCGGGTCAACGAAGCGGTGACCGAATCCGCGGCGCCCGCGGCGGATTGGGAGCCGGCGGCGGTGGTCATCACCCGGGGGGCGAGATCAGCGACCGCGATGGAACCCGGCGTGGGCACGGGACAACGAAAGGCGAACGGTGGGAGAACTTCCAGTCTGGAGCTTCATGGATCGCCCGATGACTGACCCGGATCTCTCGGTCTGAATTATTGTGGTGTCGGCGTTGGATTGACGGGAACAGGCTGGGTGACGGGTGTCCCAGGGACGCCCACTCCACGTCCAACGCCCACTCCAGGTTTGGATTCCCTCAAGCTGCCCAGGACCTGGCTCACCATTTGGTGCTGGTACTGGTCACCCGCGACCACCAGCAGCTTGGTTTCTTCGTGGAACTTCATGGTGGGTTGGGTCTTGGCTCCCGACAATTCCCAGCCCGTCTTGATGGCGGTGGTGACATCTTCCACCGAATACCGGTCCAGCACCGATTCCAAGGAATAGAATTGGACCAAGCGTGGCGGTTCCTGATTCGTTGGCTCGTTGCGGGATGGGATTCCATCCTGGTTCATCAGCTCGGGCCGAGCAGTATCCCTGGCGAATTGTCCTCGCAGAAGAAATGTCAGTGGAGCCGAACGGCTGCTCTTCGTCAGTGGAAGGGGGTCGAACTCATACTTAGCGTCAAAGCGGCTGATTATCGGAACTGTCCTTCCACCGGAAAAATTCCAAGCTGAGATGTAGGGCACATTTATTTGGCTGGCCAACCCCAGCATTTGAAACAACTCATCGACCGTCATTTGGTTGACGTTGAGGGTGATGAGGTTGGTGCGGGCCATATCCCGGAGGGACTCGGGCACCATCACGTTGAGGGGGCGGCCGGCGGCTTTCTGATATTGGTCTTGGACGACGGAAATGACCTCCAGGAGCGGGGTGTTGTCGAAGGCGAAATCGAGTCGCGGCCCGGGATCTTCGACGGACGGCGGTGGGGTTGGAGTTACCCCGGGTATACCCGGGGAAACGGGCGGTGGTTTTACCGATTCCGGAGGCGCCTGGGCCAGGAGAGAGGTCCAGACCGCGGCCACCGTCGCCGCCAGCACAAGAAAACGTGGTGATAACATACATCCGGAATACGCCACTCCCGGGAAAATCCTTCGCGTCGAGTGGAATCGGAGTCGAGCGACGCTGTCGTGGAGGGCATCACGACCTGTTTTCCGCCCGTAGCCGCGGCCGGCAGGACGCGCTGACGGCGTGGTGCGGTGGGAGTCGCCGAGGGAGCGCGGGTCTGTGACCCGCAGCAACGTCGCCACCTGCAAGGCAATGGAATCCCCCCCGATCAATGCTCTGCCCCACGGGGTTCGGGGTGAGCCGGGACGAGCGAGCGGGGAGTCGCCTGGGGTGGGAGCGCGGGTCTGTGACCCGCAGCAACGTCGCCACCTGCAAGGCAATGGAATC
>CAYYSX010000181.1:0-697 GCA_964474315.1 uncultured Verrucomicrobiota bacterium | reverse complement strand
CCCTCCGATCGATGTTCTGTCCCATGGAGTTCGGGGTAAGCCGGGACAAGCGAGCATGGCGAGAAGAGTGTGCGCCTCATGCCCAGGGCGGGGCGCCTCTTACCTCTGGCGAGGGTCTGTCCCTCCGGGAACCGTTTTGCAGGAGCGCGGACGGCTCGTCCGCTCGAATCCCCGGACGACAGCTTCATTGTGCCAAAACCGGAGAAGTGCGCCGTCCAGATGAGCGCCAGAGGGCGCCTCTCAGTTTTTAGCGAGGTGGAGGAGCCGAGGAGAGGGGAGGACAGAGGACGGACGACGGAGGACCGACGCCGAAGACCTGTAGCGTCGGCGGTCCTCAGCCGACCAGGCGGCTCGGCCACGCCGATGGAGTAGTTGGGAACGAGCCGGCGTGGAAAACAGGGCGCCTGCCGCCCCCGGCGGCCCATGGGTCGGCGGAAGACACCGCACGCTACACGGCCCCTCGCCACTTCCCAAAAACTGAGATGCGCGCTCTGGGGCCGGAAAGGAAGCGGAAAAGCAGTTGCGCGGCGATGGGTGACCTCGCCACATTCTCCGCCGCTTTCGGAGAGATGGCTGAGTGGTTTAAGGCGCACGCCTGGAAAGCGTGAGTGGGCTTATACCCCACCGGGGGTTCGAATCCCCCTCTCTCCGCCAATTCTAGGCCTGTTTTTGAGATTGGCTGAATTTTGGCGACGGT
>CAYYSX010000180.1:8681-12182 GCA_964474315.1 uncultured Verrucomicrobiota bacterium | reverse complement strand
GCGCGTGCGGCAGGAAGCCCAGTTTGAATTGGCAGCCCGGGGACCCAAGTCGTTCCCGGGGCTGAAGAAGGTCGCGTTCGAGTCGAAGAATCAACTGGCACGAATTCATGCGATCTGGGCTGTTGGACAGATATCTCGTCGGTTATCTAACCAACAGTTTGCATCTGAACTGAAGCTGCTGATACCGCTGCTTGCTTCGGACGATCCTGAGATTCGGGTACAGACGACAAGAACGCTGGGGAATTCTGGTCTTTGGGACGCCGCCGAATATTTCGACCGCCTGTTGACGGATCCGTCTCCGCGAGTTGCCCTGTCGGCTATTCAGGCGAAGCGAGATCTCATGCGCAACATCAGGCTGGACAAGCAAACTCGTTTGGCCGGTCCAGTCACGCTCCTCGAAAAGGCATCTGCCTTTTTAACAGGGCGCACCGCCGACCACATACCTCAAGGAAGGCACGCAATGGACTTGCTGAAAAAGCGTGGCGATCTTGAGCAAATTCTAAAATCGCCTCCGGTTCTGACCTCGCTCGCAGACTATTTTGCAGAGATGTATTTGGGTAGAGTGCCACCCCACATCGCCTCACCGGGATTCAACGAAGCGATGTTGGCAAGCTTCGTGACCAACCATTTCGCCGCGGCAATCAGGTCGCCCGAATTTAGGCTGGCCCAGTTGCTCGGATTGCGGCGAGTCGCCCATGGTTACGTGTCGAACTACCTCGCTGGCCCCAACCCCCAACTGATTATCGAGGCTGCACGAGCCATCAATGACGTTCCGATCACTGAGGCGTTGCCCGCCCTCGCCGAACTCGCCGAGCCGACGAAGCTGGACACACTGCTGAAGCAGTTCACGGCGTTAGGAGGGCAGGCTTCCAGCCGGCCCGGCCCTGCGGGCTTCCAGCCGGCGGGCCTCTCCAACCCGGTCAGCACGCCCGCCCTCCGCGACGTGCGCGCCAGCCAACCGCTGCCCTGGGGTGACACCCCCATCGATCACCTCACTCCCATGCTCCTGCGCGTGGTCAACGCCAACTTCCGTGTCGGCACCTCGGAGGCGGCCCGGCGTCTCGCTTCCCTCGCGCAGGACAGCGACCTGCCGGAACTTATCCGCACCGAGGCGTTGTTCGCACTCGGCACCTGGGCCACTCCCGCCGCCCGGGATCGAATTGTCGGCGTGTTTCGCCCTCTGCCCGCCCGCGAGGCTGAGCCTGCCCGGGAAGCACTGGCCCAAATCTTCCCCGCGCTCGCCGCCACCGACCGCCAGCGCGAAGCCATTCTCGTCGCCGCCGCCGAAGCCGTCGCCCGGCTTGATCTCACCCAGACCATCCCGATCCTCGTCGGACTGGTGAAAAACGCTCCTCCCTCCAGCGACTCCCCCGCCACCGGAGGGCCCGGTGTGCCCGGTCCGGCCCGGGCCGCGGCGTTGCGCGCCCTCGCGCAGATCGAGACGCGCCGTTCGGAACTGGAGAGTCTGCTGGCCTTGGCCGCGCAAGATTCCTCGGAGGTTCTCCGCTTGGCCGCTTCAAAGCTCAACGCCCAACTCAATCCCAACGACGCCGCTGGCCAACTCGCCGCCCAACTGGAGTCCGGCTCGCTCGCCGAACAGCAGTCGGCCTATGCCTCGCTCGGCGACCTGAACTCCGTCGCCGCCGATGCCCTGCTCGCCGAGGCTCTCGACAAGCTGATGAAGCGCGAAGTCGCCAACGAAGTAATGCTGGATCTCGTGGAAGCCGCCGCCAAACGCCAGGCCACGGCGGTCAAAGACCGGCTGGCCGCCTATCAAAACTGGAAGCTGCCCAAGGACCACTTGTCACCCTATCGCGAGGCATTGTTCGGCGGCGACGCTACCCAGGGCCGAAAGATCTTTTATGAGAACGCCGCGGTGGCCTGCGCCCGTTGTCACCAGATTGGTTCCGACGGCGGTGGCAACGCCGGTCCGAAGCTGGACGGACTGGCCAGCCGGGTCACCCGGGAGCATCTGTTGGAGAGCATTGTCTTCCCGAACCAGCAAGTCCTGGAAGGATTCGAGACCGCAATCATTACCCTGAAGGACGGTCAGACCTACGCCGGTGTGGTGAAAACCGAGGATGAGGCGGGACTGGTCATTATTTCGCCCGAGGAAGGCGACATCACTCTAAGAAAAGCCGACATCGATTCCCGCGACACTGGTCTGAGCGGCATGCCCGAGGGCATGGGCGAACTGCTCACCCGGCAGGAACTGCGCGACCTGATCGAGTTCTTGGGGACGTTGAAGTAGGCGGGCGACCACTTCACCATCACCAACTTAAAGAGGATTCACAGAAGATAACGAAGGAAACGAAGTTGTCCGAAATCTTCGTTACCTTCGTTTCCTTCTGTGAACAAATAATCCTTGCATATTAAGTTAGCATCTACAGACGCTCACCTCGCAAGGTGAACTTCAGGCCAGTGGAACCGCACGCGTTCCGGTGCTGGGAAATACCCGGCGTGCCTCCTCCCGTTCCAACTGCCCGCGCGTCACGCCAAGTTGGTTGGACACTTTCAGTTGCTGCCAGACCACCCGCCCGGGCAGCTCACCGCGCAGCAGTTTTCGATAGGACTCCACCGTCTGGACCACCTCGGCCGGGGATTCATTGACAAATTCCACCCGGAACGCCCGCAGACCCAGGGCCAGGAATCGCTCCGCGGACTCGGCACCCGTCTGCGCCCGCGCATTGAACACCGTGTTGCGGCATCCCGCGTCGGCTTTCAACGGATGTTCCTGTCCAACCCGATCCCGGAGCCGCACTTCCTGCGTGTCACACGGACGGCCGCAGTTGGTGTAGTCAGTTCCCTGGCTAAGGAAGGCGCAGAACACGCAGTGTTCCATATGAAACATCGGCATGTGCTGGTGCAACGTTAGCTCAAACCAACCGGGCGGTGTCGCGCGTAACAACGATTCCACCTGGGCCGCATTCAGATCGTAGCTAATGGTCACTCGTTCCAGCCCGTGTTGCCGCAGGAAATACTCCGCCGTCAGCGGATTCGCTACGTTGAGTGAAAAATCCCCGCGCCGGCGGCTATCCGCGAAAAATCGAAGGTGGTCGTAATTGCGGACGAGAAAGCCATCCGCCTGACATGAGCGGACTTGTTTCAAGATCCAGTCCTCGCCCGGCTTGGTAATTCGCGGAGGAGCCACCCAGATCGAGCGGGAACCTTCCGGCGCCGATGCCCCAGACGTTTCCTGATTCGCCGCGTGGAATCGGGTCACGGCCTCACGATAACGCTTCGGATCCTCGAAATCACAATAGACGGTGGTTACCCCGCAGCTTAGGGCGGCCTCCAGTTGCGCCAGATTCCGCACCAGAATGATCAGCTCCGCGGCGGAAGCGGTCCGTGGGGGCTCCGCCGTTTCAGGAATCGACTCGGGGACGAACAACGAAGGGACCGGCGCTTCCCGCCAGGTCCAACCCACGGGTTGCGCGCGCAGGGCTTCGAGTTGGGAGACCGCTTCGCGCCGGAGCCGGTTCAACTCGCTGAGGGGCAGCA
>CAYYSX010000180.1:0-8581 GCA_964474315.1 uncultured Verrucomicrobiota bacterium | reverse complement strand
TCGAGTTGGGAGACCGCTTCGCGCCGGAGCCGGTTCAACTCGCTGAGGGGCAGCAGCACCTCGCCTTCCAGGTGGCAACGAACTTCGCCCAGCGAAAACGGCGTCCCACCCAGACGCCCCAGTTGTTCCCGCAGACGTTCCTGCGCTAGCGGCTGCTTTTCAGCGGATACCAGCGCGAGAGCCGATTCCACCCGGACCACTCGTCCCTGACGGTCGCGCAGTTCCAAGCTGAGCGGGCTTCCCGCGTGCCCATGGACATCCCAATCGACCGGTCGCGTGAACCGGGGCGTCTCGCTGGTAAACGTTCGGCGGAGCTCCCGGTCCAGCGCGGGGTCATCGGTCTTCCACACCAGGTCCCCTATCCTGACCCGGGAGAAGTTCACCGCACCGGTGCCAAAGCTCAGTTCCACCTCACGTTCCTCGTGCGAACCGCCCGGGAGCGGACGCACTTCAAAGACCCGCCCGCCTTCCTCGGGTTGGTCGGGACGCCCGGCATCAAATCCCACGCCGTCCCCAGGGCGAACCGGACCGGCCAGCCGGAGGCGTACGCGATCCCGTCCGACTTGGAGGACTTCGCCGAGAAAGACCCCGCGTTTTTTTCCGAAGCGGGCATGGGCCAGTTCCTGGTTGTTGATGCCGCGGAACCAACCGGTGTACAGCCCCCGCGAAAACGCCATCTCCAGTTCATACCGCGCCGCCGAAGGAGGAATGCTCTCGTCTGGCTTCCGCGTTCCGAGTTGATCCAGCGCCTTTCGGTAAACCCGAGTGATGCTGGCCACGTACTCCGGCGACTTGAGACGTCCTTCGATTTTCAGGGAAGCGACTCCGCTCTCGACGAGCTGTGGCAGGACCTCCAATCCGGCAAGATCCTGCGGCGACAACAAATAACGGCGGTCGCCCAGGTCCACGGTGCGTCCATCCGCCACCAGTTCGTAGGGCAGCCGGCAGGCCTGCGCGCATTCGCCGCGATTGGCGCTGCGGCCACCCAGGGCTTCGCTGGTCAGGCATTGTCCGGAGTAAGCCACGCACAAGGCGCCGTGGACGAACACCTCCAGAGGAAATGCCGTCGCCTCCCGGCCGGCATCCGGCTGGGCCGCGCGGATCGCCTGGATTTCCTTCAACGAATTTTCCCGGGCCAACACCACCAACTGGCAACCCAACTCCCGGACCAACTCCACCCCCGCGGCGCTGGTCACCGACATCTGGGTACTCGCATGAATCGGAAAATCGGGCGACAGCCGGCGAATCAGCCGACAGATGCCGATATCCTGCACGATGGCTGCGTCCACGCCGGCGGTGATGAGGCTGCGCAGATATTCGGCGGCGGCCGGAAGCTCGTCGGTAAACACCAACGTATTGAACGTCACGTAACCCCGCACGCCCCGCCGGTGCAGAAACGTCATCAGCGCCGGGAGATCGGCTGCGGTGAAATTGCGCGCCCGCATCCGGGCATTGAAGCGGTCGAGTCCGAAATAGATGGCGTCCGCCCCATTCTCCACGGCCGCGCGGGCGCACTCCCAATCCCCGGCGGGTGCGAGGAGCTCGGGGAGGAGCCGGCGGGAAAGGGAAGACGGTTCCACGGACATGGGAACCGGACTCTCGTCATCCGTCGGGCGAAAGTCGAATCCCCATCGTCTCGTGGTGGAGCACGCCGGCCAGCCCCGGTAAGCTCCATCTGCCCTGGGAGCGAAATGAGATCGCCTATTGGCATTCTCTTTTGGACTGGTCACTTGATTGCGCCATCCCGCAGCCAAGAATGCAGCCCATGATCCTACCTCACCTCGCCATGCCTGAACTACCTCCCGGCCCCTGCTTTACCGTCCCTCCGAAGCTAACCGATAATTTGTTCCTGGCGCTCTTTCCGTCCGCCGAGGCCGCTATGCATATCACTCAGCGTGCCCATCATTTGCGGATGAAGCATGGACTGCGCGGAAGGCCGCTCGCAACCCATCGTTTCCACGTAACCCTCTTTCCTTTCCGCATCTATCCGGACGTGGGGGAGAACGAATTACTCGTGCGGGGCGTCCATGCTGGCGCCGCGTCCGTCGCCGCGTGGGTACCTCCCTTCGAGGTGCGGTTTGACCGGGCTGGAAGTTTTGCCGGCCGACCGGGCCATCGTCCGCTCGTTCTGCGCGACAGCGGCAACAACGCGGCCTTGATGGAATTTCACGATCACTTGGGCCGGGCGCTGGGCAGTGGGAAGGCGAGATTCACGCCTCACGTCACCCTTCTCTATGATCGGCTAAGCGCTGTTGAAGAGCCGGTCGAGCCGGTGAGCTGGAAGGTGAACGAATTCGTCCTGGTGCATAGTCTCGTGGGCCAAACGCGCTATCTTCCCCTCGCCCGCTGGACGCTTCGCGGTTAACCCAGTTTATCATCAAAACCGTGCTTCACCGCTTCCCAAAAACGGAGCTGCGCTCCGGAACCGAGGTCGCTCCGGGCAACGCGTGCGTCCAGCGGGCACCGAGGCGAGCCGTCTATTGTGTTCCACCGAAGTGTTCTCGTAGGGTGCCCCGGTGCAACCTCCCGTGTCCGGTGGACCGTCACCGCAATTGTTTTTTGAAACGATCAACGCCTACCAGCGCACGGCCGCCCTCAAGGCGGGAATCGAGTTGGATTTCTTCAGTCTCCTGGCCGACGGACCCGCGACGGCGGGGCAGCTTGCCGAACGGTGCCGCTGCCCGGAGCGGGGTCTCCGCATTCTGGCGGACTATCTCGTCATCCTGGGCTTTCTGACCAAGGAGGAGGGGACCTACGGCCTGACACAGGACTCGGCGATCTTTCTGAACCGGAAATCGCCGGCCTACCTGGGCGATTCGGTCGGGTTTCTTCTGGACCCGAGCCTCACTGGGGCGTTTCAGAACCTGGCCGCCACCATCCGCAGCGGGCGGGTCCATACCTCGGAGCATGGCACCACCGCTCCGGACCATCCCGTGTGGGTGGAGTTCGCGAGAACGATGGGGCCGATGATGGCGCCGGTTGCGGAGAGTGCAGCGGCCCTGGTGACTCTGCCGGCCGGCCGTGAATCACGGATTCTCGATATTTCCTCGAGCCACGGCACGTTCGGGATTGCCTTCGCCCGGCGAAATCCGCAGGCGCATCTGGTCGCCCTCGATTGGGAAGCGGTTCTGGCGGTCACGGAGAAAAATGCCCAGACGGCCGGAATTGCGGATCGTTTCAGCAAGATCGTCGGGAATGCCTTCACCGTGGACCTCGGGCAGGACTACGATCTCGTGCTGGTTCCCAATTTCCTCCATCACTTCAACGTCGCGGAAGGCACGGGCTTCCTGCAGCGCATCCGCGCGGCGATGCGTCCGGGTGGCCGGGTGGTCGTCATCGAGTTTGTGCCCAACGAAGATCGGGTCACTCCCCCGGCCGCGGCTGGTTTCAGCCTGGTCATGCTGGGCACGACACCGGAAGGAGATGCCTATACGTTTGCCGAGGTCAGCCGCATGCTGCTGGACGCCGGCTTTCGGGCTCCCGAACTGCATCCGCTTCCACCGACGATGCAAAGCGCGGTGCTGGCGACGGTGTAAGTGATGGGAAAGGTTAGAAATACAGATCTAACGCCACTGCGTTCCTCAGCAGTTGGCGACTCCGGCAGGAGCCAACCGCGCCCAGTCGGGGATGGGGCTCCGGGTCTGGTTGACCGCGTCCAATAGTTGGGCAGGTGAGGGCTTTCATCGCTCATTGAAGTGATTGCCTAGGAGAACGGCCAGCAGGCGATCCTTATATGGCACGGCCCATGCGGGAAGATCAGGGTCAATGAGTTGCTTGGGGGGAGGACATAGACCCCCCCACCAATGCATAATCTTATATATCGCTTCGTCATGGCCGCCCTCCGCCGCCAATAGGAGGTGTTCAAGGCCCTCCGCTTCGTTCTTAGGAAGGTGACCATTTTGCCACAGTCGCGAGCCAAGTTCGAAGCGTGCTTCCAGACTGGTAATTGCCATATGCCTGAGCATTCGTTCGCCTTCACCGGTCTCGCTGGTGAGACCAGGTTCCTCAACCAAAAGGAGCGCAAGCTCCAGAGTCCCCTTGCTATTGCCAGCTTCATGCGCCTTGCGAAGCCAATCGAGCGCGATCCTGTCGTCGAACTCATCGAGCCCCGTGCCGGCGAAGTAACCATGGCGAACTAGGCGAAGGACGCGTCCGTAGGCTGGCCAAGCTTTGGATAATCCACTTTCCGAAGCCCGTTTCAGCCATGTCACCAGAGCCTGGTTGATGGACTCGATGTCTTCGTCTAGCACTTTATCCACTCCAAGGTTAATGAGCGCGTTCAACACCGTGCCAGGAATGAGGTCCGACTCGACGAAATCACTGCCAGTCCATGCGTCCAACATCGCGCAAAGAACACGAGCGGCCTTGATTCGTTCAAGTCCCCGAATAGCCGACTGAGCGGCCTGAAAGAAACGACCTTCCTGACCCAATCTCTGTTCCCTCAAACCCCGCTGGACGAGCAGCAGCAATCCTTGGAAAAGTGGCACCGTAACCTGCTGCTGCTTTATTAGTGCTGCCGCCGCCGCTTCCTCGGTCGAGTGGTCCGACTTCGGCTTGAAAGTCTCGCGTTGCTCCGTAACAGCCTGCTCCAGCAAGTCGGCGCGCTCCAGGTCTGCCAATACAAAAATACATGCGATCGCCATGCCCACTTGGGCTGGTGATTTCAGCTCCTTTGACAACGCGCAATAGGCTTCGTCGGACACCCGCCCCACCAATTCCTGCGCCTCAACGCTCGCGTCTCGGAGTAACTGCCACGCGAGGAACGGGTTCCCCTCTGAGCCATGCTTGATCAACATCTGACTGGAGTTCGAGAAGCCGGCAAACAGCCGAATACATTCCTTCCAGTGGGCTTTGCTGAAGTGGTCCAAGGCAAACTTGATGCCCGAACCAGGCTGCGATTGCTCCCGTGTTTCCAACTCGGTCGCAGCGAAATAGTCGTGATAAAACTCGTGGGCAAACTCTATCGTCTCGGCATCGGCATAGTGCAGGAGGTGATTGTCGAGGACTTCGTGAAGGAACTTTGGAACATCCAGGCTCGTGGCTGCGATTTGGTCCTTCGCGTTTCTTAGAACTGAAAGCGCCAGAGCCTTGGAAAACGCGAGGCGGCCAATGCTCTTCGTCTCAAAGGCTAAACGGGCCAAAAGCCGTTCTTTGGGCAACATCAAGGTTTGGCCGGGTGCTTGGACTCTTTCGCGGTTCAGAAATCCACGAACGAATCGCCTCACTGTCGTCGAAGGGCTGGTCAATGCGGCGATACCTTTTTGCTTGGCCATTGAAACGACCATGGCTGCATGAAGCGGTATCCGCACCCACGAAGAGAGAAATGAGTTCTGTTTGACAGACGCGAGCAAGGCTCTCGCCTTGTCGCCGTCACCAAGGATACGTTGAAACAAATCGAGGAGCTGATCGGTAGTCAGCGGATGCAGGACAAAAACTCTGGCTTCAAACTCGCCAGGAAATGAATTTGGCCGTCCGGCAATGATCAGCCGCAGTTTCGAGAACCGTGAAAGTAGCTCGCGAACTTCCGCTTTGAACCTTGATTGAAACTCTGAACTAACTTCGTTCACTCCGTCCAACAGAAGCAGCAGCGAATTCCAGGGAATCTGTTCGGGATTAGCGACAAATGACTGCAACTCCCTATGTACGGCCGTTTCAATCGTCTGACTGTGATGGAAAGCCAGCTTCAGCTCGACATAAACCGGAATCTGGGTATGGTCCGACCTAGCTTGAAGCAAGCCGTCCGCCTGTTGCCACGCTATCGATCGAAGCGTTGTGGTCTTTCCTGCGCCAGGTTCCGCTTCAATGACCACGATCCGGTGGGTGTCAATCAGCTTGGAGGCATCGGATTGTTCGCCGGAAGCGGCTGCTGATTGGGGAGCGAGCGGATCGAGGAACCGATACTCGTCGGATGAGCGCGCCTCGGTCGTGAGTTCGATGAATCGAGTTGCAATGTCTTTGAAGCGATCTTGGACCTGCTGAAGGTAGTTTGAAAACCTCGATCGCGTCAGCGCCAATCGAATCGCTGGTTCATACTTGGCTGTCAGCCAGACCAGGCAAACGCAAACACTTTGGAACAGCGTGGCCTCCCGCACATCGTCCAGATCGGGTGCTTGATGGCCTTGGGTGTTGCGGAAGCGTACCGTCCATGCGACCTGTTCTTTGAAGTCTGGCTTTCCCGGCAGTTCAGGTGGTGTAAACCGCTGCCAGGGACAGCGTGACCAAGCTTGCAGTTCGCTTTCGTCCGCCAGCTTGAGTTCCTTGAGAACTTCCGGCAGCGTGAACCGATGGCGGTGTTTCGCCTCCAGTGACCTGTATTGGTCCGGAAATGCCACCCGAAGCACGAACTTCGCAAAAGGCTCGAAACTGTCCGCAATCTTGATGGGATGTTGGTTATGATTTCGCCGTCTCAGACTCTCCAAAATCTGTGTCCCGATCCCGTCGAGATTCGGATCTCCAACCCGGTGCTGAAGCAAGTCGAACAGGACATCGACTGCATTCTCTACCTCAGCCTCGGTAAGCTTGGGCGAACTGGAGGACTCAAACACTGCGCGGATCAGGCGCAAAACGAGTGCCTTGAGATCGGCAGTCTCTTGTTCGTGATTTGCTGAGGTGGTGGACTCACCCATTTGTCATCTCTTTGTGGATGGTTGGAGGTTACGCCTTCGCGTAAACATCCGCACCCTTTTCCACGAATTCCTTCGACTTCGCTTCCATACCGCGCTGGAGGGCTTCTTCCCCACCTACGCCGGGCTTCGCCACGTATTTTCGCACGCCCTCCGTAATCTTCATCGAGCAAAAATGTGGTCCGCACATGCCGCAAAGTGTGCGGTCTTGGCGCCTTCCTGAAGGAGGGTTTCGTCGTGGAATTCGCGCGCGGTGATGGGATTGAGACTGAGGTTGAATTGACCTTCCCAGCGGAATGGGCTCGGTTGCGTCCACAGCCTCAGCCTGTCGGCGTTTCGCTCCGCGAAATCCTTCTCGTCACTTCCCAATCGGCTCGAATCAAAGGGCGCCTTGCTGACGGCGTTGTCGCAGAGCCGAGGCGACGCGGAGACGGCCGGCCGGAGGCCACCCGAAGGGCGAGCAAAGCGAGGCAATTGAGCTTCGGGCCTTCCCCACGCCAAGGTCGCTGGACGACGCCGTCCGGGTGCCAAAGACCACGGAGCGTCGCACACATTCCGATCCTTGGCTTCGGCGACGCAGGTGGGACGGCCTTTCGCCAAGTCGGTGGCGTGATTTGGGGTAGGCTTCGTATTCATGCCGGTTTCTCCACCACCTTTCCGTTCTGCCAAACGATCAGGGGGAGCTTCAGGGCGCGGTTCTGGTTCCGGACGCCTCTAGCGGCACGGCGCAGGGCGCGTTCGGCGCGCAGGGCGAAGGCCGGGGTCTTTCCAACTTTACGGGCGCGTCCGTTGGTTTTCATAAGCCGAAAGTTGGACGCAGGGATTCAATTTCGTCCATACCGGAAATAGCGAGCCGTTTTGCGGGTAGGCCGCGGCTGTCCCAGACGGCCCAGCGCGTTGCCAGAGGTAGGTAGTCGTCGAGCAGATGCACGAGGCTGCGTTTGAAGCGACGGCGGATGTCGGCGGCAGCAACGTGATGGCCGCCCTGCTGCACCCGTTGCCGCACGCGGGCGATGGCCTGGGCCGGACTGGAAAGCCAGAGGTAGTGCAGTTCGATTTCGTAGTCGAGCTGCCGCGCGCGTCGGAACACTCGGATGTAGGTCTTGCCGCTCAGGGTGCTTTCGAGCGCGAAGGTCTCGCGGCGGCGAAGGCATTCGGCCACTTGCGTGAGCAGCAAACGCGCGGCCCGGACTGCTCCGGCACTCGGTTTGAGCGGAGAAAGTCCACGGGCAATTTCATCGGCGTTCAGGAAGCGCAGGCACTTCACTTCCTTGGGCAGAAATTCCTTCGCGAACGTGGTTTTGCCCGCGCCGTTGCAGCCGGCGATGAGGTAAATGGTTGGCAGCAGCCTCGGCACAACATCACGCCTTCGCGTAAACCTCCGCACCACTTTGCCTAAATTCCGAGGCCTTCTGTTCCATTCCTGCCTGAAGGGCTTGGCTCTCCCCAATTCCCTGCTCGTTCGCAAACTTGCGCACATCCTCTGTGATCTTCATGGAACAAAAGTGTGGCCCACACATGGAACAAAAGTGGGCGGTCTTGGCGCCGTCCTGGGGGAGGGTTTCGTCGTGGAATTCGCGCGCAGTGACAGGGTCGAGGCTGAGGTTGAATTGATCTTCCCAGCGGAATTCGAAGCGGGCTTTGCTGAGGGCGTTGTCGCGGTATTGGGCGCCGGGGTGGCCTTTGGCGAGGTCGGCGGCGTGGGCGGCGAGTTTGTAGGTGATGACGCCGGCTTTGACGTCTTCTTTGTTGGGGAGGCCGAGGTGTTCCTTGGGGGTGACGTAGCAGAGCATGGCGCAGCCATACCAGCCGATCATGGCGGCACCGATGCCGCTGGTGATGTGGTCGTAGCCGGGGGCGATGTCGGTGGTCAATGGCCCGAGGGTGTAGAAGGGGGCTTCGTGGCACCATTCGAGCTGCTTGGCCATGTTTTCCTCGATCATGTGCATGGGGACGTG
>CAYYSX010000179.1:0-12185 GCA_964474315.1 uncultured Verrucomicrobiota bacterium | reverse complement strand
ACATGCCGAAACTGTTCCACAATTCGTCTCATCTTGAAAGCGAATTAGAATAAGGCGCGATCCACGCGTTTGCGGGCGGCTTCCGCGGTGGCCCCCAGCGCCGCACCCACGTCGGCGAAGTTGCGCTGTTCAAAGTAGCGGAGCAGGAGCGCGTCCCGGTCTTCGGCGGAAAGTTCGTCCAGGGATTCGTCGAGCAACGTCCGCACCTCGTCCCAGGCGGGCTCGGGATGTTCGTGGTCGCGCTGCTGCATGGCCTGGATCTCCTGTTCGCGGGCCACCCGGCGTTGTTCGGTGCGCCGCTGCTGCGCCGCCGCGAAGTGCGTGGCCCGGTGCAACCAGGCGGCGAGCGTGACCGAGGGGGACAGGCGACCGGCCTTTCGGGCCAGATCGGTGAAGACCTGCTGGACGACGTCTTCGGCGACGGCCCGGGTGGCGGTTTGCCGCAGGGCGGCCGAATAGACCAGGTTCACGTGGCGCCGGACGAGTTCGCCAAAGGCTGTTTCGTCGCCCTGGCCGGCGTAGCGATGGAGGAGTTCCTGGTCGTCAGTCAGCATCGCGTCTTCACGATGCTTACAGCCGCTCGAGGAAGAAAGCGGACAGGAGGGAAGCTCCAAGCTCCAAGCTCCAAGCTCCAAAGAAGCTCCGAACACCTGGGCTCCGTTCGGACCGCCCCGGGAACCGAGGTCTGGGGAGGTCTGGGGCGCTTGGCCGGCCGTTGGAACTTGAAGCTCTTTTGGAGCTTGGAACTTGGTTTTTGGAGCTGACGCAAGGCGATAGGCCGCCCTTATTCTTGGCGATTTTCCCGGATGATCGCAGTTGCGGTTGCCACCTCGAGCTCCGTTCCCCGCCGGTGAATAACCCGAACAATTTGGATTCGACGGAGCGTCCTCCGGTCCGAAAACTGACGCGGTATGGGCAAGGAAATCGAGCCGCCGAAGGCCATGCGTTCGAAGGGCCTTTTGGAACTGGGCATCGGTCATGTCGCGCTGTTTCGCTTCAAGAGCTCCGGAGTCCACGTGGCGGTTTTTCTCGTGGATGTCTTCTGCTTGGGAGCCAAAGACGCCTTCGTGACCCTGATTCCTCGGGACCAATATCCAGACCCCTTTCTGGGGCACCTGTTCCAGGAGGAGGCGGTGGAGTTGTCTCCGGGGAGCGCGCGAAACTTGGTGGAAGGCGCCGTGGCCTATGCCGCCCAACTCGGATTCGCGCCGCATCGGAGCTACGCAAAGGCGTTCAACGCCTTCCACAAGATCCCGGTGGGAGTGGACGAGGAGCGGTTCACCTACGGCCAGAACGGCCAACCGTTGTTTATTGCTGGCCCCAACGAATCTCCGAGCCGCTGCCGGGAAATCATCCACACGCTTCTGAAAACCTGCGGCGAGGGTCGTTTCCACTATGTCGTCCCGCTCACCGACGATCTGGGATTATCACCGCTCGAAGAACCGATCACGGGCCGCTGATCAGGCTGCCACCAGAGTGCCCAAGGGGTCTGTCCTTTCACAGACACTTAGCGGGCATGCGCACGGAGTCCCGGCTTCAGCCGGTGGAGAGGTTCCTTGGAATGAGGGGTTGGAGAGTGATCCGGCCGGTGAGGACAGCTACCGCTCCGCCGCCTAAAGGCGGTACTCCGTACCCCGTAGCCGCCGCCGGAAGAAGGCGCTGACTGAGCGGTGCAGCGGCTGTTCTCTGTCCTCCGTCGTCTGTCTTCCGTCCTCATGGCTCTCCGGCCTGTTGGAGAGACTGCGGATCAAAAACGACCAGAGTGCGCTTGAGGGCCAAAGGGCTAGGTCATTTTGGAATGGTCGGCCTTCGTGATACGGGATACAGGGTACCTGCGGACCCGTTTTCGGCCCATGCCACCTTCCGGCGACCCAATTACCTTCCTGTTCACCGACATCGAGCGCAGCTCGATCTTGTGGGAGATGCATCCCCAGGCGATGGGCCGCGCCCTGGCCCAACATGACTCCCTCATGCGTGGGGTCTTTGGGGAGCACCATGGCCAGGTGTTCAAGACCATGGGGGATGCGTTCTGCGTGGCGTTTACAAACGCACTGGACGCCCTTCAGGCCGCGGTGGCCGCCCAACGACAGCTCGCCGCCGCCGTTTGGGAAGAGACCGGACCGCTGCGAGTCCGGATGGCCCTGCATAGCGGCGGGGCGGAACAACGCGACGGCGACTATTTCGGACCGACCCTCAATCGTGTCGCCCGGGTGCTCTCGGCCGGCCATGGGAGCCAGACGCTGCTGTCCTCCGCCACGGCGGAACGGGTGCGCGCGGCCCTTTCTCCGGATATTTCCCTCCGCGATCTGGGCGAGCGGCGGCTGAAGGATCTGAGCCAGCCGGAACGGATCTTCCAGGTCGTGACGGCGGATCTGCCGACGGAATTTCCTCCGCTGCGTTCCCTCGAAGTCCGGCCGAACAACTTGCCCGCCCAGGTGACCAGTTTTGTCGGGCGGGCTCGCGAAATGGCGGAAGTGAAGCGGTTGCTGGGCAGCTCACGGCTGGTGACGTTGACCGGTCCGGGTGGCACCGGAAAAACGCGGCTCTCGCTCCAAGTCGGGGCCGAGGTCCTGGAAACGTTTCCTCACGGGGTCTGGCTGGTGGAACTGGCCACCGTGACCGAGCCGGATCTCGTGCCCCAGGCGGTGGTCGAAGCGCTGGATATCCGGGTGGAGAGCGGGCGATCGGCCTTGGAGACGCTGGTGGATGCGTTGCGCCCGCGGCACCTGCTGTTGGTCCTCGACAATTGCGAGCATCTGATCGCGGCGTGCGCGCGTTTGTCGGACCTCCTCCTCCGACGCTGCCCGCAGGTGCGGATTCTGGCCAGCAGCCGTGAACCCTTGAACATCGCCGGGGAGGTTCTTTGGCCGGTGCCGGCGTTGGCGTCCAAGGAATTCTGGGGAAGGTCGCACCCATGGGAGTTCTCCGAACTGGCGGCGCTGGAGTCGGTGCAGTTGTTCGTTGACCGCGCGGTAGCCGTCCGGCCGGGGTTCACCCTCACCCCGGAGAACGCGTCGATCGTTGCGGAAATCGGCTGGCGGCTCGACGGGATTCCCTTGGCCATCGAGTTGGCCGCCGCCCGGGTCAAACTGCTCCCCTTGAATCAAATTCTCGAGCGGCTCGACGACCGATTCCGGTTCCTTACGAGCGGCAACCGGACGGCCCTGCCGCGTCAGCAGACCCTGGGCGCTCTCATCGAGTGGAGTCACGACCTGCTCTCTGAACCGGAGCGCCGGCTGTTGCGCCGGCTGGCGGTCTTCGTGGCCGGCCGGACGCTGGAGATGGCCGAGGAAGTGTGCTCTGGGGAGGGCATCGAGCGACACGAGGTTTTCGACCTGATTTCTTCCCTGGCCGACAAATCGCTGGTCATGGTGGAGCGGGGGTTGAATGACGAACCCCGGTACACGCTGCTCGAATCCATCTGGAATTATGCCGAGGAGAAATTGGAGCAGCACGGCGAGACTCAGCGCTTTCGCCGGAGGCATCTGGAATACTTTGTCGGTCTGGCGGAGGCCGCCAAACCGGAGCTGACCCGTGGGCGTCAGAAGGAGTGGCTCGACCGGTTGAGCCTGGAGCATCACAACTTGAACTACGCCCTTCGCTTCAGCCGGGAGAATCAGGAAACGAATGAACTGGGACTTCGCCTGGTCGCGGCCCTGATCCGCTATTGGGAAGTGCGCAACTATTTCACCGAGGGTTACAAGCACTGTGTTAGTCTGCTCCAGACCGCTTCCCCGGAGGACTCACTCATCCGGGCCCGTGCGATCGCGGGAGCGGGACGGCTCGCTTGGTGTCAGGACCGGGATGCGGAGGCGCGGATGCATGGCCGGGAAGCCGGGCGGATTTTCCGAGCCTTGGGAGAGAACACGGAAGTGGGGTTTGCGGAGGCTTATCTGGGATTTATCGAGCGCAACGAAGGGAACGCTTCGGAAGCACTGGCTCACTTCAACCAGGCGCAGGCCCTGGCTGAGACGTTGAAGCTTCGGCCCCTCCTGGCCTTGGTGACAAACGGATACGGCAGCCTGGCGGCCGATGCCGGGGACCTGGTCCGGGCCCGGCAGTTGAAGGAGCAGTCCCTGGCGGAATTCCAAGCGATGGGCGATCACTGGATCGTCGGTTTGCTGCACGGGAGCCTGGGCCGAGTTTGTCTGGCCTTGGGCGATGACGCGGCAGCGCGGCGCCATTGGGTCGAAGCCTTGGGCAGCGCGCGGGATCTGGGAAACAAGTGGGCCATTCCCGCGGCCCTGGAAGGGTTGGGTGACCTGATGGCGCGGGAAGGCCGACCGGCCCGGGCGGTGCGCCTTTACGGGGCCGCCGCTGCTCAACGAGAAACGCTGGCCCAGTCGTTTTCGCGCGTGGAACAGATCGCTTATGACCGAGCCCTGGCCGGCCTCCGTGCCCGCGTCCCCGACGAACCGTTTCGAGAAGAATGGCAGGCCGGCCAGACGCTTTCGCTGACGGCGGCGGCGCGGCTCGCGTTGGAATGAGGTGGCGGGCGCCTTTCAGGGTCCCGGCACCGCCCGACGAAAGGGTGGGGATGGCCCCGTACGCCCTACCGGAGTAGAGCCGTGACGCACCACGCGCCCCGATTCCCCTTCAATACCGCAACGGAAATCGGGCCGTCAGCGCCCGAACCCGTTCCCGAACTTTACGGGCGGTCGTGGCATTCGCGAGATCCAGCAATACCTCGCTCAGCATGTCGGCGATGGCGGCCATTTCAGTTTCCTTCATCCCGCGCGTGGTCACGGCCGGGGTTCCGAGCCGAATTCCTGAAGCCTCGAACGGCGAGCGGGTTTCGAAGGGAATGGTGTTCTTGTTGGTGGTGATGCCCGCTTCATCCAGCGCGAGCTGACACTGCTTCCCGCTCAGGCCTCGGGCCCCGACATCGACCAGCAAGACGTGGTTCTCCGTTCCGTCCGACACCAGCCGGAATCCGTTCCGCTTCAGGCCTTCCGCCAGCGCCACGGCATTGCGCACAATCTGCTGTTGGTACTCCTTGAATCCGGGCTGGAGGGCCTCGTGGAAGCAGACCGCCTTGGCGGCGATCACGTGCATGAGCGGCCCGCCTTGGATTCCCGGGAACACCTGCGAATCGATCGCCTTGGCATACTGGGCACGACACAAAATCAGGCCCCCGCGCGGACCCCGCAGGGTCTTGTGCGTGGTGGTGGTGACGAAGTCGGCATGAGGAACGGGGCTGGGATGAACCCCGGCGGCCACCAGTCCCGCGATGTGAGCAATGTCGGCGAGCAACAGCGCGCCTACGTCCCGGGCAATCTCGCCCATCCGCCGAAAATCGATCACCCGCGGATACGCCGAAGCCCCGACCGTGATCATCTTGGGCCGGTGTTCGCGCGCCATCGCTGCGAGTTGATCGTAGTCGAGTCGTTCATCCTCACGGCGCACGCCGTAGTGGACGATCTCGAAGAACTTGCCGGAGAAGTTCGCTTTGTTGCCATGGGTCAGGTGGCCGCCGTGCGACAGGTCCATGGTCAGCAGCTTGTCGCCCGGCTTCAACAGCGCGAAGTACACCGCCATGTTGGCGCCCGAACCCGAATGCGGCTGCACGTTGACGTGCTCGGCGCCGAACAACTGTTTCGCCCGCTCGATCGCCAACCGTTCCGCCTCATCCACGAACTCGCAGCCCCCGTACCAGCGCCGTCCGGGATAGCCCTCGGCATACTTGTTGGTCAGCACGCTTCCCTGGGCCGCCATGACGGCCGGGCTGGTAAAGTTCTCCGACGCGATCAGCTCGATATTCTCCTGCTGACGACGGCGTTCGCTGTGAATGATTCCCGCCAGGGCGGGATCAACGGCTTCGAGGGTGTAATCGGGATGCACTTGGTCTTCGAGTTTATGGAGGCGGCGTTCATGCCGGCCGCCTTCGAAGTCGGCCTGTAAAAACGCCTGAAGAATCCTGGCCGCCTGCTGCGGCGGGGTCGTCTTGGCCCCTAGACACAGCACATTGGCGTCATTATGCCGGCGGGTCAGCGCGGCGCTCTCTTCATTGACCACCAAGGCGGCCCGAACGCCGGGAACCTTGTTGGCCGCCATGCTCATGCCGATCCCGGTGGCACAGCAGAGCAGGCCGAAATCTGCCGTTCCATCGGCCACGGCCTGAGCCACGGCGTGGGCGTAATCCGGATAATCGGTGGATTCGGCGGAATGGGTGCCCAAGTCCCGAAACTGTATGCCCAACCTTGCCAGCTCGGGCAGCAAGGCCTCCTTGAGGGCAAACCCGGCGTGATCGGATCCAACCGCGACGGACGGGACGCGGCGGAATTCTCGTTCGTGCTGTTCGAGAAAGCGCAGCAAGGTCGTCACACCTTGCTCGATCTGATCACGGCAGGCCAGGTAGCCTTCCAGGGGGCCGCCGATGGGATCGCAGATGTCCTTATCGAAGGCCTTCAGAGTGTCATCGAATTCGCGCAGGACGAAGACCTTTTCGGCGGCCTCCGGGAACAAATAGATGAGGCCTTCCACGTGGCTGTGGGTCAGCCCGAAAATGTAGCTGGCTTCCCGCACGAGCCGCCGGGTGACCATCTGTGACCGGTGGGAAGAGATGTCGAGTCCCAGGGCGCTCATGGCCGTGACGGCGTGCGGGCTGGGCGGATGCCCGTTAACGGCTCCCAGGCCGGCGGAAACCACCGTCCAGCCGGGTTTGTCTGCCACCGCCCGCCGAGCCAGGGCTTCTGCCATGGGGCTGCGACAGGTATTTCCGGTACAAACAAACAGGAGAGTCTTCATCAAGTACGCGTCCACCGAAGGTGGGAGCACCATCCGCAAGCGTCAACGGATCACTGCCAGGGCGCCTCACCTGCCTGGTGACGTCACCGGATGATCGACCCATCACTTGCGAACGGCCGCGTTCCGGCGCGGCGCGGGGAACGCAGGCTCGCCGGTACGGCAGCCCCTCAGGCCGAGGTCCCGGTTGGTCCAGACCCGTCTCGAAACTGAAGAGCGCCCGTGTCACGACCAAGGCGAATTCTTCCTTGCGACCCGGAGCACATCATGTGTCTGTTTGGACCGAGCCACACACTTCAATTTTTGCCATGAAACCTCTCTCCCGTTCCGCACGACGACGCGGGTTTACCCTGATCGAACTCCTCGTGGTGATCGCCATCATTGCCATTCTCGCCGGCATGCTCTTGCCCGCCCTCGCCAAAGCGAAAACCAAGGCCCAGGGAATCGGGTGCATGAACAACACCCGACAGTTAATGCTCGCGTGGAAGCAGTACAGTGGCGACAATAACGAATTTGTGGTCAACAATTTCGGAATTGAAACCACCCAAGCCACAATTGCCTTGGGGCGGACCGATCCTCTCCGAGGTTTCCGCAATTGGGTCAACAATGTGATGACGTGGGCGGTGACCGAGGACATCACCAACAAAACCTATCTAAGCCGGGGACCGTTCGCCCCCTACGTTGGCAATGCCACGGCGGTTTATCTGTGTCCTGCTGACCGATTCCTCTCCGCCCAACAGAGGACGGCCCGGTTCCCGGCGCGCGTGCGCAGTTTGGCGATGAATGCCTGCTTCGGACATTATAGCGATCCTGTGGAACGAGCCGCCCCGGAGTCCCAAGGGCGGAATCGCTACGTTCCGTTCCGCCAGTTCTTGAAGGAGTCCGCAGTGACCCGCCCGGCGGATACTTTTGTCATGTTGGACGAGCATCCCGACTCCATCAACGACGGCTATTACCTCAACAACCCGGGCAGCTATAATCCGGCAACGGATGTGCTTTCCCAGGTTCCCACAAGTTGGGGGGATCTACCGGCATCCTATCACAATGGAGCCGCCGGTTTCTCCTTTGTGGACGGCCATTCCGAAGTCCATCGCTGGGTGGGAAAAACGGGGCGGACGAGGGTCAAGGCCATCAATGGACAGGGCTTCGATAACCCAACCTTGAACACTACCCAAGATAGGCAGGACATCCGTTGGGTTTTATACCGCACCTCGGATCGCTGACCGGACTCTGAGCCAGCCGGTTGACCACGGTCGCCAGATTCCGGCGGCCGTTTTGCTGGATAGGGTTTGAGTGCTGCCAAGCCGACGTTGCCTGCTGCAGGAGCCCACGATCCCACATCGCAATTCGGCGGCCAACGGTTCCCGGTGATGCGTTATCCCCTCCGCTCAGCCGGTAAACCGGCGTCCGACCACAATCGCGTTGTGGCCGCCGAAGCCAAAGGAGTTGTTGGCGAACACGTCGATCCGTCGCTCCTGGGCCGTGTGGGCCACGAAATCGAGGTCGGCCTCGGTATCCGGGTGATCGAGGTTGATGGTGGGCGGGGCGACCTGCGCTTCGACCGCCTTGCAGCAAATGGCCATCTCGATGGCTCCGGCGGCTCCCAACATGTGGCCGGTCATGCTCTTGGTGGCGCTGGCCGCGAGCCGGCGCGCCTGGTCTCCGAAGACGTGCTTGATCATCCGCACCTCACAGAGGTCCCCGACCGGCGTGCTGGTGGCATGGCAGTTGATGTAGTCCATCTGGTCCGGCCGCAGCCCGGCATGACGCAACGCCATGCGCATGGCCCGGCCGGCTCCTTCCCCTTCGGGGTCCGGAGAGGTCATGTGGTTGGCATCGGCGGTGTTGCCATAACCGACGACTTCGCAATAGATCCGGGCGTCGCGTTTCCGGGCATGCTCGAGTTCTTCCAGCACCAGCACGGCGGCGCCTTCGCCCATGACGAACCCGTCGCGGTCGCGGTCAAAGGGGCGGCAGGATTTTTTGGGCTCATCGTTGCGGGTGCTCATGGCGCGCATGGCCGAAAACCCGCTGATGCCCATGGGCACCACGGTGGCCTCCGTGCCGCCAGCCAGCATGATCGTGGCGTCGCCGCGCTTGATCGTGGCCCAGGCCTCACCGATGGCATGCGTGGCCGTGGCACAGGCCGAGCAGGTGGCGAAATTGGGACCGCGCAACCGGTAGTAGAGCGATAACAGGCCCGAGGCCATGTTCAGGATCAGCATGGGAATCATGAACGGGCTGATCCGCGAAGGCCCCTTGTTCAACAGGACGCAGTGCTGTTCCTCGGTGGTCTGCAGGCCGCCAATGCCGGATCCGAGAAACACTCCCACCTCGTCGCGGTTGACCGTTTCCAAGTCCAGACCGGAGTCCTTCATGGCCCCCCACCCGGCATAGACCCCGAAATGGGAGAAGCGGTCCGTACGGCGGATCTCCTTGGGATTGGGAAACGCGGGCGACGGGTCAAACCCGCGCACTTCCGCGGCGATCTGGCAATCGAACGGAGAGGGATCGAAGCCGGTGATCCGGTCGATGCCGCACTCCCCGGCGACGATGTTTTTCCACAACGTGTCGGCGTCGTGGCCCAGGCTGGAGACACAGCCAAGGCCAGTGACAACCACGCGGCGATCGGACCAGGAACTCATGAGCGGACCCTTAGGTTAAGGGGGGCTGAAGGACAGGGACGAGTGCGAAAATGAAGGCGGGCGCAGAAACGAAAAGGCAGCCGGGAAACCGGCTGCCCTCGGATCGGACCTACCTGGGGAGTTACTTCTGCAGGTCTTCGACGTATTTGACCACGTCGCCGACGGTCTGGAGTTTTTCGGCCTCCTCATCGGGAATCTCCATGCCGAACTCTTCCTCCAGCGCCATCACCAACTCGACCGTGTCGAGGGAGTCGGCGCCCAAGTCCTCAATGAACTTGGCCTCCGGCGTCACTTGGTCGGCATTGACGCTGAGTTGATCGACGATGATGTCCTTGATGCGTTGCTCGATGGATTTTTCAGCGGCCATAGGGCTTGGTTAATTTGCGCGGCCTGTCTAGGCGTGGGCTGGGGGGGCGTCAAGCCTTGTTCCGGCAAAATCTCGGCGTCACATCACCAGGCCTCCGTCCACCGTCAGAACCTGCCCCGTCACATACCGGCCTCCGGGGCCGGCGAGGTACAGCGCGGCTTCCGCAATGTCTTCCGCCTGGCCCAGGCGGCGGAGCGGAATCCGCTGGAGGAGGTCCTCTTTGATCTTGGCTTCGAGGAGCGCCGTCATGTCGGTTTCGATGAATCCGGGCGCAATGGCGTTGCAAGTGACCCCACGTGAGGCGAACTCCCGCGCCACCGATTTGGTCAGCCCGATCAGACCCGCTTTGCTGGCGGCATAGTTGGCTTGTCCCGCGTTGCCGATCAGGCCGATCACGCTCGCGATGTTGATGATGCGGCCGGAACGTTGCTTGAGGAACAAACGAGACAGCGCCTTAATGAAGGTGAAAGCGCCCCGAAGGTTGGTGTTGATCACCGTGTCCCAATCGTCGTCGCTCAGGCGCATGAGCAGTCCGTCACGCGTCACACCGGCGTTGTTGACCAAGATATCCACGCGGCCCGCTTCGGAGATGATTTCGGCGGCGGTCGCGTCCACCGCCTGGGCCTCAGCGACATCCACGGTCTTGGCCCAGGCGCGACGCCCGAGGGCCTGGACTTCAGCGGAGACATTGGCGGCATTTTCCGCGGTGCGGGAAAGGCAGACGATATCGGCACCGGCGGCAGCGAGCCGGAGCGCGATGGCCCGGCCAATGCCCCGGCCGGCGCCGGTCACGACGGCGACTTGGTTTTCCAATAGGCTCATGCGGGCGGAAAACTCCCTTCCCGGCTGGGGAAGCGTCAATGCGTTCGTTGATTTCGGGCGCTTGCCACCTGGGGACGACCTGTCAACCTGCCGCACCATGAGCAACGTGACCGAGAAACCGAAGATCATCGCCTGGCTGAAACCGTCCTGCGGCTGGAGCCAGGGCGTGCGAGCGGTGTTCCGAAAATATGACCTTCCCTATGAAGATCGGGACATCATCAACCATCCGGATTTTTACCAGGAGATGGTGGAGCGGACCGGCCAGATGAAACAACCGTCGGTGGAAATCGACGGGCAGATCCTCGCCGATGTGAGCGGCGAAGAGATCGAAGCGTGGATGCTCCAGACGGGCGTGGTGAAGGCCAACAGCCGGGGTTACGAAGCCCCGATCAACGAGCCGTGCGCCAACGAACTCCCCGCGGCCACGCCCCCCTCCGGAATCGCGTTCCGTCGCTGATCCGGCATGGCGTCCCCCGCGGCCAGTTCCCCTCTTCCGCCCGGGTTCTCCATCCGAGCGGCCACGGCGGATGATGTTCCGGTGATTTTCGGATTCATCCGCGCCTTGGCCGAGTACGAAAAGCTGTCGCATCAGGTCAGTGCCACCCCCGAGGGACTGCGGGCGACGTTGTTTGGTGAACGTCCGGCCGCCGAGGTGGCCTTGGCGGAGGTTTCCGGGCAGCCGGTGGGATTCGCCCTCTTTTTTCAGAACTACTCCACCTTTCTCGCCCGGCCGGGGATCTACCTCGAAGACGTGTTCGTGCTTCCGGAACAGCGTGGACGCGGCATCGGCAAGGCCCTGCTGGTTTACGTGGCTCAACTGGCCCGTGACCGCTCTTGTGGCCGATTCGAGTGGCAGGTGCTCGACTGGAACACCCCGAGCATCGGCTTCTACGAGTCACTGGGCGCCCAACCGCTCCAGGAATGGATCACCATGCGGGTGACGGGGGAAGCACTGGACCGGCTGGCCGCAGGAGGCGTCTGAGATGACACCCGATGCCTACGCCCACCTTTCCCGGGTGGATTCCGTCATGAAGCGACTGATCCAGTCCGCCGCGCCCTGTGCCATCGAGCCCCGCCGGCGTTCGCCCTACGAGTCGCTGGTGCGGGCCGTGGCGTATCAGCAGTTGAACGGGACCGCCGCTGAAACCATCACGCGGCGGTTCATCGCTCTGTTTCCCGGCCGCCGTTTCCCCCGGCCGGAAGACATCGGAGCCCTGAGCGAAGAGCGCATCCGGGGGGCCGGTTTCTCGCGCGCCAAAGTAGCGGCGATCCAGGACATTGCGGCCAAGACTTGCAGCGGAACCGTACCGCCGCGCCGCGCCCTGGCCCGCCTTTCCGACGAGGAAATCATCAACCGCCTGACCGAATGCCGGGGAGTGGGGCGCTGGACCGTGGAGATGTTTCTGATGTTCACTCTGGCCCGTCCGGATGTGCTGCCGGTGGACGATTTCGGAGTTCGCAACGGATTTCGGCTGGCCTATGGACGGGCCGATCTGCCCAAGCCACGGGAGTTGGCGGATTTCGGCGAGCGATGGCGTCCATACCGCACCACCGCAAGCTGGTATCTATGGCGGGCGGTGGATCTGGCCAAATAAAGGGCGCCGGGC
>CAYYSX010000178.1:0-12241 GCA_964474315.1 uncultured Verrucomicrobiota bacterium | reverse complement strand
ACGAAAAACGACGGACGGTCGCCAGTCACGCCTTGGTCGCCGCCGCGAGCAAGGTTTCAAAATGCGGCTCGGTCTCCTCGCGGGCGACCGTGCTGATTTCGATCTGGCAAAATCCCGCGGCCTCCAACCATTGCTGCAGATCCGCCTCGGCAAAGCCCAGCCAACGGTCGCCATACAGCTCCCGGGCGCGCTCAAACCGATGCTTCACCAGGTCGAGAATCATCAGTTGTCCCGGCGTCTTGAGGATTCGGTGCGCGCTGACCAGGGCGGCGGCCGGATCGTCCGCGTGATGCAGCGCCTGGCTGAGCACGACCAAGTCCACGCTGGCCGGATCGATGGGCGGCTGCTGCAGGTCGCCCAAGCGGAACTCCAGGTGGTCCAAGCCGTTCTTCTGCGCCTTGGCTGCGCCGTACCTCACCATGTGCTCCGAGTTGTCCACCGCGATGACTTTCCGGCAGCGCCGCGCCAGCAATTCGGCCAACAGCCCTTCACCCGAACCCAGATCCGCCACGACCAATGGCGGCAGAATGCGGAGCAAGAGATGTCCAAAGGCCTGCCAGGAGCGTCCCGGGCCATAGCTGCGATCAAAACGGCCGGCGACTTGATTGAAGTATTGCTGAGCCTGCTCGCTACGCCGGGCGGTGACCCGCTTCAGGTTGACCAAGTCAGCCGCCTGATCGGGAAGTTCACCGGCGCCCCGTAACGCCACCCGAATCACTTCCCGAAACTCGGGACTATTGGCGGACGCCAGACGGTAAAAAGTGCGTTTCCCTTCCCGACGAGAGGTCAGGAGTTCGGTCTCGCTCAGCAACCCCAGGTGGGTGGAAATGCGGGATTGGCCCAGCCGGGTAATCTCCTGCAACTCGTTCACGGACAACTCCTCATTTTCGAGCAGGGCAATCAGCCGCAGCCGCGTTGGATCGGCCAAGGCGCGCAAAGCCCGCAGAGTGGTGCTCATCACGTTACCATCGCGAACGCGGCCGGCGGACGTCGAGCTTCCAGTATTTCTGCGGGCCTCTGTCGTGGCGCCGGATGATCGACGCTGCACCGCCGGGCCGCCTCGATCAGTCAGTGGCGGACTCCCGCGTCAGCTTGAGAACCGCCGGCACATCGATCCGGGTCCAGAACGCCGTCTGCTGGGGACCGGTCCGTCCTTCATTTCCATGACGAGCCGCCAGGGAAAACGGCTCCGTGTAAATGCGACCGGCAAACTCGATGCGAACCTCCCCAGTCGGCCCCTCCGTAGAAGTCCCTTGGTAATAGTTGATCCGCGCTTCCACCAGCCCCACCTCGACCGGGGACTCAAATTCAATGAACTCATACTCACCCCCCGGCGAGGAGCGATGATCCTTGAAATAATAGCCTTCCGAACTCCGCGGGCGCTCGAAATACAGGGTCTTGGCCCCCGGTCTCGGGGTGGCATAGAGATCGAGGTCAATATCGCCCTGCCAACGAATGCCAATCTTCATCGGGCCAATCAATGACTCGGGCGGATGCTGTGCCGCGTGGCGGACAGTGTCGCGGGTGATCCAGTCGGCTTCCCCGGCATTCCGGATGATCCGCAACATCGCAATCTTCGTCTGCGTCGGGTCGAGTTGGTGGCGGGATGCGGCGGGAGCCGCCTCCAGGCCGGTCCGAGCCGCGGCGAACACCGTCGGAAGGTCGCCGCAAAACACCGGCATCCGGGCTCCCTGCCCTTCCAAATAGAGCGACCAAAAGCGGCTGATCTTTTCCTCGTGAACCTGGCTCACCCAAGGATCGCCGAAGTAGCCGAAATACACCCGAATATGGGGCAGCGCCTGAGTTCGTTCTTTGAGCCCGAAGATCGAATCTTCACGTCCCGCCCGGAGGTGGGCGTCCGACGGGAAATAGCCGTCCACCATCGAAAACCCTGGCTCCTTGTGATCCAGATACAGGGGACTTCCCAGGACGATCACCGCCAGCAATCCCTGATCCGAGCGCCGATGAGCGCCGACGAAGTCCAAGAACTGGGGGAAACGAATCGCCTGGTCCAGATTGAGCCTGGGGGACTCCGGTCGGGTGGGTTCGGCAGCAAGAAACCGCTGAAGACGATGAAGGGGATCTTTAAGTTGATTGGCCCGCGTCTTGGCGCTCCGAAAGGCGCTCTGATCGGGAATCGCCACGGTGGCAATGGTCTGCAAGTGATAGGCATCATAGAGATCCAACGAGGATCCCAACGGCATTCCCTCGAGAACGAAGCCAACGATACTCCGGAAGACATCGTCCTTGACCCCCTTGTCCAGGAAGGGGGACAAGCCGATCACCCAGCGCGTGGGGGCGGTGGGCGGGATCGGCTCGGAGGCAGCCGGGACGGTAACGCCCAGAATGATGAGAATCAGGGCGGCGACGAAGCGGCGTTGCAGAAGCGCATTCATGGTTGGCGGTGGGTGGAGGCGGCGTCCGGACCGAGTTGTCCCGGATCCGTAAGCCGGCCGTTTCCGACACTTTGGAGCTGGCTGCGGAGTTGTTCGGAAATACGATCGAGCAGCATCTGCTTTTGTCGGCTCTCGTCCCGGCGCAGACCGGCTTCCTTATGAAATAACGAACGGGCGAACGACAGAAGTGCGGTCAACTGATTCTCCAAGCGGGCTTGGGTTCCCTGGGCGCCCGCCAGTGCGCGGCGCTCCGCTTCGACGCTTTGTTCCAGCAGGCGTCGCTGTTCATCCAGTTGGGTAAACAGCGGATTGCTCGCGAGACGGACCGGCCGGTGTCGCAAATAAAGGGTGGTCATATACATGCCCAAGACCGCGGAGAGGAAAATTTCCGCCGCGGCCTGCGCCACCACGGTGAGGGCATCGATCCATTTCACCCCCTCCGAGTTCCCACCCCCAACGCCTCCTTCGCGACCGGTGCCTTGATCGAAAACGCTTAACGACTCCAGGTGCTCCGTGGCGGTTTGGGACAGGGTAGGATACACGAGCGCGTAGGCGGCCAGCCAGACCAACACCCCGGCCACCCCCAGGGCGAGGCAGGACCAATAATAGATCTCCCGGATGCGGGTTCCCCGCAGCGTGTCCCAGCCTACCTTGACCGCCAAGGCCCCCACCGGCAGCAAGGCCGCCCAAAAATAAGCCCGGGCGGGATTCTCAATGAACGTCACCAGCCCGGATTCGAGCAAGTTGAACGAAATGTTCAGAATCCCGAAAATCAAGAGACTGACGATCCCTAGAGCGGCAGCGATGAACATCGCGCGGTCCCAGGCATTCCAGGGCGTCGAGGGATGGATGTCGGGTTCGCCCTCCACCTGGACCGGAACCAGCGGTTCGAGGTCGGCCAATTTTCGCTGAGTTCCATTGAGGCGGGCCTCGAGGTGAACCAGACGTTCCGCGTGGGTGCGGGCTTGCTGCCGGCATTCTTCCCATTCGTGGGCGTGGTGATGAAGGAAGAGCGCCCGGTGATAGGCTTCGACCTCATCGAGCCCGGCGTTCTCGGGCAGCCCGGCTTGGTTCTGGATGAATTCCAGATGAACGGCCGGAGTCACGGATCCGGCAGGAACCTGGGGGGCGAGTGTTTTCATAAGATCGGTCGGCTTCGGCCAGGAAGTGCGCCACGAGGTGGACGGTGGGGCATTGATGCTAAGCTAAACAGAATCCACAGAAGAAAACGAAGGGAACGAAGGGATTCGAAACTCTAGGGGTTTTGTTTTCCTTTGATAAACTTGAATCCAGCCGTTCAGAAACCGCGAAGCCACCACTCCAGGAGCGCGGGTCGGCGACCCGCAGCGGCGGTGATGACCAGGAAGGCGGGGGAATGAACGGGAGCCTCGCGAGCCGGGACGTTGCTGCGAATCACAGACTCGCGCTCCGTGTCGAGCGTGAGACGCGCCCGCCAGGGTGGAATTGAAGGCGGCTTAGATTCCGTAAGCCGCCTTCGCTCCCAACCGCTAAAAGACCTCCTTTTTCTTCGGGCCATCCTCCGTCTGGTCCTGGCGGTAGGAGTCCTGATCCTGGAGCTCCTCCTGGGCTTCTTCCAGCCTCTCCAGTTGGCGCTCGATCTCTTCCATACGCTTCTCTAAGGATTTCTGCTGTGCTTGGAGAGTCTGTCGCTGGCTCTGCAGCCGCTGGCGGTCGGGGGTCTTGGACCGGAGCGTTTCGTTGGCCGCGGCAACGGCTGCCGCCGCCGACCGTTCCGCGTCTCGGGCAATACGTTCCGCGTCGCGCACGGCCCGTTCGGCCTCTCGTTCGGCCATCCTGGCAAGATGCTCCATTTCACGCACGGCCGTTTCCGTCCTTGGTTTGGGATCCCGCACCTGTTCCTGAATCCGGCGCTGCAGTTCGCCTTTCAAGCGTTCCGCATCCCCTTTCAAGCGTTCCCCCGCCTCCTTCGCCATTTTCTTGGCTTCGGTGGACAGTTTGGCGATTTCGTCACGGTTGATGTTGCGGGTTATCGCACGGGCCGACTCATTCAGTTTCTGAAGGGCGGGACCGTCCGGCAGCAATGCCTGGGGTCGGGAAAGCAGTTCTTCCAGCATCCGTTCCAGTCGCTCCAGTCGCTGTTCGACCGTCAATCCATCCGGTTTGGGCGGCAGGGAGCGCCGACCGGAGGCTTCTCCCCCTTCCGAGTTCAGCGCGTAAGGTCCACGAGGCGGAACCGGCTGCGCCGGGGGAGGTGGCGCGGCAGGTGGATTGACCGCGAAGATCGGAGCCACCGGCACGGCGACGTTCAGACGTGGTTGAGGATGCGGATGGGGCACGGCGACGACCGTCGCCACGGTGGGAGGCAACGGTACCTCGGGTACGGCCACGACCGTTGCCACGGTCGGAACGACCGCGCTTTTGGTAGTGGCTTTGGTCGCCCCGCTGGACTTCGAGGGCGCGCTCAACGTGATGGCGTCGGGGCTGACCGCCGCTTCACCGGAGTCGTTGGCGATCGCTGTCTCGGCCCGCGCGGCGGCCAGGGCCACGCGCGGCGCCGCTTGGACTACCCAGCCGGATAGCAGAGCGGTGGCGGTGATGAACAGTCCCGCGCTCAGCCGGGCGAGCCGGGGTGAGGCGTTGCGTTTGGAGTCGAGGATCATGGTTATCCTTTCCTTGAGTTGAGTCTTTCGGTTCCACGCCGCCGGGGCCGCCGCGATCTCGCGGCTCCGGACCCGGCCGGCAAAGTCGGTCAAAAAAAGCGCATAGGCCTGCGGCGACGGCAGGGCGGCGAGCACGTGATCGTCACAGGCAATCTCCCGCTCCAGTGTCAGTCGATGCGACAACCACCACGCTGCGGGATGGAAAAAGAGAAACGACTGGAGAATCTGCTGGATCAGACATCCCCAATCATCCCAACGAATCAGGTGCCCCAACTCATGCCGCAACACCTGCTGCACCTGAACGTCCGAGGCGCTCTCGCTCAGCCCCTTGGGAAGTAACACCGCAGGTTGCCAAAGACCCGCCGCCAGGGGGACGCCGTTAGGACGTCCGATGAGCAACCGTGCTTTCCGTCGCAGGCCCATCTCCGCTCCGAGCGCGGCAAAGGTGGATTGCAGCTCGACGGAGGCCGGCTGGGAGCCCTGCTTGAGCCGCGAGAGCTGCAAGCATTCTCGGGCCAGTCGAGTCAGGCGAAGCAGCACCACGCTTAGCCAACCCGCCGTCAGCAGTACCGCCATGCCTGTCGGGAGCTGGAAGTGCCTGTCCGCCGAAATCCAGTCGGACCATTGGCCACGGAGGCTAGCTAGGATCGGCCCCCATGGAAGCTCCTCCGGCGGCACCCCTCCTTGGTCTGCCCGGGTGACTGGCGGGCGTGAATCTGGCCTCCCGAATGATCGAGGCGGGCCATCCACCGCACGTGAAGCCGACCCGCGCCAACCCTCCATCGCGAAGGCTTCGACCTTTCCGGGTATGGGACCGAGATTGCCTGATAACCGAGGCGGCGCTGTTGGAGGCGCTTCGAACGTCTCTCTCCGGTCCGGGTCCGGGTTCACTGTCTCGCCACGCAGCCGGGCTCCGTCCTCTCCAGCGACGGGGGTGACCAAGGAGAGCGGGGACTCTCCGGCCAGGCCTGGCCGGGAACGGTCGAATAGAAAATGGAAGAGCGGGAGCAATGCGACCCACAGCAGCACGGCAAACCAAACCGCGTGCCGCGTTGCCGCGTTGACCCGGGGAACGCACCGAAGTCCGAGGGCGGCCAGTCCAGTCAGCAACAGCCCCTGCCAAAGGCCGTTGAACAAAGCGCCCAGCCACCGATGACACAGCTCCTCGAAGCTCATTTTTTGGTGTCTCCCGACTCGAGAATTTGTCGTCGCAGGTCGTCGAGTTCCTCGAGACTCAGCTCTTCATCCCGCAGGAAGCTGAGCACGAGTTCACCCGGCGAACCGGAGAAAAATTTGGCCAGCAGCAGCCGGGCCGCCTTGCGCGCCGCCACCTCCCGGTTGATCCGCGGCGTGTAGATATGGGCCCGACCGCTCTTCCGGCAGGACAGATAGCCCTTGGCCCGCAGGATGCCCATCAGGGTCAGAATCGTGGTGTAGGCCGAGCCATCTTTGCCGGCCAACGCTTCGGCCACCTCCGCCACGGTCGCGGACTTCTTGTCCCAAAGAACCTCCATGATGCGGAGCTCGGCGTCGGTGAGGGTGCGTGATTTCTTGCGGGCCATGTCCGGGGATTCCGTTCGTTTACTAAAAAATTAGTTTCCGTGGGTAACGCGGCCGAGTTCCTTCGTCAACTAAAAGTTTAGTAGGAAAGCGGGGTTGGGCGCCTCTCCGTTTGGGGGAAGTGGGGAGGGACGGCCGGTCGCGTCGGCTGTCCTCAGCCGACCCCCTTGGCCGCCAAGAGCATCCGACGTCTTCGTCTCCACGCCTGTTGGTTCCCGTGGCCCCCAGGTGACTCCACCCGCCCGGTCGGCTGAGGACAGCCGACGCTACAGGCCTTCCGCTTCGGTCCTCTGTCCTCTGTCCTGGCTCCCACGTTCCGATCCAACTCTTGCACAACTCCACCGGCGGTGCTCGCTCACCTCATCCTGCCGGTCCTGATCGGGTCACGTCGGGTGCTCAGCGTGAGCCGCGTCGGGAGCTTCGAGTTTGGAACTTCTTTGGAGCTTGGACCTTGGGTTTTGGAGCTTCCCGCCGTCGGGCGGACTATCCGCATTCCCGCATGGTGGGGTCACTTCGCCGGCGTGGGCGGCGGGGTGTACCCGAGCAACCGGTTGGCCCAGGCGAGGAAGTATTTCATATTCGAACGATCCTCGTGTCCGCCGTCGTGCTGGCGCCAAGCCAGTTCGCCTTCCAGCAACCCGGTGTTCACCGGCGGCATCGTGGCGGTTCGATAGTCTTCCTGGTCCCCGAGGTCGCGCGCGCTCAGCAGACGGAATACCGGTCCGGCTGCCACCGTGGCCATATAGCTGCCGGGCTGATCCAGCCAGAGGGCGTCGCCCTTTTCCGGGATGCCGTAGCTAATGAACGTCGGACGCGGCGCACACAAAGCGATCAACTGATGGGCATCGACCGGAATATCGCCGGCGTTCCGGCTGCCAAATGAAGACTCGGCCGTTCCGTATTTGAGGAAATTACCGGCCATCCAGTGGTACTCGCCGGAGCCGGTGAGGTTCTCCACGGCTTCGCCGAAGTGGCGCCGATGAGGCTTGGCGCCGCCGGCGCCCGAAGAACCCACCAGCGCCAGCGCAAAGCGCGGTTCAAAAGCCAGCGTCACCAGAGCGGCTTTGCCAAAACGCGACACGCCCTCGATGCCCACCTTTTTCGCGTCCACGGTCGGGTCGGTTTCCAGATAATCGAGTCCGCGCGCCGCGCCCCAAGCCCAGGCGCGCAGCGAACCCCAGTCCTCGGGCTGGCGCGGTTGACCGCGGTTGACCAGACCGATGATGCCTTTGGTCAGTCCGGCCCCATTGTCGGCCTGAATACTGCCAGGGTTGATCGTCGCGTAACCCCAGCCGGCGGCGATCAACTGTTCGGTCGAGGGCGGATCGGCGAAGTTGCCACCCCCAAAGCGATTGGTCGGCGCGGGCTCGCCCGGTCGCCGGGGAAAGCCGCCGCCGCCAAAGCCGCCAAACATCATCAGCACGGGCACCGGACCCGAGGCGTCCTTCGGCGTGACTAGCGTCATCTGGATCTTCACCTCGATGGCGGGACAGGCCGAGTTATCCACTCGTCCGACCAATTGTCGGGCCCGGACCGGAAGCTCACCCACGACCCGATCGACCGCTTGCGTCGTAATGGACCAGCTCACTTGGGGAACCTGCTTGGGCACGCGACCGAAGACTTCGCGCTCGAAGTCTTCAACAATTTCCGGCCGGCGCTGCTCCCACCACTGCTCGGCCGTGGTGACCTTTTGCCCGTTTTTCAAGGTGAGGACTTCCGGCAGATGGGGAAAAGGATTGGCCTGGGCGGGATCGTAGTTGGCCGCGTTGGTGGCGTCGGGCCGACCGCTCGGGCCAGGACGCAATCGGAGGATGCCCAACTGGTCCTTCATGTTCTGGTGATCCTGTTGCGTGGTCCAGTCCAAGGGGGCTGGCGCTCGACCGGCGTCGGTTGAAGGGACGCGGTCGGTCTGGGCAAGGAGCCGGCCGAGGAGGACCGCCAAGATCAGTCCGGCAGCAAGGCAGCCGAGGGAAAAGCGACCAGAACGCCGGGAATGCTTCATAGGATCTCCGCTTTGACCCGGACACCCCGTCGGTGGCTACAACCGACAGAAAAAACAGCGTGGATCCTGATCGGACGACTCCACCGTCCTCCCGGCCACCACGCCTCACGCCGGCCACCGACCTACATATGCGCGATCATGTTATCGCCGAACTCCGAACACTTGATCTGCGTCGCCCCCTCCATGAGCCGGGCAAAGTCATACGTCACCCGCCGGCTGCCGATGGCGCCGTTGAGGCCCTTGACCACGAGGTCGGCTGCATCGTTCCAGCCGAGGTGACGCAGCATCATTTCGCCGGAGAGCACCACCGAGCCGGGATTGACCATGTCCTTGCCCGCGTATTTCGGGGCCGTGCCGTGGGTGGCTTCGAAGATCGCGTGGCCGGTGATGTAATTGATGTTGCCGCCCGGAGCGATACCGATACCGCCCACCTGCGCCGCCAGGGCGTCGCTCAGATAGTCGCCATTGAGGTTGAGCGTGGCGATGACGTCGAAGTCGTCCGGCCGGGTCAGCACCTGTTGCAACGTGATGTCGGCGATGGCGTCCTTGATGACGAGACCGGCGCCGGGTTGCCCCTCGGGAATCTGGCACCACGGCCCGCCATCGAGTTCGACCGCGCCGAAGTGTTCCTTCGCGGTTTGGTATCCCCAGTCGCGGAAGGCCCCTTCGGTGAACTTCATGATGTTCCCCTTGTGGACGAGCGTCACGGATTTGCGCCCGCTCTTGATGGCATAGCTGATTGCGCTGTGGATGAGACGAACGCTGCCCGAGTAGCTGACGGGTTTGAGCCCCAGCCCTACCTGGACGTCGGTCGGAAAACCGGTGGCACCCACGGCCTTCCAAAATTCCTCCGCGGCGGGCTGCGTGCCGAAGCGAATCTTGGCGAACTCTTTTGGGAATTCCTTCGCCAGGAAGTCGAGGATCTTCTGCACCTCGGGCGTGCCAGCGGCGTATTCGATGCCGGCATAGATGTCCTCGGTGTTTTCGCGGAAGATCACCATGTTCACCTTTTCCGGATGCTTCACCGGGCTGGGGACGCCCGTGAAGTACTGTACCGGCCGCAGGCACACGTAGAGGTCGAGCATCTGGCGCAGGGCGACATTGAGGGAGCGGATGCCGCCGCCGATGGGCGTGGTGAGAGGACCTTTGATGCCCACCAGGAATTCCTTGAACGCGGCGACCGTGTCGTCGGGCAGCCAGTTGTTGAACCGCTTGAAGCTCTCCTCGCCGGCAAAAACCTCCATCCAGGAGATCTTCCGCTGGCCTCCGTAGGCTTTCTGCACCGCGGCATCCAGCACCCGAACCGCGGCCGCCCAAATGTCCGGTCCCGTGCCGTCACCGCGGATGAACGGGATAATGGGTTGGTCGGGGACGTTGAGCTTGCCAGCTTGGATGGAGATCTTGTTTCCGGGCGGAACAGTGCAGGTGGTGTAGGACATGGAAGAAATGGCGATGTGCGATTGCCGGTGGCCGCTGGGTCGCGGGCCGCGAGCGGGTGGAGATTAAAACGGCGGTGCTCCGGCAGGGGCAAGCGGGAAGGCGAAAGGCTGGGGCGCTGCTGCGCGGCCGGAGCGCGGGTCTGTGACCCGCAGCAACGTCCCGCCACAAAGGGCTCCAGTTCATTCTCTTCTCCCTCAAGTCGCGCGACTCCAGAGAAACGACCCACTCGCTGGGGGGCATCTTGACACGGTCCTTACCAGGATCGCGATGAGGACCGGGGCACAAAGCTCCAAAAGCCAAGCTCCAAGCTCCAAGCTCCAAAGAAGTTCCAAAACCCAAGCTCCCAACATCTGGGCTCCTTCCGCTCCATGGCGCCGCTGCTGAATCCTTGGTCACCCCAACCGGAAGCTGATCTTCCGGATCGTCTCGCGTCCGAGGACGTGCTGCAGCCGTTCCAGGATTTCCCGGCGCCGGTAGCGGTTGATCTCATGCAGCCAGACGTTGCTGTCCACATTCACGAAGAGGGTTCCCTTGACCAACCCGTCCGGCTCGGCATGAGCAGTCACCGCCGGATCGATGGCTTGTTTCCAGATCGTCATGATGTGGGATTCGGCGCGTTTTTTTTCCAGTCCGATCCCTTGCATTACCCCGGTCAGGATTTCCCTCACGGGCCGTCCTTGGACGGCCCGAGCCGTCTCGGCGTCGGTCAGGTCCACCCGACGCCATTCGGATAAGACGCGACGGCGGGAGCGCAACGGAGGCGGTTTGGATGGGGGAGGCATCGCGAATTGGACCACGAATCAACACGAATGCACACGAATCGATGGAACCTGGAAAGAGCCTCGATTTTGGCTATCGGCACTCGCGGTTGGGAACTTCTTTGGGCTTGGGAGCCTTGGGTTCGGCCTTCCCCCTCACGCCGCCTTGGCTAGCGGAACCGCCTCCGCGGCCCGCTTGGCCAGAATCGCCTCCCTCAGCTTCTGCGCGAGTTCGGGCTTTTCGGTGAGGGCCCGACGCGCGGCTTCCTTGCCCTGTCCGATCAGTTCGCCCTGAAACTGCAGCCAAGCCCCTTTCTTTTCCACGACTCCGACTTCCTGGCCGACCTCCAGCAACGAACCTTCCTTGTCGATCCCCTGGTTGAAGTAGATGTCGAACTCGGCCTCCGTGAAGGGCGGTGCGACCTTGTTTTTCACCACTTTCACCTTCACGTGGTTCCCGATGGTATTGCCGGCGCTGTCCTTGAGCGCTTCCTTGCGCCGGATGTCGATACGGACGCTGGCATAAAACTTCAGTGCCTTGCCGCCGGGAGTCGTCTCCGGACTGCCGAACATCACCCCGACTTTCTCGCGCAATTGGTTGGTGAACAGACAGGTGGTTTTGGCCTTGTGCAGGATGGCCGTCAGCTTGCGGAGCGCCTGGGACATGAGCCGGGCCTGCATGCCCATCGTGGCCATACCCATTTCGCCTTCGAGCTCCGCCTTGGGCACCAGGGCGGCGACGGAATCCACCACGATGATGTCGAGCGCATTCGAACGCGCGAGCGTCTCGCAGATGCTCAGCGCCTCTTCGCCGGAATCGGGCTGGGACACGAGCAGGTCGTCGAGGTTGACTCCGAGCTTCTTGGCGTAGGCCGGATCCAACGCGTGCTCGGCATCGACGAAGGCGGCCACGCCCCCGGCTTTCTGGGCGTTGGCGATGAGGTGGAGCATCAGAGTCGTCTTGCCGGAGGATTCCGGTCCGTAGATTTCCACGATGCGGCCCCGTGGCACCCCGCCCACACCGAGGGCCAAGTCGATGGCCAGGGCGCCGGTGGGGATGACCTCGATCGGGCGGATGACCTGCGAACCGAGGCGCATAATGGCGCCGTCGCCAAAGGACTTGGTGATGGTGGAGATGGCGCTGTCGAGGTCGCGCTGCTTCTGGAGGTTGAGGCGGGACGCTTCGCCTTCGGGGGCGGCCTTCGATTCGGTGTTACGGGCTTCGGTTTTGGAGGGAGCAGGCATGATTTCGGAGGAAAACTGGTTTGAAACTGGAGGCGAGGCTAGGAGTGGGGTCCGGATAGTCAATCGCGTGAAATAGTGAGTCCGAAGGGGGATACGGAAGCTCCAAGGTCCAAGTTCCAAGCTCCAAAGAAGTTCCAAAGACCCAAGCTCCCAACACCCGGGTTCCGCTCGAACCGTCCCAGGGAGGGAGATCTTGGG
>CAYYSX010000177.1:0-12279 GCA_964474315.1 uncultured Verrucomicrobiota bacterium | reverse complement strand
TTGGAGCTTTCGCCCCGGCTCCCCATCGCCGTCAGTGTCAAGATGCACCCCCGCCGGACCCGCCGGACTGGACTCCGTACCGGTTAGCGGCGGCCGAGGGCCTTCACCGCAGTCGTAATGACCCAGCCGGCTTGGATCAGCGCCGATTCCGCCATCGGGCGGTCCACACCCGTCAGTTCCATGACCATCCGGCAGGCGCGGTCACGCAGCTTCGCATTGGAGGGGTTTAGATCGACCATGAGGTTACTCCGCACCTTCCCGAGGCGGACCATGGTCAGCGTGGTAAGGGTGTTCAGGATCAGCTTGGTCGCCGTGCCGGCCTTGAGCCGGGTCGAACCGGTGAGGACTTCGGGGCCGACATTCACCGCGAGCACCACGTCGGGTTTCTGACCGGGGGCGAACTCCAGATAAGGATTGAAGCAGATCAACCCGGTGGTGGCTTTTCGCGACCGTGCGGCCGCCAGCGCCCCCCAGACGAAGGGGGTGCGTCCACTGGCCGCCAGACCAACCACCACGTCCCGGGGACCAACCCGACGCGCTTCCATCGCCCGCCGGCCGGCCTCGAGATCATCTTCTGCGCCTTCCACCGCCGAATGCAGGGCTCTCTCTCCGCCGGCCATGATGCCCTGGATCCAGTCGGGTGGTGTTCGGAACGTTGGCGGGCATTCGCTGGCGTCGAGCACTCCCAGCCGACCGCTGGTACCGGCACCCACATAGAATAGCCGACCACCGCACTCCAGCGCTTTCACCACTCGTTGGATCAATTCCTTGAGCTGCCGACGATGTTTTCGAAGCGTCGCAGAAATCCGGGCTTCTTCGTCCAACATCAGGTCGATGGCATCGACCAAAGGCATCCGGTCGAGGTGGTTGGAACGTGGGTTGCGTTGCTCCGTGGGGGAGAGCTGGCGGGATCGGGGAACGGGTGAGGACACCCCGGAAGGCCGCGGTTCCTCGGGCGGGACTGGAGCATAGGGCGCCCGCGCTGAGCCGAGCGCTCGTTGCGCCATCACCACGGCACCCCAGACCGAATCGCGCCCCAGGGGGGACACCACGGCGTGGGGAACGGTGGACCGGATTCGGCGCCCCACGTCGCGAGCCAGGCTCACCTGCCGCAGAAGGACGCTTCCCGTAAGGACGAACCGCACCGGACTGCGCAATGACCGGAGACGCCGGGCGCAGGCGAGCGCATCTCCGGCGAGGATATCGGCCGTGTTGGTCAATACCTGTCGAGCGTTTCGATCGCCTTCCTGGGCCGCGGCGAAGACGGCTGGGGCGAGTGCGGCCACCTCGGTTTTTCCCACCGCTTGCAACCAGGCGATCAAGTCGTTGGGTTCGTTGAGCTGAAGTTGCCGTAACGCGTGCTGGCCGAAGCGGCCCCACTTTCCAGTGTGGTCGAAGGCATGGGCGGCGGAACGAAGAGCGCGAAAGGCGATATCGTAGGCGCTGCCGCGATCCCCCAGCAAATGTCCCCAGCCACCGACTTTTGCGGTTTGATCCCGGGCGTTCCGGCCGTAACAGCAGGATCCGGTACCGCTGAGCACAATCACGCGGGACAAACCAGGGCGGCCCCCCTCGAGTTCGGCCGCGGCCAGGGCGGACTCGAGGTCATGATCAATCTGATGCGCTGCGCCGGGCCAGACCCGTTCAACGATGCGCTCGATCCGGGCGCAGTCGTCCGCATCGCGTACTCCCGCCATACCGATGCCGACCGCTGCGGGGCGAGGCCAGTGGCCCGCGAGTTCCCGGAAGCGGGCCTCCAATTCCGCATCCGTCACCAAGCGCAGGTTGCAGGGACCGGTTTCAACGCGGCCCACGGGCTTCAAGCTGGCGTTGGTCGCCAGCGCCACAGTCCGGGTTCCGCCGCACTCCAATCCGAGCAGGAGCGTTCCGTCGTTCATATCCGACGAGTCTGCGCGGAGTTCTTCCAGGCGGCGAGAGTTTGGCGTTCGGCCGGCGGGAACGGCGTAGCGGGCCATCCCGGGTAGAGCTGCTGGGGGGCGAGCCACCCGCTCCTGCGCACCGCGGTCTGGCAAACTGACGGTCGCTCGTGTCACCTTGAACCCGATGCCAGTCGAGCCGCAGCCGAACCGACGTGACTTCCTCCGGCAGCTTGCCGCTTCCGGAGCGGCTTCAGCCCTAGTCGGTTGTGCCACGAACCCAAAACCCACTGCGGACTCCAATCCGGTCATCCAGGAGAATCGGCGTCCGGGTTTTCCCGACTGGCAGTTGGTGAAAACGGGGGTCGATCCCGCCACGCGTTGGCGGTGCCCGTGGATTGAAGGCTATTGCTCCCACACGTCGATTCGAGCCGGTGACGAACTCACGCTGTTTGTCAGCACCAACCCGACCTCGCCGTTCCGGATCGAGTTCTTCCGGTTGGGTTGGTACGGCGGAGCCGGAGCTCGGCGCTTGCACGAAGTCGGCCCGCTTCCCGGTCGAGTGCAGCCGGATCCGCCCGTTGGCCCGCGCCGGCTGCGGGATTGTGCCTGGGAGCCTTCCGCCACCGTGCGCATTCCCGAAGACTGGCTCAGCGGGGTGTATCTCGGCCGGCTGACGGCGGAACGCGGTGGCTGGCAGAGTTACGTCATCTTCATTGTCCGGGACGATCGCCGTGCGGACTTCCTCTTCCAATGCAGTGACACCACCTGGCAGGCGTACAACCGCTGGCCGGACCACTTCGCGCTATATGATGACGGTCAAACCGAGTGGTACTGGGGCGGCGGGGTTGAGGTGAGCTTCAACCGTCCTTACGGACGCTACTGCCAGATTTTCGACGCCCCGTTGTCGCAAGGGTCCGGGGAGTTTTTGTTGTGGGAATTCCCGGTGGCCTTCTGGCTCGAACAGCAAGGTTACGACGTTACCTATATTTCCAACCTCGACACCCACCATGATCCACGCGGATTGCTGCGGGGCCGGGGTTTCCTCTCGGTGGGGCACGATGAGTATTGGACCCCGGAAATGTTCCGGAATGTTCAGGCCGCGGTCGCGGCGGGCGTCAGCGTCGGATTTTTCTCCGGGAACACCTGCTGCGGTCGGATCGCCTGGGCGCCGGATACCCAGGGACGGAGCGCGCGGACCTTTGGGCGAACGGGGGTTTTTGGACCACCTCAGGGAACCCGTGATTTTGCCTCGATGGCTTCCCTGCCGCACGAGCGTCCCTATGCCAATGAACTGATTGGCGCTCACAGCACCGGCCCGGTGACGGGTGGAGCCGATTGGATTTGCGCGGCTCCCGACCACTGGTTGTTCGCCGGCACCGGGATGCAGAAGGGGGAGGGGATTCCGGGATTGGTGGGCTGGGAATGGCACGGCGATCCGGCGCCGATTCCCGGACTCGAAGTCGTTGCCACGGGTCCCACCCAGGATGCGCCGGGCCAGCCCAACGGCGGCGTGTTTACCGCCACCGTGTATCCCGGGCCTGGGAGAAACGTGGTCTTCAATGCTTCGACCATCTGGTGGGGGGATGGCCTCAGCACGCCGCCGGGCTATCTCCGGCCCAGCGTGTACACCACCCCGCAAGGCCCCGACCCGCGGGTCCAGCAAATCACCCGGAATTTTCTGGCTCAGGCACGAGCCTGATCTTTTCCTGACTCCGATGTCCCGTTGTCTGGTGGAAGTGTGTGTGGATTCCGTGGAATCGGCCGAAGCCGCGCAAGCGGGCGGTGCCGACCGAATCGAGTTGTGTTCCGCCCTCGGGGAAGGGGGGCTTACGCCCAGCCCGGGATTGCTGGAAGTCGTTCGCCGTCGCGTGACGCTGCCGATCGCGGTCATGATCCGGCCGCGTGCCGGAGACTTCTGTGCCACGCCCGCGGAATTCGAAGTGATGCGCCGTGACCTCCTGCTTCTCAAGGAACGCGGGGCGGACCTTTTCGTTTTCGGGCTATTGTCTCCGGACGGCACGGTCGATGTCGCCCGCACCCGCGAACTGGTCGATTTGGCGCGACCGTTGCCCGTCACGTTTCATCGGGCCTTTGACCTGACCCAGGATCCGCGAGCGGCGCTGGAGGCGGTGGTGAGTGTCGGTTGCGCACGCGTGCTGACGTCGGGTCAGGAAAAATCGGCGCTGGAAGGGTTGGACCTGATCACCGAGTTGGTCGGGCGGGCTGGCGACCGCCTGATCGTGGTTCCGGGGGGAGGGATTACCGAACGCAATCTGTCGCGAATTCTGCGGGAAAGCGGGGCGAAGGAATTTCACGTTTCGGCCAGCACCACCCGGGAGAGCCGGATGGAGTTCCGGAACACCCGGGTGCCGATGGGAAGGACCCTGGCGGCGTCGGAATACGCCATCTCGGTGGCGGATGAGGGCCGGGTCCGACGTTTCCGCGAGCTGGCTTGAACCGCGCTGGGTGTACCGCAGACATTTTCTGTCTGCTGTTCCGCAGGCCTTTCAGCCTGCCCGTGGACCGGGACGGGCAGGTTAAAAACCTGCGGCACAGCAGACCGCAGAGGTCTGCGGTACAGCGTTCGCTTCCCTATTAATCCTATGAAACTCAGCTTCCCAATGGGGAACCGGCCCATTCCCTCCATCGCTATTTGCCGGCTGATCCTGGCGCTGGTCTCCTTCCACTGCGGGTGGCCGAGATCGTTGACCGCCGCCGAAGCACCCCCCGGCTCCCGGCCCAACATCCTTTTCGTCTTTGCGGATGACTGGGGTCGGCATGCCGGTGCCTATGCCCGCCTGGACGGACCAGGAACGATGAATGACTTGGTCCGCACTCCGAACGTGGACCGGTTGGCGCGGGAAGGAGTCCTGTTCCGCAGCGCGTTTGTCTCGGCTCCTTCCTGCACACCTTCCCGAAGCGCTCTCCTGTCGGGCCAACATTTTTGGCGAACCGGACGGGCGTCGATTCTGCGCGGGGCGGTCTGGGACGGAACCCATCCTTCCTGGCCGCTCCTACTGCGTGAGGCCGGGTATCATATCGGAAAAACGTACAAGGTCTGGTCGCCCGGCACTCCGGTGGATGCACCCTTTGGTGTCCGCCAACAGGCCTTCGAGACGGCCGGGGTGCGGTTCGGTCAGTTTTCCCTTCAAGCCACCGCAATGGTGGCGGAAGGACAGAGCGTGGAGGCGGCCAAGGCGACACTATTAGGGGAAGTGCGGGCCAACTTTGATTCGTTCCTGGCAACACGTCCGGCCGACCGGCCGTTCTGTTACTGGTTTGGCCCCGTGAATACCCACCGAATCTGGGCCCGCGACTCCGGCCGGAAACTATGGGGCCTCGATCCCGATGAATTCCGAGGCCGGCTGCCGCCCTTCCTGCCCGATGTGCCGGAGGTGCGCGAAGATCTGGCCGACTACTTTGGTGAAGTGATGGCATTCGATGCGGCGCTCGGAATCCTGATCGCCCGGCTGGAAGCCCTGGGCGAATTGGAGCGGACGCTGGTCGTGGTCAGCGGCGATCATGGCGCCCCAGGTTTTCCCCACGGGAAATGCAATCTCTACGACTTCGGCTCGCAGGTGCCGTTGGTCATCCGCTGGGGCGGCGCCCCGGGCGGACGGGTCGTCGATGACTTGATCAGCCTGACCGATCTGGCGCCCACGATTCTGGAATTGGCCGGCCTACCAGTGCCCGCGGTCATGACCGGACGCAGCCTGGTTCCACTGTTGACGTCGTCCCGGTCTGGCCAGATCGACCCAACGCGGACGGCGGTATTTGTGGGGCGCGAACGGCATGTGGAGAATGCCCGGGACGGATACCTTCCCTATCCGCAGCGGGCCATCCGGACTCCCGACCATTTGTTGATTCTCAACTTCCAACCGGACCGATGGCCCTTGGGCGAACCGTATCGGTTGGATGGAGACCACCCACCCACGGCGGCTGAAATCGCCGAGCAGACGCGCGTGACGCTTCCCGACGAGGATGCCGGTCCCACCAAGGCTTGGCTGGTGGGCGTGCGGAACGATCCGGTGTGGCGTCCCTGGTACACCCAGGCGTACGGGCTGCGTCCGCGTCTGGAGTTGTATGACTTGAAAACCGATCCCCATCAGATGACCAACCGGGCGGGCCAGTCGGCGTTGGCGGCGGTTCAAGCGGCCTTGGAGAAGCGCCTGTTGGACGAACTGAGACGCACGGGAGATCCGCGGTTGATCGAGGACGGGCGTTTCTTCGAAACACCGCCGATGGCCGGCCCGTTGCCCGAGGGGGGGACGTCTCCGGCCGAGCTTCGGCAAGGGGCACCATAGGGCGGTAGGAAAACCCCGTAACGGGCCGGGGCGGACAGAGCGCCAGGGCACACCCAACGGCGCCTCTTCGGAGAGGACCCGTGGCGGGACAGGCGACTTATGGTTCTCCTATCAATCGTTGCGAAAGCACCTTCACACCACTTGATGAGGGCACGCCGGTGGTACGGTGAGGACACCGCACGCTACACGTACGTACTTTCGCAACGATTGATATGGAGGTCCTGTTCCAAAAACGGATTCGCGATCCGCTATGGGTGGACACGATAGAACTTGCCGTCGTCGGCGGGTGGCACGGTCTGCGGGTTGTTTTGATTGGCAGAGGGTTCCCATGGCCCCGTCAGGGTCGTCGCTTCTTCCAGGGTCCCGGCACCGGTCCAGGAAATCGTCACGGAACCCTCGGAGAGGGTGGGTGGATTCAACACGGGCGGGGGAGCGAAGGTTCGTGAGCGGAACGCGAGCAAGGCGTCGGGGTGGTTCGTGTCATTCACCAGGAGGAGAGTGCCGTCCGGCTGGATGGTGAACCATTCGAGATTCGCGGCATTGGCGGCCTGACCCGAGACCAGCCGCAGCGGATAAACCCCGGCCTCGGGAACGGCGAATCCAAACCGGACGTCCACCGCTCCAAAACCTTTCGGCCCATCCCATTCCGCAATGCGCGGGTGGGGATCCCCCTGGAGGGTGGCGGTCACCGGAGTGCCGTTGGCCAAGTAGGACTTGAGTTGGCTGGCTCCGTAGTTCTCCGCGATCACGAAGACGGGGATGCGGACGTTGGTGTTGATGTCCCCGAGTCGAAACGGGAACCCGGTGTCGTCCGGCGTGGTCTGCAGCACGGCCACGGCGCCCGCCATCTGCGCCTGCTCGGCTTTGGTGGCGGAATCGCACAGGTCGCCGCCGCGGTCGAGCAACACGATCTTGCCCGCCAGGCTGGTGTCGTTCGCGAGGGAGCACGCGTCATCCGGATTGCCACTGGAAGTCGCGTACACCACCGGCGCGGTCAGCGGGGACAAGGGGAGGCTGCCGCCGAATTGGAGCTGGGTGATGTTGGTTCCGATGGGCACGCAGGGAATGACCAGGTTCGTGGGGGCGGTGAGTTGGAGCACGACCTGGCCCGAGGTAGCGGCGCTGAGCCGGAACTGGTCTTCGTTGTTGATGCCCATCCGATAGTAACCCGGGGCTGGGAAGCGGAGGAAGGTCTCGACCTCATGCACGAAGCTATCCTCGCTAAGCTGAATGCCTGGAATACCAGGAAACGGTTGGTCGAACGGGAAATTTGCGGTCGCACCGATGAAGTTGACCCAATCGATGACGCCCGGCACCGCGAATGTGTTTCCGGCGGCGGCGCCGGAGAGGTCCGCCACATTCGGGCCGGCGAGCCCCTCGAGTACCGCCTCGGAAAAGGCGATGCTGGCCGGCAGGTTGATCTGCGCCGGAGCCGGGTCCTCCTGGAAGAGGGTTTCCACCTGATACACGCTGACGTTGAAGCCCGGTTGATTGGAATCCTCGGACCCGAGCGGGCTTCTCAATTCGGCCGGAAGCGTCAGATAATCAGCGACGGTGAAGTGGAAGGTATTAGTCTGGGTGATCGGGGGCGTGGCGTCGTTGCCGAACACAATGCTGTAGTTGTGTACGGACAAAGCCGGAAGCAATCCGGCGGCGTACCGCACCACGGTGCTGGTGCCGGTCTTCTCGATGGTGGGAGCGGGGACCTGGACGTCATCTAAGTATAACTGGATCGAATCCGGATCCACGGCGGTGGCCCGGTCCTGGAGCGTGACACTCAGGTTGACGACCGGCCCCACGGCCACCGCGTTCGGCGCGGGATCGGAGGCGCTGACAATCGGTGTCGTCGCCCCCTGATCTACGACATCCAGCGAAATGAGATCCACATAGCCGTCCGGGGCGCCGCTGAGGGAAGCGGAGTCGAGGGAAACGCGGGCGGTGCGGGCGCCCGCGGGAATGGTTCCGCCGGCCGAATCCCGACCCCATTCGCGGGCGTTGAAATAGCGGCCGTTGTCGATCTCGGGCAGGGCGGCCACGAAATCGAATCCACCCAGCAGGATCGGCTCGCCGATGACGGCTTCCGAGTCGTCGAGAAAGGAGAGGGTCAGCGTGCTGTTGTCGTTGTCCCCGCGGTAGGTGCAAAACCAAGCTGCGACGGTGAACTGGCCGTCGCCGTTGTCGATCTTGGCAGGGGTGAGCGACGTCCCGTTGGTCAGGCTGACCCATTGCGTCAGGTTCGTGCTGCTCTGAGTGATCCCGTAAGTGCCCGAAGGATAGGGCCGGAGGAACTGGAGGCCCGCGCCCTCGGGAGCCGGGCCGGCGTAGTTGGACGAGTAAAGATAGGAGCTGAAGAGACTCCAGCCTCCGTCCAGGCCGGGATTTTCCGTACCGCCCAACCGGACCAACGGATTGCTGCTGTTGGTGGTGTTTTCGAGGCTGCCATCCACGAGCAGTTCCGTGGCTTCGACGCTGCCCACAAACGCCAGGCCGCCGGTCAGGACAGCCAATCCCATTCTTCGGGTCGGATTCTTGGATTTCATCTTGGTTTGGTGTTCAATCGTAACACGATCCTAACTCAGTTGACCGGACTCCAGCGGCCGCCCGTCGGGAGGTTTCCGCAGTGTCCGCAAGTGTCCGGAGACGCCGATCATAAGTGCCTGCGCCAGCGTGCAGCCCCGCCGAAGCACTGGCGCAAGGACTAGCCTGGTTATGGACTTCACGTTCACCTGCGGCGGATGGGTCCGCTGAAATCAGCGTGGAGAACATAGGAATCCCTAATAAGAATTGGCGGGCCAGGCGCCGCGGAAAAGGAGCTTTAGCTTTGTCGTAGTGCTTATTCTTACCGATCCTCTCCTCCGCCCATGTAGGGTCAAGGTTTTTCTGCTGTGCTCTCATCCCCGCAGGAGGGTGCGGCGTCCTCGCTCCTTCCCGCCCTGCGGAAAACCAGGCCCTGAGCCAGGGACAGGGACCGTCCTTCCAGTGAGTGAGAGGCCCGGTTCGCTTTCCTCTGCCATCAGACCAACGACTGCGTCTTCGGCAGCTTCACCACCACGGTCCCGGCAATCTTGTCGTGCCAGCCTTGCTTCTCGGGATCCCAACCGGACCAGAAATAGCCGAGGCCCAAGGCCAAACTGCCGAACAGCGCACCCAGAGCACGGACCAATGCCGTCGCCACATCGATCGGCCGGCCATCCAGCCGGGCCACCCGCAGCCGCAGGATGATTCCGCCCACAGTGGTCTGGCGCCATACCCACAGGCCGGCGAAGTAGGCGAGAATGAGCACGGGTTTCAGCCGGTCGATGTCGAACCAGGCGATCAGAATTCCGAGCAAAGCCCAGTCGATGAGGGTCGCCAGGGCCCGCTCTTGAAATCCGATCCGGGGCAGGGTCAGCGCATCGGGAACCGAAAGCGGAGGAGGGGGCGGTAGGAGCAGTGGCTGGGTGGTTAACGGGGGTTCCGCCGGGTTGGGAGTGGCCGGATCCGGGCTGGCCGCATCGGGAACCACGGCACTCAACGGCGTGCCCGCGGGACCGCCGGAGGCCAGACCCATTGACTGGGCCGAGGCGCCGCCGGGAGTCATCGTGCTCGTTGCCGCCGTATCGGGAACCGGCGCCGGAGTCGGCGGAGGCGGGTTCCAGCGGGGCGTCACCGGTCCGGCCGGAGGCGTTTCTTTGCGGAACCGGCTGGATAGCGCGAGTAACGCGGCTCCGAGCGCCCAGAGCGTGAAGGTCATCCAGAAGAGCAGACCGAAGAACGGAATCAGATACAGCACCGACAACAGCACCGACCCAATGAGGAGGGCCGCGAGGGGCGGGACTTCCTGTTTCGCGCCACGGCCCAGGGCGGTTCCCAGGAACTGCAGGAGCCCTGCCTTCCCGGCGAGGCCCGCGCAGAAAAGGGCCGCCCAGAGGAACGGCACCACCAGCAGGCCGATCCCGGTGGCGGTGAGCAGGAGCGAGAGCAGGGCGGTCAGCGGCAAAGCCAGCAGGCCCAGGAGAAAGGCGGTGGCGCCGCGTTCCGACAAGGTGGTGACCACGGAACGGACCACGGCGGGCGCGGCAAAGAGCAGGAGGGCGTGGAGAGCAAAAAACAGCGCCGCCACCACCCACACCCATCCTACTCGGAAGGAAAGCGGCCGCAGTTTCAGGGCGATTTCGGTGAGCGTCGTCTTGAGCCAATCGGGTAACCCCAGTCCATCGGGACCGACCCAATCTCCCAACGCCACGTTGACGGTCTGGCCCTCGACCCGCGCCCCGGGTGCTTTGCGAACGCCCCCCAGCACGCCCACGGCGTTACCTCCCACTACCGAGTTGGGACCCATCTGGACGCCGCCCAGGACCCCGATCGTATTGCCGTCCACGCGGGCCTCCGGCCCCAGAACGATTCCGGCGCCGACATTCACCACGTCGCCGCCCACGCGCCCGTTGATTTTCGCTTCGCCACCGATCACCACCACCTGTCCTTCGACCTCGCCGTCGATGGTGGCCGAGGATTGGAAGACCACCACCTGGGGAACCACCTCGTTGGTTTTGACGTGAACAGGAACACCGGTCTGGATGACGTCGGCGGAGTTGTTGTGGAAGCGGAAATCCAACTGGACGCTGTACTGCCCCTCTTTCGTCTCGGGGTCCGGTGGCGTTTCCGGAATGGCCGGAGTTGCCGCGGGTTCCGCGGGTGGGGTCACCGGGGCGGGCTCGACCGGGGTAGGCGGTGGATCCTGCGCCAGGGCGGAGAGAGTCAGAAAGACGACGAGCAACAGCCGCGTCGAGGAAAGCGGAGGTAGAAAACGGTTCATACAAGGCAGGGTTGGACAGTCAGCGAGGACCGGAGGCGAGACGCCAGCAGACGGTTCCCAGCCCGAGGGTCGTGGACCATAGCAAGGCAAACGCTCCCAGCAGTGCGGCCAGCACCCAACCATTCAAGCTCTGGAGCACCAGGAGCAGAGCGTTCCCCAGGCTTTTCAGGATGCCCGCCGTCGCGTGAACTTCCCGCACCGTCTCCAACTGCGAGGCGGCCTGCTTGGCGGAAGCGAGGCTGACAGCATCGGCGTGGGGCAGGACCAACCCGATTCCTAAACCGAGGACGAGCGACGCAGCAAAGGCGGTCAGGAGACGAACCGACAGGGGCCAGGAGAACCACGGTTGCCGGTACCACGGCAGCGCCCGGCAGCGGGCCACGGCGGCCAGGACCCGGGGAGCGAGCGACGATGGCGCCGGCCGGGGCGGCAGTTGCTTGAGCACCTGGTCCGTCCAGGACGCCAGTGGATCGTGATGTCGAGGTCCTTCCTTCATGTGATGCTCCATTCTAAACACCCACCGAATCGCGGGCTGGTTGCAGCTTTTTTCGCAACGTTTCGCGGGCGCGGAAGATGTCCGTTTTGACTTTCCCGAGGGACACCCCGAGGTGCGTCGCAATCTCTGCATAATCCATGCCCTCAAAATGATACAGTGCCAAGGCTACACGTTGGTCGGCCGGAAGTTTGGCCAGGGCTTGTTCCACCAACTGGCGTTGGTCCGCGGTCAGGAGGGTCGCTTCCAGGGTGTCGGGGGCCGCAAATTCAACCGGGCGCGCGTCGCCTTCTTCGTTGTCCCCACCGAGTTCACTAAACATTTTCCAGCGGGATCGATACCGCTGAAGGTGGTTGAGACAAAGGTTGCGGGTGACGGTTTTAAGCCAGCCACCTGCCGTGGCGCTGCCCGCGAGTTCGGGGAAATGATTCCAAGCCCGCAGGAACACCTCCTGCGCGACGTCTTGCGCTTCGGCGTCATTTCCCAAGAGGCGGGCAGCGGTGTTGAACACCAAGTCCTGGTAAGCGACCAGGAACGTTTCAAACTGGGCCGGATCGGTCATCGTGGGCCCCGTCTGCGGCCGGACGGCATGATGGCACCAGTACCCGGAGCAGGTCAGGCAGGTTTCAGGTATTTCCGCAAATTCGGACGCCCCTGGAGTTTGGCCTATCGACCGGAGAAAGCGGGCGGGAAGCTCCAAGCTCCAAATCCCAAGGTCCAAAGAAATCCCAAAATCCAAGCTTCAAGCTCCCGGTTCCGGCCCGGACCACCCGGAAACGAGGCGTTGGGGACAGGGCGTGGGTCGTC
>CAYYSX010000176.1:2593-12340 GCA_964474315.1 uncultured Verrucomicrobiota bacterium | reverse complement strand
CGTAGGTCCAGCGCCGCGGGACAGAGTCCTCCAAAGTAGGACCGACGCTGGTCAGCACCGATGTCGGCACGCCGGGAATCACCGGGGCCGGATTCGGTTTGGTTTCCACCGCGGTCATGGCCTGAACTTGGCGGGAAGGCGGCCTGTTGGCCAGGCGCAAATCCCCAGCGCCCAAGAAGGGGGCGCCTCTCAGTTTTTAGCGAGGCCGTGAAGCCGAGGAGAAGAGAGGGAGGACAGAGGACGGACGACGGAGAGCCGAAGCGGAAAGCCTGTAGCGTCGGCTGTCCCCAGCAGACCCTCGGTCTCTAGCCGACCCCTCGGCCGTGGAGGGCCCGGGCGCACTCCATCCCCTGTTCCACTCGTTCCCGCTGCCTCCAGGTGACCTCCGCTCGCGCGGCCAAAGCGCACGGTCGGCTGAGGACAGCCGAGCCTACACGGTTCCTCACCAGACCGTCCTTCACTACTTCCCAAAAACGGAGAGGCGTCCCCAAGAAGCTCCAACAGCCCAGTTCCCAGCTCCTGACTCCCGGTTTCCGCCCGAACCGACCGGGGAAGCGAGTCTTGGAGGCTGGGAGGTTGGAACTTGGAGTTTCTTTGGAGTTTGGAGCTTGGCTTTTAGAGCTTTGAGGAAGGGGATGGATCGCTCTTTGAGTCCCAACGGGAACAGGGGATCCATAGTTTCTTTTTTGGGTCGAACCGCCCAGGAAGTCAGAGCTTACCAACGAGCGGTTGGTCGATTTCGATGCATATCAGATAACGGGCTCTTAAACCGTGGGCGAAAGCGCAAAAGAGGCGCCTCGGTCAGCCAGCGGCTACGACCGGCTCACCGGAACCGCTACCGCCGCCACCTCCCGCAGCGGAAACAGAATCCGCAACGCCGCGCGCAGCCCGCGGAATCCCCTTTCGCCCAACCGAAACCGGACCGCCAGCAACGCCGCGCGTCGATCGTATCCGTAGGCCCGCAGCCCCAGGCTCCGCAGGTCCCAGCCCGCCACGCCAAGCAGGTTCCCCAACGTCTGGACGTTCCAGGAGAACAGGTGGTGGTTCGGTTCCTGCGGATCGAAGCGTCGGTAGCGGCGTTCCTTTTCGAACGGCACGGCCAGCAGGAGCGTGCCCCCGGCCTTCAGCACTCGCCGCAGGGTCTCCAGCACCGCCAGCGGATCGGGAACATGTTCCAGGGCGTGATGACAGATCACGACATCGAAGGCGTCTTTCGGGAGATGGGTCGGATCCGCCACAAACTCGATCCCGGCCGCGCGTACCACGGATTCCAGTTGCACCGCCACGTCATATCCCGTCCGCCGGGCGCAACGCAGTCCGGCCAGGTTCCAACCAAAACCGCAGCCCCATTCCAGAACGGAATGGTCCGGCTGGAGGAAGGGTTGGAACAAGTCAGCCCGGGCTCGGACTACCCACGGAACCGCCACCTCCGGCAACGCCCGTTTGCCTTCGTGGTAAGCGCGGCCCGCCTCACCCACATAGGCCGTACTCGCGGCGGTGGGATTCATGGCCGCCCCTCAGCCCCCCGGCCCATTGGTGGCCGGCGAGGAGGGGTTGGCCGGTGCTGCATTGGTGGCCGGAATGCCAAAATCGGCCGGAAGATTGAGCTCGGTGCGCAAACGCGCCTGGTATTCCGGATTCACCTCCGGATCCGGTCGCAGCATTTCGAGCAAGACGTCGCGCTTGATCTCGGAAAGCGGCGGTAGGGCGATCCGCTGGGCCTGGGCCGGCAATTTCACCTTGGATTCGTAAAGTTGGTACACCTTGGCCGCCATACGCTCGAGTCCGGTGTATTGGTCGGAATCGCCCTGCGCCAATTGGTCAAAGGCGGTGGCAATTAGACCCTGAAGCGCCTGAGTCACCCGGTCGCGGGAGGTTTCGTTGACGTCCTCCTCGATCTTTCCCAGCGCGAAGGTCTCCATGGTGGCATCCGGATCGATGCCGGTGTGCGGGCCGATGCCGTATTTATCCCGAAGATAGTTGAACCACTGTTGGGCCTCGGTCTGTCTGTTGTTCGCATAGAGAAAATAGATGGCATCCTTGAGGAAGTTGCGGTGCGGCCGGGCGAGATGCTCCTTGTTGTCCTCCGACTCGGCCGCGATGGCATCCTCATAAGCCCGCGAGGCATTGGGAATGATGTCGAGGTTGGGCCGCAGATCGGGCAGATTGGTCAGGCGGTTGGTGATGATCCGGCCGTGATGCAGAGCGGCCTGCATCGACTGAAAGATGTTGCGACGCAGAGGAAGTTTGTCCTGGGCATCCGAGTTCTCGATACCGGCCATCCCCCAGTAGATGGCGTGGGCTTCGGGCAACCGCCAGTCGAGTGGACCGTAAGTGTCATCGACGGTCTGCATCATCCGCGGATCCAGCCGGAACTCGGTGATGAGCTTCTGCACCCGTTCCTGGTCCTCCGGTGTCGGCGGATCGAGGAGGAGGGCGTAATCGGCCCGGCCGGAGGGCAGGACCTCGTTCATTTTCTTGTACCACTGGGTTTTGTAGTAGTTGTGGGCGTCGTCCAGGTTGGCGCCCATCTTGTGCTGAAAGAACCACGCTAGTTCGCGATACAGGAGCGCCCGGTTGGGGTTGTAACGGAGTCCTTCATCCCGCAGCAGCTCGATGCCGCGGAGCACCCACTGCCAGCGGTCGGCATGTTCGGGGAATTTCACCGAGATGTTGTAGGCCATGTTCCACGCCTGGAAGATCCAGGGGGCATCGCTGTTGGGTTGAAGCTTGGTGATCCAATCGGCCAACTGCACTGCTTCGAAGTGCTTGCCCTCTTCCTGCAGGTCGTTGGCGCGGACCCAGAGCGCGTTGGCGATGAGACCGCGGAAGGCGCCGAGCGCCACCGTGGTGAAGGCTAGCACCGGCGGCGCATTGCTGATCACCGCCGTGCGCGCCAGTCCGAGCCGCTCCCGTTCCTGGTTCAAGCTGCGCTGGATGAAACCGGCCGCCACCAGAGAAACCACGATCACCATCGCCAATACTACTTTGCGCGCGTTCATGGCTAGATCGGGGCCGCCAGTTCCCGCCGGGTGAAGATCCAGATACCCAGCATTGCAAAAAATCCGCCCGCCACGCCCACCACCAACACCACCGCCTGCAGCAGGCGTCCCCACGGAATGTCCCGTCCGGTGCTGAGCGCGCTCACCGGGTCGTAGCCAGTGATCAGTTCGATCAGTTTCTGCGCCCCACCGTACAAGACCACCGCCACGCGGTTGATGAGGTTCTGGGCCTCGACCTGACCGGTTTCGTGGTCCACGTCCATGATGCCCCGTTGTTCCACCACCTGCTTGAGGGTTCCACTGGACAATCCGACGAGCAGGATTCCCAGCGAGACGAAGGCGGCGACGCTGAACTGAAGCTTGGAAGCGGCGAAAAGACCGATGGAGGCCAGCAGGCCCAACCAACACGCGATGATGACGAATCCCCGGACAAAGTTGGGGGCGAAACCGCCGACCGGATAGAGCACTTCGAGGCCATCTTCGAGCGGGAAGAGAACGGCCTGATCGTTCAGGTTGAACACCATGACGGTCAGGATGCCGTCGGCGCCCAGCAGGTTGGTTCCAATCGGGAAGGTGGTGGGAGATTCCGGGGCGAAGCTGTTGGCAAACGTGAACGGCGCCCGGCTCTCGCTGCCCACGTTCCATTCAAACCGGTGCGGCGTGGTCGTCCCCACGGCATTGGGCGAGTAGAACTTCACCCGCAACTGCAGCGGCTCGTGGGCCAGACGCGCCGCCCGACGACCAAACGGAATGCGCCAGATTCGATATTCTCCGGGCGGCACGTATTGGTCGCCGGCCTTGAGGCCCTCGCGGATTTGTTCCCGGAGAAACTTCAGATCCTTGACCCCGGTGATTTCGGAAGCGTTTTCCTTCAGGCGCTGCTGGTATAGTTCCTCCACTTCCTTCTCATAGTCGGCCGGAGGTTCGCGGAGCGCTCCCCGGGCGACCAACACCTCCTCCCGCAACACCTGTTGTTCGGCCGGGGAAAGACTGGAAGCCTTCCAGTGCAGAAGCGCGTACAACGTCACGCCGGTGACGGTCAGGAACGCGAGGTTCAACAGCATGATCCCGGTCCACTTCCCCAACCACACCTGCCAGCGAGGCACCGGTTTGGTACAGACCACCTGCATCGTGGCGTCCTCCACATCGCGCGCGAGCGTGCCACAGGCCAGCCACAAGGTCGCAAATCCCAGCAGCCCGGTGATACTGGTGAGCGTGTAGGTGATCAGAATCTGGGTGAATCCCTGCGCCGAACCGTCGTGCTTGATGATCACCGGCAGGAAAACCACCACCGTCAGCAAGAGCACCAACACCACCACCACCAACCGGAACCGCAACGCGGCCTTCAGCGTGAGGATCGCTACCGCCGCCAATCCACGCACCGAGCGCGGAATGAAGTCCGGAACGATCCACATCCGCCGCGCCCGCCATTCGGCCAGGGGCTGCCCCCCCACGGCGACCAGCTTGGCAATGGCCCCCGCCCCGTCCCGCGCCTCGATGGTGCAGCGGTAAGCGTAGCCTCGACGCTCGGCGGCCATTTGACGAAGGCGGCGTCCCGCGAATCCCACCGCCACTCCGAGCAGCATTTGGAAGGCGACATACGCCGAACCGCCCGCGTTCGCGAGCTGGAGCAGGAACACCCCCAAGGCATTGACCCCGGCCGCCATTAGGCCCGCGATCCACAAGCCGTGGAGCAACAGCCACACCCAACTCAACGGCAGCGCCAGCCAGGGAAATCCCCGCGCCAACGCCACCCGGTCGTGGGCCTCGTTTTCATAGATTTCGAAGAAACGGGTCATCTCGGTTCAGTAGGCCCGGAGCAAACGACCCGCTCAGTCCTTCCGTCCTCCCAGAAGCCCGGAGAGCTTTTCGTTGGCCTTCGACAGGTCCACCGGAGCCGCCGTCGGGGTCGCCGTCGGCAGGGAGTCGGACGGGGCCGGCGTCTCTGCTCCGGCGGGAGCGGCCGGACTGACCGGCTGCCGGGTCAGCGCCGCCAATCGGGCCTGATCCATCGTCGGGGCCGGTTCCTTCACCTTCACCGCCGGAGCCGGGGTCGCGGCGGGACGGGTCAGGCGATCCAGTACCCGCTCCGACTGGCTGGCCGTAGAATCAGCGCCACCGGCAATAAATTCCGCCATCTGGTTGCCACTGGTCGCACCGCTGGTTTCCGCTTGGGAACGAGCGCGCTCGACGACATCCAGAAAGTAGTTCTCCAGATTACGCGTGGGCGTATCCAACCGCACCCGATCTCCTCCCTTCTCGCGCAGAATGCTCAAGGCGTGTTGCACCGTCTCCCGATCGACCATTGGAGACGTAATCTGGATTTCATCCGGATCCGCCAACAGCTCCTTGAGCGTGCCCTGCGCTTGAATCCGGCCCCCGTAATAGATCACCACCCGGTCGCAGACATCCTCCACGTCGGCCAATAAATGGCTGCTCAGGATCACCGTCGTCCCCCGCTTGGCCAGGGTCAGGATGAGCTGCTTGATCTCATGGCAACCGATGGGGTCCAGCCCGGCCGTTGGCTCATCGAGAATCACCAACTCCGGGTCATTGATGAGGGCTTGCGCCAGTCCGATGCGACGTTGCATGCCCTTGGAAAACTCACCCACGGTCCGGGTCCGCGCCTGGTTGAGTCCGACCATCTCGATGAGCTGTTCGGTCCGGCGTCGGCGTACCCCGGAATCCAACTGAAACAAGTTGCCGAAAAAATCGAGCGTCTCACCCGAATCAAGAAAGCGGTAGAGGTAGCTCTCCTCGGGTAGGTAACCGATCCGCGCCTTGGTTTTCACATCCCGCGGCGACTGGCCGAACACGGAAATGGCCCCTTTGGTGGGATAGAGCAGGCCCAGGATCATTTTGATCGTGGTGCTTTTTCCCGATCCGTTGGGCCCGAGCAGCCCGAATACCTCACCCCGCCGGACTTCGAAATCCACGTTGTCCACCGCGCGCGCCTTGGGACGTCCCCAGAAGTCCTTGAAGATCTTGGTGAGACCGATGGCGCGGATCACGATGTCGTCATTCGATTCCGGGCGGACGGAGGAGGAGGAGGGCTGGGCCATGACGATCAGGAGTTGAGAAAATCCGGTACTGGGTGACAGGAAGGACCAATCGAGCGCATCGGATCAGGCCGGCTGGGGCACCAGCGTGGGAGCCGGCGGCGGTACACTCCCGGACCCGGGCTCGGTCGGTGACTCGGACGCGGCTGGCTGAGGCTCGAGTTCATCGCCTTGGCGCACCAGGCGGGCGCTGTTGAAAACGACCACCAGCGAACCCGCGTTGTGCAAGATGGCGGCGACAATGGGGTTCAGGTAACCGGCCGCTGCTGCTGCCAAGCCGCCGATGATGAAGAACACGCCAAAGAGGAAGTTCTGGTTGATGACCGCGCGGGCCATACGCGACAAGCGCACCAGGAAGGGAAGACGGCGAAGATCGTTGTTCATCAACGCAATGGTGGCCGAATGCAGGGCCACTTCGCTGCCGGCCGCCCCCATGGCGATGCTGATGTCACCGGCGGCCAGGGCGGGAGCATCGTTGACGCCATCACCCACCACCGCCACGCGGTACCCCCGGGCCTTGGCCGCCCGGACGAACTCCACTTTGTCCTGCGGCAGGCACTCGGCCACCACTTCGGGCATCCCGATCTCGGCGGCGACCCGCTCGGCCACCTGCTTGCGGTCCCCGCTGACCATGGCCAAACGACGGATGCCGGCCTCCTGCAATTCCTTGAGCGCCTGACTGGCCTCACTGCGAACCTGATCCTGCAGGCCCACCCAACCGATGCATTCCTGGTTGCGGGCAACAAACAGCAGGCTGAAACCGGCGGCTTCATCGATATCCACCGACTTCATCAGATCTCCGGGAACACCCTGATCCTTTAGGAACGCCGCGCGTCCAATCAGGATTCGCGCTCCTTCCACCGTGGCGTTCACGCCGCGTCCGGCCGCCTCCTTGAACTCGGTGACCTCGGTGAACGGAACTCCCGCCTCCTCCGCCAACTGGACCAGAGCCCGGGCCGTGGGGTGGTTGGAAAACCGCTCGACGCTGGCCGCCAGCCGGAGCAATTCGGCCGGAGCCACCTCGCCCAACGGGTTCAACCGGCTCACCACCAAACGGCCGGTGGTCAGCGTTCCCGTCTTGTCGAACACGAAGGCCGTGATGCGGGCGGCCGCTTCCAGGTCGGCGATGTTCTTGATCAAAATCCCCAACCGGGCGGCCGCGCTCAGGGCCGCGACCATTGCGCTCGGCGTGGCCAGGATGAACGCGCAGGGACAGGCCACCACCAGCACGGCGATCACCCGGTTCAGGTCCTTGGTGATCGCCCAGACCAACGCCGCGATGACCAGGACCAGCGGCGTGTAAAAATGCATGTACTGGTCGATGATCCGCATGAACGGCAGCTTGGTCTTCTCCGCCGCCAGGATCAGATCGCGCACGCGCCCCAAGGTGGTGTCCTGCCCTGCCTTGGTCACCTTCACCTCCAACGCGCCGGTGAGGTTGATGGTGCCGGCGAAGACCTGGTCGTCCGGCCCTTTGTCCACCGGTAGGGATTCGCCAGTGATGTTGGCCTGATTGAGCGAACCTTGTCCCGACAGGATCACCCCGTCCGCGGCAATGTTGTCGCCCGGTCGAATCCGAATGACATCGCCCACCTTCAGTTCGCTGGAGGGCACTTCCTCTTCCCGGCCGTCCCGGAGACGTCGGGCCTTGGTCGGCGTAATGCGGACGAGCGACTCGATGGAGGCCCGGGCGCCGGCCGCCGTGCGGGTTTCGATGATTTCCCCCATCAACATGAAGAAGGCGATGATGCCGGCGGTGCGGAAGTCCCCGGTGGCGGCCGAGGCCAGGACGCCCAAAGCCACCAGCTCGTTGATGCTGAGGATCCCCCGCCTCAAATCGAGGAACGCGACGCGCAGAATGGGCAGCCCCAGAATGCCGGCCCCAATCAAGGCACTCAACCCGGCCACCGTCGTGCCCCGTTGGAACACCCAGTCCACCAGGAACGAATTCAGCACGAAGATCAGCCCGATGAGGGTCTGGGTCAGCTTGACGTTGGTGTGCGAATGGTCGAGGCCGCCATGATCATGGCCGCAATCGCAGTTCGGATCCGACTGTCGGGAAAGCAACGAGGTGACTTGCATAGGAGGGCGTTCGTTCCGGGGACAAATTCGGCGGTGGGGTTATTGCGTCAATGGAGCGTAGGGATCGCGGCGAATCGGCGTCAGCGGCTCACGATTGATTTGGATGCGGAGTTCCCGCTGGGCGCCGTCGGGCCGATCGGGAACGAAAAACTTGTCCGAGGCATTGGTCATCACCCGGGTCAAGACCTCGGTCCGCAACCGGGCCTGTAACAGCTCCGGCTCTCGCTCGAAGTAAGGAAGCTGGTCCAGAAAGTACTTCGCTTCGGCGGAGACCGCCTGGACCAGCGCGTTGCTGGCCACAATGCCGCCGGCACGGATCGCCGCCGCTTCGCCCTCGGCGGTGCGGACCCGTTCATTGAAATAACCCTCCGCCTCATTCACCCGTTTCGAGCGATCCTGCTCAGCGGCGACGACCGCATCGAAAGCCTGTTTCACATACTGCGGCGTCCGGGTGTCCACCACGATCTCATCCATGGTCACCCCGAGCCGCAACTGCTCGATCTGCGCGCGGACGGCGCTGGCGATGCCTTCGCGGAACGCCGTGGGCTCCTTGTACAACGCATCATCCGCCGTAAAGCGCGCGCTGGTGCGGTAGATGGCGTTGTTGAGGGTGTTGGCCAGCAGGTTGGTGACGTTGCTGAACTGGAAAGCAAAGGCGAGCGGGTCAGCCACACGGAACTTCATGGAGGCCCGCACGTGCAGGATGTTGCCGTCGCTGGTCAGGGTGTAGCCATCCACCCCGGGCGTCAGCGACGGACGCGCCTCGGGCTCCGCACCCAGCGCTTCGGATTCCGCCGACGTGAGGTACCAGGCGTTGGCCGCTCGGACGGTCTTGGTCTCCCCGGTGCGGACGCGCACGATTTCGTCGATGGGATAGGGAAAGGCCCAATGCAGTCCCGGCCGCAGGATGGCGTCCGCTCCGGTGCCGCGCGGCTTGCCGAAGCGAAGCACTACGGCGACCTCGTTGGGCTCCACGGTGAAGACGCAGGAAAACACGAACGCGGCCAGCAACACGGCCACCAACACCCGGACCAGCAGAAAACTGCTGCCGAGCGCCTCGTTCAACGCTTGGCTCGAGGCGTCGTCGGCACTGGTGACCGGGGTCGGGGTCGGCCGCAACTGTCCGCTGCGTTGAGGTTCGTCGGCCATGGCGTTCAGGGTTGGGTGCCCGCGGGCTTGTCCCCGGTGAGCAGGTTGAACGGGGCGGTTTTCTGGTCGAGGAACAGCGTGGTCCGTTCCCGCAGCGTGTCGCGCAGCGCCTTCAGTTGGAACAGGAAGACCGCCAACGCCTTGTTCTTTTCCATCACCATGAGTTCCTGGGAGACCTGAGCCTCCGCTTCACCCATGATCCGCAAGGCATCGGCCTGCGCTTTTGCCAAAATCTCGTCCCGCCTCCGGTCAGCGTCGCTGCGAATCTCCTGCGCTCGTGCGCTGCCCTCGCCCTGAAACTGCTTCGCCAGCCGGTCGCGCTCGGCCCGCATGCGTTCAAAGACCTTGCCCGTGATTGCCTCGGGTAGTCCGAGCTGCTTGATACCGACGAGCTGAATGTCCAACCCATACGTGTCGCGGGCCGGCCCCTGGATCTCTTTCAGAATATCGGCCTC
>CAYYSX010000176.1:0-2493 GCA_964474315.1 uncultured Verrucomicrobiota bacterium | reverse complement strand
CTCGAACTTCCACTCGGAGTCCTGCAAGCGGTTGTCGAACCGATGGACGCTCTGGATGGGCACCGGCAGCCGGAAGTACAGCCCCGGATTGGGAAGATCCCGGGAATAACGGCCGAACGTCGTGACCACCGCCACTTCCGTCGTCCGGACTTGGAAGCAGAACAGGAGCGCCAGAAACAGCAGCAACAGCAGGGCGCCGATGATGAGGGAGGGACGGGACTTTTTCACGGGTGGAAAGGCAGGAAAGCGATCAGGAGGATGGGCGGAGGGCGATTACCGGGTCATTGCGGCGAAGTCGGACTGTCAATGGCGATGCCTTCGAGGTCGGGACGGAGCTTGTCCTCCAGGTTGAAGAACAAGATGTCGCTGGTGTTGGTGGGGCCGATCACGATTTTTCGGCTCCGGGCGGCCGCCTTGGCCAGGGTGTCGAGATACGTCCGCTGACGGAACACCACGGGTGCCGCGGCATCGGCTTGGAGCTGGCCAGCGAACTGGGCGGCGCGACCCCGGGCGTCTTCGACCAGGGTCACCGCCGCGGCGAGGGCCTGGTTGTTGGTCATCACCGCTCGGGCCCGGGCCAGCGGGAGCGTCTCGGCGCGGTACCCTTCGGCCTCCAAAATCTTCGCCTCTTTCTCGGCAATGGCCCCAATGACCTGCTCGTAGGCGCTGGCCACCTGGTTCTCCTTGGTGCCCATGGGCGGATGAATGTCCTGCAGGCCTACGAACACCACTTCGACTCCCAACTTCAGCGCGTCCGCTTCGGCCTGAATGTTCCGCTGGAGCGCGACGGTCGCGGCGGTCCGGCCAAAGCTCATGATTTCGTCCATGTTGACACTCACCAGGTAACGGACCACGGCGCCGGTCGCGATGCGCCGCAGCAACTCTTCGGGATCACTGGCCTGGTACGCCCAATCGAAGACGTTGCGGATGCGGAATTGCACCGGAACGCTCACGGTCAAGAGATTGACCGGCACCGCCTGTTCGTTGCCCAGGAGATCGTCATCCAGCGCGGTGCGGTTGGTAAGCTGCTCGGCGCTGGCCACGAGCATGTTCAGCTCCTCCCGGTAATGGGGGCGGGTCCACACCAGGACCCGATTTTTCTCCAGCTCCGGATCAGGGATGGCCCCCACGAGAAATTCCCGGATGCCTCGCGTGTTGTACCGATGCACCGCGTCGATGGGCCACGGCAGTTTGAAATGCGCGCCCGGCTGCAACGCGGGCTGCACGGTCCGGCCGAAGCGTTCCAGCACGCCTTCCTCCTGCGGCTCGATGATGACCAAGGCCGAAGAAATCCAGAGAATACCGATCCACACGAGCAGGAACCCGGCGATGTACTGTTCCAAGTACCGGTAGAACCAGGTCTCGCTGACTTTGAATCCGAACTGGTAGTCGAGCGCTTGGGCCGCCGTGCTGAACAGGCCGCCGCTCTGCCCGAGCAGGCCGATGATGCGGCTTTCGTAGATCAGCCGGGTCGCCTTGCCCTTGTCCCGCGGACGGTAGATTGCGAAGAGCAAGCCCGCGAACGTCTCGGCCGCGACCAAGACCAACAAGGCTAGTAGGCCATAAGCCAGGTACCGGTCCCAGTTCGGGAACCCTGCCCAATCGAGTCCGGCGGCCAGGGCGCTGAGCGCCGACACCACGGCGCCTAGCATGACGGCGGAACCGCTGGGCCGGAGCAGCCGGCTTCCCTCGAGCTGAGCGAGCCGGGCGCTGTATTTGCCGACGAGAAACAGCACGAAGGCTACCCCGGCGCAGACGGCCAGGGTGATGGCTGCCGACGAGGCGCTGGGAGCCAATACCTGTCCCGGCTTGAACCGCTGCCAGAAAAACCAGACCGCAAAGCCTTCCGCCGCCAGGAGCAGGAAGGTGAAGACCGGTAACACCCATTTCTCGAATTGAATCCGGGACCGTCGAGCCGGGGAAATTTCGCCGACCTCCTCGGCAAACAGGCTCGATTCGGCCCGAGCTTTGGCCAACCCCTCCAACTCCAGCCGCTCGGTTTCCTCCCGCGCCTCCAGTGTCATCTGGAACCACGCCATCAGGGCCATGAGCGTTGCCAGAATGAAGAAGGCGACCGCCACCAAACCGGTGGCCGATCCGGACTGGTGGGTAAACACCGCCAGCGTGAGGCCGCCCAGCACGAGCATCACCCCGTTCACCAATCCGGTCTTCGAAAGATTACGTTCCATGCAGCAGGATGCGATTAGTTGCCAAACGTGAGGCCAATGGTCTAGCCCAACTCGCGGTCATCGAACAACAGTAGAGCTGCCGCCAGCGCCGCTCCGAGATACGCCACCACATACGCTCCGGCCTGTCCGACATAGGTCCACGGGATGATTTTGTCCGCGGCCAGGGCGTCCACGGCCCAGAACTGCTGCCAGTTGGGCAGCGCCGCATAGACCACCTTGGCCCACCACACCCCGTCCTCGGCCGCCCGGCCGAAGAAATAATCGGAGACCAGTCCCACCAGGAAAAAAGCCGTGCAAACGGCCA
>CAYYSX010000175.1:0-12349 GCA_964474315.1 uncultured Verrucomicrobiota bacterium | reverse complement strand
CGGAACACCTGGTCAGCAACGGCGGCTCAATCGGCGTGGCCTGGGACTTTTGACCGGAACGGTGGAATTGCTCCGGATGAGTTGAGGCAACTCTGTCAGATCCTGCGCGGCCTATGATTCCCCTGGGACCCGCCACGCGGGTTTATCTGGCGGTGGGGGCGACGGACCTGCGGAAGGGGTTCAATGGACTGAGTGAGGCAGAGAAATGGACGTTGCTCCTGAGTGGCATTGATCTGGGAAAGACCCGCTCGCAGGCCTGGTGGCGCAAAGCTGCCTAAGAGTTGAGTGGCGGCTGAAATCGATAAAATTTCAGGCGAGGTCGAAGAGCAGCGCCTCGGTGGGTTGCGTGGCGGTGAGCGTGAGCCGGCCGGGTTCTTCGATGCTCGCTCCGTCGCCGGTCGCCAGCGCCGCGCCGTTGAGCGCCACCGCACCGACGGCGAGTTGCAGCCAGGCGCCGCGGCCAGCCTGGAGTTCATGCGTGACGGTCTGGCCGGGCTGCAGGCGCAGGCGGTAAATCTCTGCGTCCTGATGAATCGTCGCCGAGTCCTCTCGGCCGTCTGGCGAGATGACCAGCACCTTCGGTGCGTTGGCTTGCTCCGGCTTCGGACGCCACTCGGTATAGCTGGGCGCGAGACCGCGTTCGCGCGGCTGAATCCAGATTTGGAGAAAGTGCAGCGATTCGCTGCGGCTCGGATTGAACTCACTATGCGTCACGCCGCGCCCCGCGCTCATCAGTTGAATTTCGCCCGGTTGAAGAACGCGTCCATGGCCCAGGCTATCCCGGTGTTCCAGCGCGCCATCGAGCACATAGCTGAAAATCTCCATGTCCCGATGCGGATGCGTCCCAAAGCCCTGACCGGGCGCGACCTGGTCGTCATTGATGACGCGCAGCGAACGGAATCCCATGTGCGCCGGGTCATAATAATTGGCGAAGGAGAAGGTATGATGCGAATTCAGCCAGCCGTGGTCGGCCTGGCCACGCTCCTGCGCTCGCCGGATGTTCAAGGTCGTGTCCGTCTTTTTCATGCCGACAAAATGCCGGCCGCGCCCGCGGCCGGCCAATGAAAAGCCGTTGGTCTGAGCCTGCCCCATCCATTCCTTGCCCTGCCCGCCGGTCTGGAGTTCAATCCCCTCATGAAGTCCCGGCGATCCCATGCGTCCCACTCTGCTGCTTTCACGCTGATCGAACTGCTCGTGGTCATCGCGATCATTGCGATTCTCGCCGGGATGCTGCTCCCGGCGCTGGCCAAGGCCAAATCGTCCGCGCAGCGCTCCTTGTGTACGAGCAACGAGAAACAATGGGGCATCGCGTTGGCGCTCTACGCAGCCGATTTCCAAGATTACTTCCCCGACAACCGGCAAGGCGAAGGCCTGAGCTGGGTCAGCACCAACATGGCGGCGTTCTGGGAAACCTACTTGATCAAGTCCGGCAAGCCGACCTCCAAGACCGACAAAAAGGCGGCTAACAATGTGCTCTATTGCCCGACGGACGAATGGCATCGCCAAGCCGACACCTGGCGCGTCGGTACGACCGGCATCGAGCGGAATCCGATCCTCACCGGATATTTTTACCTGCCCGGTCGAATCGTGGGGAGTGGCGAAAACTGGCCGCACAATTCGGAACAACTCGGCGGATGGAGCGCCCGCAAGAAATTCGGCGGCGAATTCAGCCGAGCCCCGGTAGTGATCGACCGGTTGCAAGGTCTGGGACCCCGCACCACCAATGTCTATGATATGCGTCTCCGCTGGACAACCATGGATGAAGGCCGGCGCTGGAAAACACCCAATCATCCGGGAGCCGGTGGCGCCCCGACCGGGGGCAACTTCTTGTTCGAAGATGGCCACGTAGAATGGTTCCAGGGCAAACGAGTCAGCCTGGGTTCCGGCGCGGGCGAATGGCAGTGCTTCTACAAGATTCCCATCGACTGACGGTTGGGGGGCTTGACGGCTGACCTCGTCGTCCGAAATTTTCACCTTCAGTTGCGGGGCTAAAAGCTCATCATCACCTGCACGTAATACCAGTTGGCGTCCTTGGCGCCGCCGGTCTGTGCCAGCGACTCGTTGACATAGTCGCCGGTAAAGAAATGCCCATAGCCGGCTTCGACTGCCCCGTACTTGAGAAGGGGATAGCTCAGGATCAAATCGATTTCCTGGCCGAATCGGGAGCGGTTGTCCGGTCGGATGCCGTAGCCGCCGGTGGTGCGGGCCGCCTGGTTGACCATATAAGAAAAATCCTCCGTGCTCGGTAACCAGAAGACCTGGAAATTGAGGGCCACCTTTAGTTTCACCACCGGCCACCAGGTCGTGGTCAACGCCACTTCCTGCATGTTCTGCCAGGCAAAGAAGTCCATGAACCCATAGAATTTGTGGTTGGTCGGAAACAGGTTCACGAACGTCTGATGTTCGTCGTCGAAGGCATCCCGATCGCCCGACGCGTGGTTGTAGATCAATCCGATTCGGGGTCTGGCCGGCGCCTGGGCGAAGGTGTACCCCCCCGCAAAGTGTAACGCATACGCCGCGTGATCGAGCTTTTCGCCGTTGATCACCACCGGGGTTCCCTGCGGATACTGAAACTGCCCCACTTGTCCGGCCAGCTCCACGTCGTAGTCCCAGCCGTTCAATCCGCCCGGAGCCGACTTCAGATGCACCCCCAGGGTATAGAGGTCGCGCGGTGTGTTCCCGCGCTGCACGGTGCCGATATTGTTGGGCGAGCCGTTGTTGGCATTGTCGCCGAGAAAATGGAATTCCGCGACGCTCGTGGGGATCAGGCCGGTGGTCTGGGCATAGATACCCCAGAAGACTTCATCCCAATTGACCACGTCGGTGCCGCGGTTGACCGGCAGGACGACGCTGCCGGCGAATCCGTCCACCCAGAACCGGTCCTTCGTGTAGCGGAGTTTGGCCGCATTGAAGGTCCGTCCGATATTCTCCCAGGCGGCATCACCAATGAGACGTTCCTCGCCATAGACCAGCTCCTGGCGTCCGACTTTGAAGGTGACCGGGAATTCCTGAGGATTTCCGAGTGTTGCATAATATTGATACAAGTTGAATGGGTTATTTGCTCCCGGATTGGGATCCCCGGCCCAGCCATTTTGAGAGCTGCCATTGCCTTGCACATGGCCGGTGATCCAGTCCGTCGGAGTGTAACCCACCCAGGCCCGCGTGCGGAACAGACTGTAGTTGTTGTGCGGGGTGGGCGTGGCGGCGTTGAAGTCCACCGCGAGCGGTCCGCGGCCATTGGCGGCGAAGTAATTCTTGGATTCGAAACGGAAACGCCCCGAGGATCCGATGTCCCAACGCTCGAAGGCGGGCGCCTGTTCGCGCAGCCAGGTATTGATCAAGCCCGGATACAGTTTCACCGGGGGGGATGGCGCGGGATTCTGCGCTACGGCGCTGAAGGTTTCCCCGACGAGCCAGGTGGCCAAGGCGACCAATTCAAGAGAGGATGATTTCATATGAAAGCAGGGGCGACCGACTTGACGGGGGCTTTTCCACACGCCTCCGCCGGGTGGCCGCCTGACGCTCCCAACGAGTCTGGATCCACGCCGGACTCTCGCCCCGGCTGTGTCCCAAGCGCGTTAGGCACGTTTAGAGACCTTCGTTTTAAGCCGGTTTTGCTGAGTTCGTGCAAGCCTCGGACCATGAATCCTTTTGACGGCGGCCAAGAAGAGGTCTCACCCATTCCGTCCCAAGACGGAGGCGGTTGGCATTGGAGTCTCCCCAAGCGGTGCGACGGCAACTTGCGGGAATTACTGCCAGGGGAAGGGCCGCCGCACCGTGGCCAAAAACCGAGAGGCGCCCCGATCTCGTCGGACGGGCAAAATCCATTGACCGGCCGGGAGGCCAACCGGTAGCGTTTCCCAGTGATTCCGGTGGGAAAACTCCTTGCGGTAGCCGTCGTCCGGTCGGACTGACGGCGGCCTGCCGAGTTGGACACCGGCTCCCAGGTCGCCCGCGGTCCGCCGCGGGTTTTGGCTTTGGGGGGCGGAAATCGGAACCGCGGAACGTCGCCCAAAGCCCGTTCAAAACTCCCTTCCCGGTTCACCGAAAAAAGCTCATGCGTCACACCATCTCGATTTTGGTCGAAAACAAGTTCGGCGTGCTCACCCGGGTCGCCGGCCTCTTCTCCGGCCGCGGCTACAACATCGACTCGCTCAACGTCGCCCCCACCCACGATTCCACCCTGTCGCGGATGACCATCGTCACTCGCGGCGATGACTCCACCGTGGAGCAAATCGTCAAGCAGCTCGGTAAGCTGGTGGATGTGGTCAAGGTGATCGACTACCGGCAGGGCGACTACATCGATCGCGAATTGGTGCTGCTGAAGGTGGCCACCGGATCGGACAACCGGGCGGAAGTGGCGCAGATGGCCGAACTATTCCGGGCCAAGGTGGTGGATGTTCAGCCCAACAACCTCACCATCGAAATCACCGGCGGCGAGGGGAAGATCGAGAAGTTCATCACCCTGATGAAGGGGTTTGGCATCCTCGACTTGACCCGGACCGGACAAGTGGCCCTGCCGCGTGCCTGAAGGGCAAACTGACCGGAAATCGACGGAAGTCCGCCTTCCCGCCGGAGGTTCTTATGTTCATCCGGGCGTTCCTCTGATTCAATCCACTCCTCTTTCCGTTATGGCAAAAGTCTATACCGACAAGGACGCCGATCTCGGCGTGTTCAAAGGCAAAACCCTGGCCGTTCTCGGCTTTGGCTCGCAGGGCCATGCCCATGCGCTCAACCTCAAGGAATCCGGGTGCCAGGTCATCATCGGACTCTACGAAGGCTCGAAATCCATCGCGGTCGCCCGCGAAAAGGGCTTCGAGGTGCTCCCCACCGGCGAGGCCGTCCAGCGCGCTGACGTTATCATGGTGGCGCTGCCCGACACCAAGCAGCCCGCCGCCTACGAAAAGGACATCGCGCCCAACCTGACCAAGGGCAAGACGCTCCTCTTCAGCCATGGATTCTCGATCCATTACAAAACCATCGTTCCGCCCAAAGACGTCAACGTGATCCTGGTCGCGCCCAAGGGCCCCGGGCACATCGTCCGTCGCCAGTACACCGAAGGGAAAGGTGTCCCCAGCCTGATCGCAGTCTATCAAAACCCGGGCAAAGACGCGAAGAAGATCGCCCTGGCCTGGGCCAAGGGCATTGGCGGCACCCGCGCCGGCGTCCTCGAAACCACGTTCAAGGAGGAGACGGAGACGGATCTGTTCGGCGAGCAGACCGTGTTGTGCGGCGGCGCCAGCGCCCTCGTCCAGGCCGGATTCGAGACGCTGGTCGAAGCCGGCTATTCTCCCGAGATGGCCTACTTCGAATGCCTCCACGAACTGAAGCTCATCGTCGATCTGATGAATGAGGCGGGCATTGCCGGGATGCGGTTTTCCATTTCCGAGACCGCCAAATGGGGTGACGTGAGCGTTGGACCGAAGATCATCGATGCCTCGGTCAAGAAGCGGATGAAGGCGGCGCTCAAGGATATCCAGAACGGGAAGTTCGCCCGCGACTGGGTGGCCGAGTACCAGGGCGGGTACAAGAAGTATAACGCCTTGCTCAAGGCGGGGGAGAAGCACCCGATTGAAAAGACGGGTGCCAAGCTGCGGGCTCTGATGCCCTGGATGCAGAAGCGTTCCATCAAGGGCGCGCAGGCGGCTTATTGACCTAATCTATTATCGATAGCCGAAGCGACGGGCGGGAGGCGGGTCCGGGCCTCCTGCCTTCCATGGCCGTGCCCGGTGGAGGAGCCGAGAAGAGGGGAGGACCGAGGACGGACGACAGAGGACCGAGAACGGAGGACCGAAGCGGAAGGCCTGTAGCGTAGGCTGTCCTCAGCCGACCGGGCGGGTGGAGTCGCCTTAGGACCACGGGAACGAACGAAGACGCCGGAGGCTCTCGACGGCCAGGGGGGCGGCTGAGGACAGCCGACGCGACAGGGTCCCTCCACACCGCCCCTTGCCACTTCCCAACAACGGAGAGGCGAAGAGCCCGGATGCCAATGGGCTCGGATGCAGTGGGTCGATCAACAGAGTCTGTTTCAGCTATTCGACGGCACTCAACCGGGATGGCCACGGAAGCGGAGGGGAGCGTTGCGAAACGATGACGCTCGACGACCCACGCCACGGATTCCCCCCAACGCTTGGACAGCCCTCGAGGTGGCGCAAAGTCAGCCTCGATAGTGGATAGGGCTCCCCTCGGCGGCGCCACCTCGAGTTCTTGATACCTGGATGGGGTGTTCCCAGCCGGCCTCCAGCGTTGTTTAATGCCGACAACACTCGAAAGAGTTCCCCACTATCATTAGCAATAATAGGCTCTCATGGGGACTTCCCTTGCCTGATCCAAGCAACCGGGCCACGCGAGGGCGGACCGGCGGACCAGGAACCCACCGCCGGTCCCAGCCAGACCTTCCTCACCGGTGGCACGGATCGGCGGTCCGTGGGCGATTGATCTGGGCCGGGAATGATATGTCTTAACTTGGGATATTACAGTGCCAATAAATCCCAACTTAGCCAAGGACAAATCTGAGTTTGGCAAGACAACGTGTCCCACGTTCGCCATGAGCAGTAAAAAAGGCAGGCATACCCGGCTCTATATTTTTGAAGAGGACGAGCCCCGCTTAGACCAGCTCACCCGGTCCACGGGTCTGACGTCCACAGCGGCGTTGAGCACCATCGTCTCCGCCGGCCTCCGTGCCCTGGAGGCGCGGGAATACCGGATGTCGCTGCCGCTCCGGTTGGAGGTGGCGGACGAGCTGTCGTCATCGGTGTCCTTCGCGGAGGAGCGACCCCGACCAACGCCCACCAAGGCGAAGTCCCCCTGACTCTGGTCTGGCGTGGTCCGAGACCGGCGGTTTTTGACGCCCTCGCCAGAGGGATACCGCCGGGCAGGTTAAAAACCTGCGGAACAGCAGACAGATAATGTCTGAAAAGCACCGGCAGCGGGTAAACACCGTTTTTGTGGACGGCCATTCCGCGTCCGCCCGACCCAGTCAGCTCATCTGGGGCCAGTTTTACGGCATCTTCAGCGGCAATTCGATCCGCGACAGCAGCAAGCGGTGGGATGGTCCGGTGTCCAATGCCACCCTCGACGCGGCAGATGTGGCGCCGTAGTGCCGATGACCGATTCCGCGGTTGGAGCTTGGCCGTTCCCCACGGCTCAAGTTTGATCTGCCCGCGCAGTGAATCGCCCCGTCGTTATTTTCTCCGATCTTCTGCCCCCCAAGCGTGGAGGTCTGGCGGATCACACCTTCCGGCTCGCGGAATACCTTTCCGCCCATCATTTCGTCATCGTCATCTCGTCGGTCGGGGTCAGCACGGAAGCGCCCTTCACGGTGCGACCGGTGATGGAGGACTGGCGGGATGTGATGCTTCTCCGGGCCGAGTTGGCGGCGGTGCCCATCGATTCCATCCTGTTGTGGCAGTATGTTCCGCACATGTATGGGCATGGCGGAGTGAACAAACAGTTGCCGCTGTTCATACGGGAACTGCACCGGGCGGGTCGCTCCCAAGTGCTGCTCGCCCACGAAATCGCCGCCGATTACTCCTGGCATCCCGCGCGGTTCTGGTATGCCTGGAACCACCGGCGCCAGTGGAAGCGGCTGCTGAAGAACGTGGATGTCGTGCCCGTTGGTTGCGGTCGTTGGGTGGAACGTTGGAGCCGCTGGCGACGGCGGGCCGCCAAGAAACTGTTCACGCTACCGTCGCCCAGCAATCTGCCGCTCGAACCCACCGCTCCCCAGCATCGCGACCAATGGCGGCGGGACCACGGGTTGGATCCCGGGCAGCGCATCCTCGCCTATTTCGGCACATTGAACCGGTCCAAGCAGCTTCCGTGGGTCATCGACGCTTGGGCCAACGCCTTTACCGCGCAGGATCCGGTGGCGTTTGTCTTGGTCGGCGCCGCCCCTCCCCTGCCCCTCGAAGGACATCTGCGGCAGTACTTCCGGCCGCTCGGACATCTGCCCGCCGCCGAGGCCTCGCGCGCCTTGTCCGCGGCGGACGTGTTGGCCCTGCCGTTCCTGGACGGCATCTCCGAACGGCGCGGCAGCCTGATGGCCGGACTCCAGCATGGGGTGGCGGTCGTCTCCACCATCGGGCACAACACCGGGACCGAACTGCGCCGGGCCGACTGGCTGGCGCTGACTCCCATCGAGGATCGGTTCGCGTTTGTGCGGGCGGTGGGCGACCTGCTCGGGGACCCGACCGCCCGGGCGCGGCTGGCGGCGGCCGGACGCGCGCAATATGAGCAACATTTCTCCTGGCCCGTGGTCGTGGAGCAGTTGCGGAAGCGTTTCCCGCGCTGAGTCAGCCCGGCCCCGCTGACCGCGCCTCGCCGCTATGCGCATCCTGTTGGTCGCGTATTTTTTCGAGGCCCCGGCCGGTGGAGGAATCATTGTCGCCCGCCTGCTCCGTGAACAGTTGGCCGCCCGAGGCCATCAGGTGGACGTGCTGTGCCTGGACGGTCTGCCGGAAACGCAGCCCGGTCGAATCTGGCGCCTGGCACCGCCCCGATGGGCGAGGGGACGTCTCCATCGCTTCCGGCAAATCCTCCTCTTCCTGAACAATCGCAGCTTCGACCGGCACTTCGTGGAACAGGCGCTGGAACAGCCGTTGGCGGCACAAACGTATGATTTCGTCCTGGCGCAGGATTTTCTCGGAATCCGGGTGGCCCGGATCCTGGCGGATACGCTGGCCGTCCCCTGCGGCGGAACCCTGCACGACACGCTACCTGAGCAGGTCGAGGTGGGGGCCCCTGAGGCGCCCGTGCGCTGGCTGCTGCGGAGGTTGAGTGTTCGGCGGGACCGCTCGTTGATTCCGGATCTCCGCCGTTTCCAGTGGCTGGCCGCGGTGTCCCGTCACGTGCGGGATTCGGCCACCCGCTGGCTGCATCCCGCCACCCCGCCGATGGAGGTCGTTTACAATCCGGCACCCGAAGCCTTTTTCCGCGTGTCACCGCCCCCCACCGATCCGACCATTCGGTTTCTTTTCGTCGGCCGACTGTCGCCCGAGAAAGGAGTGGACCTATTGGTCGAGGCCTTCCGTTCCGCGCCAGGCCCGTATCGGCTGACCGTCCTGGGCTTGGCGGGCTCGCTGGAGGGAAAGATTCACGAACTCGCCCGCGGCGATGACCGCATTGCCCTCCGCTCCGCCGTTCCCTACCAGGAAATGCCCGCCATCTATGCCGCGCATCACGCGGTCTGCTGTCCGGCCATGTGGGACGAACCCTTTGGCCTGACGGTGTTGGAGGGACGAGTCACACGGCGCTCAGTGATTGGCACCCGGCGCGGCGGTTTGCCGGAAATTCTGGCCGACTACCCCCGCGCTCACCTTTTCGAGGCCGTGGCCGGCCATCGTCAGGAGACGATTCGCCGGCTCGCCACGGCGATTGATGCTACCGCCACCGCGCTGGAAGCACCGTTGGATGACGCGGCCGAAAGTGCCTTTCTGAATCAGTTCCGTCTGCCCGTCGTGGTTGATCGCTACGAGGAGTTGATTCTCCAGTCGGTGCGTTCCCAATCGTCCCGGTAGGGGGCCGGTTCTCTATCCCGGCGGCTTGCGCAGGACGGCGACGTAGGAAAGGACCGTCCGGTTTCCCACCCGGGCGAAGGGCAGCGTGGCATACTGGAGCAGCAGGAATACCGGATACACCAGCAGCGCGAGTCCTCGACGCCACCCGCCGCGATCGTGGAACGTCGCCAGACTTCCAGTCAGAAGCGTCACCACCGTGGCGACCACTCCGCCGGTCCGCCAGAACCCCACCGGTTCCAGCCCGGCCGACCGGCCCAAGCGCTCCATCGCGTGATGTGTGTACCGAAAGAAATCGTGGGGTTCCTCGTGCAGCGGAAAGCTAAACGGCCAGGACAGGTAAACATAGCCGCCCGGTCGAATGACCCGGTGGAGCTCCCGCAACGCCAAGGCCGGTTCCGGATGATGCTCCAACACCTCGAACGCCGCCGCGTGATCATAACTTTCATCGGCGAACGGCAGCCGCCAATGGGTCGGATAGTCCGCGGGAAACGTGAAGTCCGGTGTTCCGGTCGAGAAATCCTTGTTCACCGAAAACCCGGCAAAGTCGATTCCGTCATACCGACGCAACTGGGGGAAGAGGTCGCGGTGAGGTTTCTGGCCGCATCCCACGTCGATCAGTGACCCGGTGGCCGGCGCGGCACGGATCGCATCCTGCAACGCCCCACGAAGCAATTGCCGCGTCAGGAAAAACGGAGAAATCAGCGCACGGACGCTCATGGACCCCGGCAGCGTGCCTCGGTCCGACTGGCTTGGGGAGAAAAAGCGCTTCCCTCCCACGAGGTAGAGCCGGCGCGCGACAGCGGCTCCGCCCTGAAACGCAGCGCGCCCCCGAGCGAACTCCGAATTGGAGTTTTCCCTCCCCGCCCGGCAGCGTTTCGCCCATGACGGAATCCACCGCGAGCATCGTCGGCGAACGCCGGCTCAACGTGGGCTGTGGTCTCGACCTCCGCCCCGGCTGGGTGAACCTCGACATGGTCGATTACGGCGGAAACATGCTCACCGACCTGAATCGTTATCCATGGCCTTTTCCGGAATCGCATTTCGACGAGGTCTTGTGCAGCCACGTGCTCGAACACTTAGTTAACTTCAACGCCGCCATCACCGAGATCTGGCGCGTGTCTCGCCCCGGCGCCTTGATCGTGGTGCGCGTGCCCTTTTTTTTGAGCACCAAGTACTATTCTGAACCCGATCATCGCATCCCGTTCGGCATTCGTTCCTTCGACAACTATGAGGATATCACCGGCCGGCGTCTGCGATTTTACGAGAAATGGAAGCTCGGACACCGGACCAACTATGGATCCCCCGCGCGGTTCCGGGTGGAAGAGAAGCGTTTTCATTTCTCCAACTTCGCGGTGCTCCGGTGGCTCAATCTGCCGCTCAACATCGAGCCGGTCCTGTACGAGCGCTTCTTCGCCACCTGGCTCACGCCCGAGGAAGTGTGGTTCCGGCTGCGGGTGGTCAAAGGTTGATCCGTCATGATCCTTCACCGGTTGCTCTGGCGCTTCGCCCGCCATCGCGATGATGCCGAGTTCTACCGGCTGCAGGCGGTGGATGCCCTCCGCTGGCTCCGCTCGCAGGGAGTGGCCGTCGCTCCGGGTTCCACGGCACTCGACCTCGGCTGCGGACACGGCATTTTCGGTCGGGAACTGGCCGCGGCGGGAGCGAAGGTGACGTTTGCGGACGAAAGCAATCTCCTCATGCCAGCGCTGCAAGCCGCCCCCTTCCGTCGCATCAACCTGGACCAGGATGCGGTGGGCACCCTGGGCCGATACGACTTGGTGATCTGCTCGAATGTTCTCGAGCACCTAGCCCGTCCGGACGTGTTTCTCGCGTCGGCCCATGAGCTGCTGGCTCCAGAAGGCCGCCTGTACTTGAGCTGGACCAACTGGTTGTCGCCCTGGGGCGGGCATGAGTTTTCACCGCTGCACTATCTGGGAACGTCACTCGGGCCGTGGATCTATGATCGTCTCAGCCGGCGTCCCCGGTTTCATCGGCCGCACGTCAACCTGTTCCCCACCTACATCGGCCAGGTGCTGCGGTTCATCCGCCAGCGGAGCCGGATGGAGGTGGAGGCGGCCGCACCCCGCTATTATACCGAACTCTCCTTCCTGCTGGCCGTGCCCGGACTCCGGGAAGTGGCCGCGTGGAATTGTGCCCTGTTGTTGCGTCGGCGTTCCGATCACCGGGACGACGGATAAGAGGCGACTCTTGAATGGATCCTTGCCGCGACCGCGAGGGAGAGAGAGGGGAAAGCTCCAAATCCCAAATCCCAAATCCCAAAGAAGCTCCCAAGCCCCAAATTCCCTGATGCGTGGCCCGGCCCCGAGTGGAACGAAGCGCAACCGATTCGGCCTGACGCCCCACTTCCAGGGCGGTTGGGGCGGAAACCGGGAACTTGGAGTTTGGCGCTTCTTTGGAATTTGGGATTTGGAGCTTGGAGCTTTCGCCCCCCTGCCCCATCGCCGCCCCGATCCGGACCCACTCAAAAGGCCTCCCATCTCTTCCCGTTCGGACTTGGCCCAGTGGCGTCCGTCCGTACCCTGCCCGCATGGCCAAGATCATTCTGGTCGATGACGAGTTGACCATGGTGCAGATGGTCGCGGAGGTCCTGCGCGCCGACGGGCACGAAGTGCTCCCGTTCACCAACTATGCCGGAGTGATCGAGGCGCTGGCCACCCAGCATCCGGAGCTGGTCGTAACTGACCTCTACCTCGACAAGACCCGGCCCAGCGGACACGACATTCTCAAGAAGGCTCGTTCCCTCACCCCGCCGCCCGCCGTCATCGTCATCAGCGGCTACGGGACGGTGGAGGATGCGGTCAAGGCGATGA
>CAYYSX010000174.1:0-12429 GCA_964474315.1 uncultured Verrucomicrobiota bacterium | reverse complement strand
CCTTGGTCTGGCGGGGCGGCTCCGCGCTTTCCTGGACGTTTCTGACCGATCAGGTTCGCTTGGTTGGCGCGGCGGGTGGCATTCTTTACCATATCGTGGGGACCCTGATTTTGTTAGTCACCGCCGGTCTGGTGGCCACGCCCATCGCCACGGGACTGGCTCTGGTGCAAGGCGTCTATTTGCGAACCGAGCGGGCCCGCGAACGCCTCTGGCTTTTCCTGACGCTGCTGAACAGTGTTCCTTCGATTCTGTTCGGTCTCTTCGGCCTGATTGTCTTAGTAAAACCGCGCGAGGGTTGGTAAACATTTGCAGAGGTCAGGTACAAGTCCCCCATCAAAATCAGGCCGGCTTCTCAGTGCGGTCCGGGCAGAAGCGGGTCCTGAACCGCCGGTGCAGGCGCGTTGCACTACGGGTGCAGACGATCTTCCCGGGGGGGTAGGCACACCGGCCTTCCCGCCCCAGAGACAGGCTGGAACACCCCTGGCACGCGTACGGCGGCGCCAGCGCCGTCCGTGAAGAACTCAGCCCAGACACCCGGAGGGGGCGCCCCTCGGTACCACCGACGCTGCTGGGATCGCTGCCCGTGGTCCCCAGCGCCAGATATTCTCGCCGGCCGGGCTCGCGGCTGCTGTGGCTGGCACTTGGGACCCGGGCAGCGATCCTCAAGCGGTCGATCCGGCAGACCCCTGCGCATGATCTCGAGGATCCTCGGCCGGCTGCTTTTGGGAGGCCGCGATACCCGGGAATTCGACGGAGGCAAAGAATGTGATCCCTCGATAAAAGGTAAGGACAAACACGATTCCCTCTCCCGGGAAAACTTGGCTCCCAAATTCGCAGACTTGGTGACAAATGGTGTGGAAACTTAGTTGGAGTCTGCTAACCATTCTTCGGACAAACTGACGCCGTGCCCCCGTCTCTCTATCGCTAGATAAGAACATCCCATCAATCAATTCAACCCAAACCCGCGAAAGGTGGTTATGTATCTTCGGATGAAAATGGAACACGAGCCCGCGAACTATCCTTTCTACGAACTGTTCTACCTCGGCTCGATTCGCACTAACGATTGTCCGATCCGCAAGTTGGTCATTCACCAACACCCGCTCATCGTGGACGGTAGAAACCAGTTCTCGAAACCCGGGACGCTTTTGGGAAGCCTCAGAAAACACCTTGCTGCCCGTTATCGCCTTCGCCGCTAGGTTTGCTCCATCCACCAGCGCAAAGATGCTCCGCATTTTATCATCCAACGGGGCAAATCTCTTATTGCAATCATCACAGCATGGCACAGTGATGAGGTTCTCGCCAAGCGGCGGAGGCGCAGGAAAGAATCCCCGGGGCGGAATGTGGTCTCTAGTTCCCGGGTTGGTCGCATTGCAAAGGTAACAGTTCGTAATTCTCGGGTTGCTTTTCATGTTCGGACCTTCCACAGCCGGCATTGGCTTGCGGAGTCCGCAGTCTAAAGTCCAACTGTCGCCTCAGTCCAGCCAAGAGTGCCAAGCGCCGCCGGCTCATGGTTTGCCTGCTGAGGTCCATCTCATCGCCCTGCGATTCCAACGACCGGTCGGATTCACCGGTGAGCGTCCCGAGGAGTTCCCGTTCTTCGGAACTCAGACGCGACAACCACTCTCGGGCCACTTCGGCTTCCTCCTGCCTGGCGCTTGGCCCCAGATCCTCGTTCTCTGCGTCACCTAGGTAATCGTGCAGCGTATAGCCGTCTTCCTGCGAATCCACCAGTTCATCCAGAGATATGACGTGCAGCACGGCGGCGCGAACCTGGCGAACACGGGTAACCGGCCACGCAAGGCCAGCGGCCACTTCTTCAATCTCTGGACTGCGCCCCAGCGCCTGTAGTAACTCCTCACTGACCCGCTGGATATGTGCCCACCGTGTCATGATATAATCGGGCGCCCTGATTAGGCGGCTACGATTAACCGCGCTCCAAATGGTGCGACGAATGCAAATAAGAGCCAGGGTCGAAAAGGCGCCATGCTGTGGATTCCAGTGATCGACAGCCTTCATCAATCCAATGGTTCCTTCACTGAACAAGTCGTCGAAGTCTGCTCCCAGTCCCTCGAAGCGTCGGGCCATACGGGCGACCAACCGCAGATTGGCGAGGATCATCTCCTCACGGGCGGCTTCGTCCCCGGCAATGATCCGATAGCGCAATGCCGCCATTTCATCGCTTGAGAGCCGCGGGATCTCTCCCATTCTGGCGAGGAGGCAACTCATCCTGGGTTCCGCTATGTGAAGGGCAACGTCTTATCCCAACGGATTCTATGGACTTTCCGTCAAATCGACGAAGTGTTCCGGATTGATGGTGTGGTTATGAAGCGGCGCCGATTTCGCTTAGGGCGCACTCGATCAGGTTGTTCTCGGCGGTCGCAGCCTCCAGGGCTACCAGGTTGATCGCCGTATCGCCGGCATCGTCCACGTTGCCGCTCGCGGCCGCGGCGGGAAAGCATTTCCAGCCGGTTCGGTTTTCGGTGGTGTTCATGGGGACTAAGACAGAGGAAAATGGGGTCAGGCAGGCGGAATGGCCGTCACAATCCCTTTACCTCGTAACCGTCCAGGAGCACCGCAATGTGTTTCAATAGCTCGTTGGCGGCTTCGACAGGATCGGATTCGTTGCCGTGGTGGGAGTAACAGGTTGCCGCATAACGAAACTGTTCGAACTGTACCAACTGATCAGAACGTTCCACCAACTCTGCCCCTTCTCGGGAACCGTTATCCAACCCTACTTGGCTACCGAAGATGGCCTTGATCTGTTCTGTTACCAAGCTCTTGAGGCGCTCTTTCACCGGCACCAAGACCGCTTCAAGCTGGCGTGCTTCCGCTTTCACGACCCCGATAAGGACGTTTAACCCGGCACTGACCGATTCGGTGGCCGCGAGGTGGTCTTGGTTGGCGAATTGAAGACGCCGTTCCTTGACGAGCAACGCAGCGACCGCTTCTTCATTGCCGGCCACTGCACCGGCGGTGAGTTCGCCAATGGCCTGCTTTAACTCCTCAATGAGACTTTCTGCAGCAGCTTTGCGCGATTCGGTATCGCGAAGGCTGCGAAGCTGGTCATTCACGTTGGAGGTGATCTTGTTTACCGATTTGATTTCGTCGGTTTGCAGTTTGAGTTTCACGTAGTGTGGTAGCTGGTGTTTTGTTGCAGGCGGCGGACCGAACACCGGCCGGCCGCGGAAAATGGGTTAAAGCGGCGGATACTGGCCTGCATTCAGCCAGGCCGCATGGGCAGCCGGGCTTTCACGGACTGCTGCGGTGAGCGCCTGCCCCTTCGACATGCCGTTGGTTCGATGGAAGTTGACCGCGCGAATGAACGGAACGCCTCCTTGCGCGGCAGCATTGAGAAGGTCGGTGGCGAGATTCGGGTTCTGGGTGAGACCAACGGATAGCAATTCAGTTGGTTCATAAACCGGGAGTCCTTTTGCCGTTCCAGTTGGTTCCCCGTTAAAGCGGGCGGACATATAGAGTGGTTTGACCGTCTTCAATAGGTTGGCGCCGGTGTCGTTGAAAACGGGGAGTGCAAACAGCCCTTCGCGACGCAGTTCCAGTTCTTTGATCAACCCCACTTGACCACTGGGAAGAGTTACGCCCTTGGGTAAATCCCTGTCTGGGTGTCCGTCATAGATGGGAATCCCCACTCTCCAATGATTCACCTTCTGACTGGAATCGAAATGCTCTTTCACCCGGCGCAAACTCTCCGGTGAGCATCGCTGGATTGTCTGAACGCGTCCGTCGGTACCTACCAGCAGGCCGGATGCGCGAGCTGCTTCTGCGCTGTACGGCCGGGCCGTGTTGTAGGCGTCACCAAAGGGAATGAGCAAAGACCAACGATCTGAGTCGATGACTGTGTTCATAGGGGCGGGCCATAGAGGAACCGGCTGTATTGCTTGATCCAAATGAAGTCCGTGGTCACCTCGCGCTGACCATGGCCCATCGGCCGGTCAAAGGGGGATCGCTTGAGCCAATAGCCTCCGCTGGGCAGGGAGGTGGCAAGCTGGCTGTCGGTGAAGCCTTCCAAGAACAAGGACCCGGGGGTGAGCACGCGCCCCACCCGTTCGTTGCTTTCCCGGAAGGCGGCGCCATTGGGCATACGCCGGGTGCGCCTGAGATTCCAGGACTCTGGATTCCAACTGTTGACCCCACGGAGCAGATCCCCCAGGAGCCCGGCAAAGACGGAGCGGTCCAGGCCCGCGAGGCCGATCTCGTTGAGGATTCCCGCAATGCTCAACCGGAAGGTTTTGTTGGGATCGGTGCGATCCGGCACTTCACGCAACCCGCTCAAGAGCGCCTGAATATCCGAATGAATGAGGCGGCGAACCTCCAAGCCTTCATCGGTCAACGGCAGCTTCTCCATTTCCTGAACTACGGGCGGGAATTCCCAAATGGATTGCTGAAGCTCAATCGGTTCCAAGGTCCAATCGGTGAGAACGACTTCAGTCGGTGGACTGACATCGCCTTCCTCGTTCACCCGGCCGGGGAAGTCAGCGATCAACTCCCAGGCGATCCCCTCGCCCAGCTCAGCGACACGCAACGTTTGCACGCCGCTGGACTTGAGTTCGTTGTATTTGGCCCGAATCAAGGCAGGCGGCCCCCGGAACCGACGCTGGGCTTGCTCGCCGCGCAGGTTGTCATAGAGCGGCAAGGCCGGTACTTCCACCAAGGCGCTGGAGGCGTGACTAACAAAGTTACTCATGAGATTTAGCCCCAGCGAGGCGTTTTGTCGGTGACATCGATGGGGGAGGTGACCGTGCGTTGCACCGGGTTGGGCTGGATCAACACCCCGCGAGGAGTAATGGAGACCAAGGCCCCTGGTACTTGGCTGATGGCCGCCCGATAGGATGCTTCCTGCAGCTCACGAATGGCCCGGGGGAAGCGTCCCGGGCCGGTGAGGGGAGTGAAGTTGGGAGTCATGACCAGTTCAGTCTGCGGTGGTGGTGAGGTGAAAGGACACAGGATGGAGGGCTTAGCTGGTTGCTCTCCTGATGACGGTCTCCGTGGTAAACGTAATCTCGAAAACCGTCTGCTCAGTGGAGGCAAAGACGGGACGCAATCCCGAGAACATCAAGCGGCTCCATCCGCCGGGCGGCGTCCATCCGTCGCCCGGAGGCGCATCGTCGAAGAGGAGTCTGGCCATGATGCGTTCTCCGATGTCTTCCGGTGCCACGCGAGCGCCCTGCGTGGACCAGTTTTGGAGCGGATGCTCGTAGATTTGTACGCTGATGGTTGCCGCCACGTGGCGCGGGGTATCCTGGCCGGCTTCGAGACGGGGGACCGTGACGACCAAGCACATCCCGGACGTGCGCTTGGTGAGGGCATCCCGAACGGCCGAGATGAGGTCGGTCTTGCCGCCATCCAGGACACGGATTGTTACCGGGTTCTGGAGTTCATCATAATTCGAAAGGCGCTCCGTCACTGCCGCACGCAGTGCAGCGAGCAAACCATCAGAGGCGAAGAGTGGATTGCTCATAAATGGAAGGGAGTCATGACCAGTTCAGTCGGTTGTCGTCGCGCATCCCCCGCAGTTCGCTGACCGCCTGGTCCAGCTTGGCCAACTGTTGGTTCAACACGGAAAGTTGCATGCCCGCGCCACCTACAAACAAACCGCGGCGGGCAAATTCGTCCGCTTCGTAAGCTGCCCCGCCAACGCGGTCGCGGCGGCCGGCTTGTTGGGCGGGCAACTCCTGGTATAGACGCCGGACCTCGGCTTCGATTTGGATGGCGCGTTGTTCCAATCGCGCCTGCTTCAAAGGATCCGCCTCGGTGGCGGCCGCTTCGAGCAGCTTGGCCTGTTCCTGCCGAGCCGCATTGATCCGCTTCTGCGCGCTCAGTTCTTCCCGCTCAATGCCCAGCAACGCCTGTTTGTTGCTCAGCCGCAGCTTCTCAGCGGCTTCCTCGCTGGCCGTCACCGTGGGCAGAAACGATCCGCCGGGGCCGGAGAAGGTCGGACCGCGGAGAAATTCCATCACCGAATCCCCCCACGCCCCGGCCCGATACCCCATGAACCCCAGTTTGCCCGATTCCCGGTCCAGATTCAGACCGGCCCGATTGTTGAACGCGTAAAGCGCCTCTTGGGCGCCGGCACCGAGGAGCAGGCGCAAGGGGGCGGCATCTTCCACCCCAGCCTTCAGCAGACGCAGATTGACCGCCAACTGCCGAAACACGGCCTCCAAGCTCTGAGTGAAATCGACACCGTACCGCCCGAACGCCGCCACCGCCCGATCCTCTCCGGCCAAGGCTTCCGCGCGGGCCTGCCCCACCGCTGCGAGTGTGGAGTCAAAGGCGTTTTCCACTCCGACGCGCCCGAAAGCCGCCCGGCCGCCCCGGATCAAGTCCGGTGAGACACTGCTGACACTGGCCCTTGCTTGGATTTGCCGGCCTTCCTCCACCGCTTTGCGGAATTCGTTCGCCAGCACCAGACCCAGCCCTTTTATGCCGTTGATCAGGGCCTGACCAAATTCCACGCCGACTTTCCGCGCGTGCTCCTTGAGCGAGTCCAGATCCCGGGTGGCCTTCTTCACCGCGGAGCCCAGTTCGGTGGAATCACCTTTGATCTGGACGGTCAGAGCTTTGTCGCGATTGATCATTTCAACGTCGAACCGTTCCAGGGACCGGCAGCATCCCGGCTGCCTCCATCTGGGTGTAGTATTCCATCAAGCGGAGGTCCTTGGCAGACACCAGCGAAATGACACCCTGCTCTTCGGCCCGGGCCGCCAAATCCCACAAGGCGACGGCCAGCGGAAACTCAAGGTCCTCCTCTGCACCTGATCGACCACTCGCCGCAGCAACCCACAGCCGGAGCAGAAGCTCCGCCCCCAACGGCCGACTCTTTAACTCCGGCTTGGACCACCAGCCGATTTCCGGCCAGGCCGAAATCAAATAGGCGCTGAGGTCTTCATGCGCGAGCTGTTGCCCGTATCGCATGATCCGCCAGCCGATGAAGCGGAGTGACCATCGCGTCCAACCCCGGTTCAGACCCCGCACCGCCTGTCGGACGGTGCGTCGGCAGACCCATATCGCCAGCGCCATTTGGCCCAACGGATGCACTCCCTCCGGGCCGCCCGGATCCGGCCGGCCAGCGTAGGGGCTGCCTAACCGTTGCAGCAGGATCGCCTGTCCCAAGGTGTGCTGGCGCAGGCGAAAGCCGGCCGCCCGGTAGGTATCCGGGAACATCGCGTGGGCAAAGGAAGCTTCCGACATGGTTCAGGTCCGGGTGAATTCGATGGTCCGACGGCCCCGACGACAGGGATTTGGGGTGGTGAGGCGGAATTGCGGATTTGAGCCCGCACAGAACTGGTCTGCAAAACTCTGCAACCGGTCTGCAAAACTGTCGGACGCCCCAGGGGCGGGTTTAGACACCCCCAAATCAATGGCGGCCCCTTTCCGCTCGATTTCGAGCCCTCCCTGCCACCGGCCCAATGAGAGAAATTTTCGCATCGGAGGCTCCCATGAATCAAAAGCGGGCGATCTCAAGCGGCGGGCACGGCCGTCATCGCCCCCACGGTACCGTCCGCCTTCTCCGTCCGGCTCAGTGTCAGGGTTGCCTTGCGGAAACCATCCGTCGTGTCGGCGATGGAGCCGCCTTCGTAATTCCAGTCGCCGTCATAAAGGCTGTTGTTGAAGCCCGCCAGCGTCACGAGGCCAAACACCGCCGGGAGCTTGGTTTTGGCATCCGCTGTCGCCCGCGTGGCGTTCACGCTGACATCCTTGAACAGGATCTCGACACTGATCTGGTGAACTCGATTGGTCGCGCCTCGGGCAATGGTGCGTCCTCCGGCTCCTTTCAGATCGACCTTGTCGAAGGAATCCGTCAGACTCAGCCCCCCGCTACTGAACTCCGCCTCGGTGGTGGCCACGCCCGAAAACGCCACCGTACGATTGTCCATGCTGAAGACCGTCGCTGTACCAACTAAGTTTGACGCCATAGTGTTCTGAGCGTCGCAGGCGCCCCCCCTTCGGTCCCGTGCGCGGCGCACGGGAATGCGCCGCGCATTTAGCTCAGGCTCGGCGCAGTGAAGAACGAAGTGGTGTTGGTCCCCGTCGCCGTCGCGCGTGCGATCCTGGGGGTTGAGACCGAAACCGTCTCTAATATGGTAGCCGATGGTCGCCTGCTCTGGGTGTGGGACTTTGGGTGCGGACGCACCCGCCGGGAGCTGCGCTTCTGGGCCAGGGAACTCCATGCTTTGCCCCAGGGCTTGCCGGAGGTCAATCCCGCCGAGGTCATTCACCAGGTCATTGGTCCCACCCCGGCCGGTCGCCAGCGCGCCGCCCTTCTGAAAATCCGCTGGATGATCAGTCCCCAGCATGTCCGCGTGCTCTGCGACGCCGGCACGCTCAACGGAAACCGCGAAGGCCATACCCGCTACCTCCAGCGTTCCAGCCTGGAGAAGTTCCTGCGGAACCGGTTGGTCCGGTGAACATCTCCCGTCAACATCTGCGGGTTCCACCTAGATACTCGATAGGTCGGACACGTGTCCTATGTCCGCCCTGGGTAGAAGATTTTCTCGAATTCGGGCTTGCGTAATGCTGACGAATCCGTTAACAATGTTCCCGTGCCGCCGAGAATCGATCACCTCCTTGCTAGGCTTGCCCGTGTCACCGCTCAACGCGGCAAGAAGGCCGAGCTTGCAAGATTTCTTAAGGTCACGGCGGCCCAACTCTCCCCATGGATTACCGGAAAACGGGAACCAGGAGGGGAGAGAGCCCTTGAGATGCTTGAATGGGTCCAGGCTCAAGAGGGAAAAAACAAGAGCCCTGCCGGTGCGTCAACACCAGCAGGGCCGGAGACCCGATTGCAGACCTCACTCAATGAGAAACAACAATCGAATCCCGGGGGATCTTACCCCGGTCCCGCCACAACAACAAGCCGCAGAAAACGCGGCCTCCCCAAAGCGTCGAAGAACCCGTCGCCATCCCTCTAAAGGACAGGCCGATGCGGTGCTTCGTCTGTTAAAATTGGCCTGCAACCAATTCCCTAGTTCGGATGTCGAAAGTATCCGTTTGCTGACCGCATTGGATGCCCTGTTCCCGGGGGAGGATCCTCTGGTTACACTTCATCTTTCCTTTCTGGAGAGGGGGTTCAGCGCGGCGGCCTTGAGATTGATCAAGACCCAGATCCCGCATTGGGAGGTGGTTTTCAATCATTTTGCCACGATGGATCTTCCCCCGGCGAAGCGAAAGACGCTCGCGCACTTGTGGGAGCGCGCCATGCCTGAACCTCTCGGATTGCTGGGGCAAGACTTGATCCAGCCCGTAGCGCCGCGGTCTGCGACGCTAATGGCCGAAGCGGATGTGATCTTCAGCCCGCTTTCCAATCGCCTGACGCGGGCGCCAGAACGGCCGTCCGGCGTAGAACGCTATTCGCGTCTTACGCTGGTCCAACGGCACGCCATCATTAAAGAATGCCTACGGCGGATCGCTATGATCGCGTCGCTCCCGCACGACGACGAGCCGTTCTTGGGCGGCGTCGGCAACAATTGATCGGTCTCAATCCTTGCTGCCGGCCATGAACAATAGAAATCGAATCCGCCAGACTGCGGAGAATCACCGCATCGCTCAAAGCCCCGGCTCGGGGACTTTCACCGACCAGCCCCCTGGCTCCCGCCGGGTGCTCCATCCGAATCGGCAAGAAAAGCAGGATTGGACGCTTATTGTCAGGACTGTGTTTCGGACGCTTCCTGACTCCTTGGAAACGCTCCTCGATCTATTCGAGGGACTTGTCCTTTTGATGCCCGGCTCGATACCGGCCAAAAGGCGCGTCGCGTCAGCATATTCCCATCTGTTACACTTTGGGCTTGAATCACGAAAGTTCCAACGCTGGGACCCTCATCTGCCGATCCCACCCCGAGCGGCGCGATGGCAAAAAGATCCCCACCGGTACCTGTGGGGATGCCTTCTGCGTCACTTGTTGGGCCAGTCTCTCAATCCGCAGGTCCGCCGGGCGGCGGCGCGGGTTATGCCAACTGACCTTATGCCAATGGCTTGGGCGGAATTGGAGCCCCCTCCGTTGCGCCAAGGGGGCCATTTGAATTGACTCTCCTAAGTATCGCAAGCCCCGCAGGGATCTGCCTCCTGCGGGGCCTCCACAACTGTCATGACTAAAGGGATCGCAGTCATGGAGGCGCTCGCCCTCAAAGCCGGGGCCAACTGGGAAACCGCTCGGCAATTCAATGAGGCGGCACAGCGGTTCGCGCATGCAGCGGTTGCTTACCAGATCATGACCGGTTTGGTACTGATTGAGCTTCATTGGGTGGTAGGCTCAGGGAATCCCCAATTCGCAGGAACGTTGCGAATTGGAGACGGATGGGAAGCCGAGGTGAAAAATTCCTGCGGGCGAGCGGGTGATCCGCCAACTTTGCCCGCAATGAACACTGAACCAGAATTCACTGCGACAGTCACCACGATTGAGGCCCTTGGCATCGAATTTGGTCTGCGCCTGAGGGACTCAAAGCGAGCGCACGATGCGGGAGATGATGCGGAGGCAGCCCACCATTTGCGGGAGGCCAAAAAAGTTGCGGATCGACTAAACCTCGCGATCCACAACTTCGCCGGAATCGTGGGAAAGCAAAGAGCCTTCACCTTGCTTGAGTCACGCGGCATCGATGCGGATATAGTCAAAGAGTGTCTGGCGCAGATCCCAGATAGCCCAGAATCGAATTGATTATGAATGAAGTAAAACAAGCGCCAGACGGCGCTATTTCCGAAGCAGCAGTCCTCTCCGTGCTGAAGCCCGCATGGGTTAAGCTGGCGGCTCTGGAGGATGACTATGTGCGAAAATGTGCGGTAGTCGGCCTGATGCTCAACGTGGTCAGAGAACAGATGGCCCTCGGTGAGTTCGGTCCATGGCTCCACCGGAATGTTTTCCCGGAAGCAACGATCCCACCGGGCAAACGCGTGAATGATTTGCCACACTGGCGAAGGGCGCACCGCTGGATGGAGGCGGGCCGCAATGCGGCTCAACTTGCCCAGTGGGGACACGTGTCCCCTGGGGCCGCGGTCGAACTTGCTAACGCCATTCTTTCGGGCCACAAACAGCCCCTGTCCGAGGAAACGGGGATAATGCGCCAACAGTTTGTTGCCGCCGTTGAAGGGAAATCTTTGGCGCAGCTTACGTTCCGCTTCGATCATGGCCGCCCGGTGGGCGGCGACAAACTGTGGGGGGCATTCCTTCGGGCGAATCACCCGGAACTGATCAAGGATGGGAAGGTTCCGCCGCGGGGCAAGGCCGGCAAGGCGACCAAGGCCGTCATGGGCGAATTCAAGACGTGGGTAGAGGCCAAAATCAAGCCGAGCGGAATAAAAGAGAAAAAGGAGGCGGCGCGCGCGCTGCTATACCAAGTGCAGGACGTCCTCAGCGCGGCGGTGAAGAATCCGTTACTGCTGGTGTTGGAGTCTCACGAATTGGCGCCGGCGGCGCCCGTGACGAAGCTATGGTCTGATCGCCTGCACGCACTGATCGGTCGGAAGTCATGAACGCAGATGCCCTCGTTGCCCGTCGGCACTGCGCATGACCGACTCTTCCCGAGCCCCGCGATGATCGGATCCTCGCGGGGCTTTGTTTTTCCGATCAGCCGGGTTCAACTTACCTTTGTTCCTGAGAGAAGCGTGGCCCTGGTGGAACCAACCACTCTTGGAATCCAGGTAAGCGCAGCTTGGCTTCCCTCGTCAGATCGCCTTCCCACGTGCTATGAACGAAAACCCCAACAATTGTACCATGGACGCGCGCCAGGAAGGCATAATCGTCAATGACTCTGCCTTCTCGGAGGTTAGGCACCCCTCGCCGCCGGCCTTTGACAAATTGCGCTGGAGGATTCACCAGATGGAGAACACCGACACTGTCATCATTCGGGCCGCCCACTTGGTGTTCACAATAGAATTCAATCGGTATGTTCATTTTCATCTTTTGCGTTTGCTGGGGATTTCCATCCCTCACAATAATTATGGGAATGAAGTGTCAAACCGAACCCACTTTTTTTAGAAAGCCGCAGATTTTGGAAGTGGATCCTTTGCGTTCCGGTGATCGTTACCGGCGTTGCGCCGTCGATTGGAGGCACCGTGTTGATGCGGCCGCTCATCACTTTGCCGGAGAACAGTGCGCTCCTCCTTTCGCTATGGGGTAAACGCCCCATAGCGAGGATGAACACGTTTTCCCCAAGCTGTTCCAGATTCACCCCAGAATCCTTTGGGTAATTGGGTGATCGAGGGCCAAACGCCCGGGGGCGGTTCGCTGCTTGGGCAAGCGGATCGCCCTCTACCCATCGAGGAAAACCTCGCCTCCGCTGGTTGATCCGAGACGATTCCCCCCCCCCGGGAATCGCTCCCTTCGGCGGTACCAGATGCCTTGAGGGCGCTCCTCCTATATCGTGTGGTAGGAGGTGCCCGAAAACGGGTCAGGCCCGACAGGAGCGAATCAAGTTCCCTACC
>CAYYSX010000173.1:4233-12495 GCA_964474315.1 uncultured Verrucomicrobiota bacterium | reverse complement strand
GCACGGGGCTGTTGCGGAGGATCCACTCGCGGGTGGCGTGGATGTTCTTGCCGGTGGAGAGGTCCATCACGGTGTCGGCGCCCCATTTGGTGGCCCAGCGCATTTTCTCGACTTCTTCCTCGATGCTGGAGGCGACGGCGCTGTTCCCGATGTTGGCGTTGATCTTCACCAGGAAGTTGCGGCCGATGATCATCGGCTCGGATTCCGGGTGGTTGATATTGGCCGGGATGATGGCCCGGCCGGCGGCGACCTCGGAGCGGACAAACTCGGGGGTGATTTCGGACGGGATGCGTTGGGGGAAACGGTGGAAGACCGAAGGAGTCAATGCGGAGTGCGGAGTGCGGAGTGCGGAGTGTTGCGCGCTCCCGGCATGTTGCTTGTTCAACGCGTTGCGGACGAGGTCGCTGTTTAGTTCCGCAATCCGAATTCCGCCTTCCGCATTTCGAATGTTTTCGCGGAGGGCGATGAATTCCATTTCCGGAGTGATGAGGCCCTGGCGCGCGTACCAGAGTTGGGTGACGGGGTGACCTTGACTGGCCCGCAGCGGACGCCGGCGCTGGCCTCGGAGGCCGGGAAATTCAACGAGCCGGTTGCGCTCGGCCTGACTGGCGTACTCGGCGTGTTGCCGGGAAAGGTAGCCGTTGTCCTGGGGCTTCACTTCGCGGCCGTCGTATTCCGCGACGTCGTCGCGCCGTAGGATCCAGGGACGGCGGAGAAGGGGCAGTCCTTCCTCCACGGTGCCGCAGAATTCCGGGTCTCCCCACGGACCAGAACAGTCATAGACCCGCACGGGTTCGTTTACTTCGATGCGGCCGCTCGAGGTCTTGGTGGGCGAGAGGCTGATTTCGCGCAGGGGAACGCGGATGTCGGGATGAAGCGTCCCCGGCACATAGACCCGGGTCGAATTCGGCAAGGGATGCGAACTGTGCGGTTCGAAGGAGGAATTGGGATCGGCGATCATGGGAATGGGTCCTTGGTCAATGGTTTAGTGTCAGCAGTTCGTCGGGGGAGGGAACGTTTCACCGTCGAGCGGGATGGGGCCACCACGCGGGAGGCAGGGGTTCCTGCGTTGTTCTCATCCAGCTTGGAGCGTTCATCGTGGTGATCAGGCGCCCCGGAACACGGCTCGGAAGGTTCCCTTCGCCGGCATTATCCGGGGCAGGTTCAACGGGTCTCGCACTGCGGCGCGACTCTCAGCCGTGACCGAACGGCTCCCCGAACGGAACTCAGCATGCCGGGGTGGTCCCGAGGGTCAAGGCGTGTCTCGTCCGGAGTGAGGGTGCCTCTTGATTCTGTCCTTGCCGGCAGGAGCGGCCGGCTCGCCCGCAGGACCACTCCCAGGGAAGCTCCAAGCTCCAAAAAAAATCCCAAACTCCAAGCTCCCGGTTCCCGTCCAGATCGGCCGGAAACCAAGTGTTGACGGACCCGGCTTCAGTCGCAGCTCTGCCCGTCGAACGGCGCCACCCGCCGGGAAACTGACGGGGCGCTTGGGCTTTGATCCTTGGAGCTTTTTTTGAGCTTGGGATTTGGCTTTTGGAGCTTTCGTCCCTGCTCCCGATCACTGTCCCGGTAAGAACAGTGTCAAGATACGCCCTCCGGAGTGACAACCGACTGGCCGGATACTCACACTGCACGCATGTCGGAACGGGAGTTTGATGTCGTGGTCATTGGAGGGGGAAGTGCGGGATACGCGGCGGCGAGAACGCTGGCGGCGGGCGGGGCACGGCTGGCGGTCGTGGAGGGAGGCCGCGAGGTCGGTGGGTTGTGCATCCTGCGTGGCTGCATGCCCACCAAGGCCCTCCTGCAGGCGGCTCACTTGCGTCAGGCCATTCGGATGGCGGAAACGTGGGGAATCACGGTATCCGACGTGCAGCTCGATGTTCCGCGGCTGTTTGCCCGCAAAGACGAACTGATTGGTGAGTTTGCGGCGTATCGGCGGCAACAGTTGGAGCAGGGACGCTGGGAATTCATTCGCGCCCGGGCGGCTTTCGCCGGGCCGCATGAATTGATCCTTGGTAGCGGCCGGAGCCTGACCGCCGACCACGTTGTCATCGCCACGGGATCGGAGCTGGCTCCGCCACCCGTTCCCGGGCTCGCGGAAGCCGGCTATCTGTGCAGTGACACGGCTCTGCGGCTCACCCGATTGCCCAAGTCGCTCATCGTACTGGGCGGCGGCGCCGTGGCGGTGGAGTTCGCCCAGTTCTTCGCCCGGCTCGGCACGCAGGTCACCCTGATCCAGCGCGGTCCGCATTTGTTGCGGGGGACGGACGAGGATGTCGTCCGCGAGCTGGAGGCCGCTCTGCGCGACGAGGGCCTGACCCTGTTCACCCACACTCATATCAAGTCGATTACTTCGGGATCGGAAGGGAAGCGGGTCTGCTTCATGCACGAAGGCCGGGAGGTTTTCGTTCGGGCGGAAGAGTTGTTTCACGGCCTGGGACGGCGGCCGTCGGTGTCGGACCTGAATCTGGCGGTGGCCGGCGTGGAACAGGACGAGACGGGTCAGATTAAAACCGACTCCTATCAGCGTTCCTCGGTGCCTCACATTTTTGCGGCCGGCGACTGCTGCGGTCCGCATGACATCGTTCATTTGGCGGTGCAGCAGGGGGAGATTGCCGCCCGTAACATCCTGGGCCATTCCGTTCAGCGCGACGACCGACTCCTGCTGAGCGTCGTTTTTACGGAGCCGGAGGTAGCGACGCTGGGATTGACCGAGGTTGAGGCAAAGTCTTCCGGAGTGGACTACGTGCGGGCGGTGTACCCCTTCAATGACCACGGCAAGTCGATGATCCTGGGAGCGCGTCATGGTTTCGTGAAACTGCTCGGAGCGCGGACGACGGGTGAAATTCTCGGTGCGGCTTGCGTGGGACCCCACGCAGGCGAACTCATTCACGAACTGGTTCCCGCCCTGGCCCGCCGCTTGACCGGTGCCGAACTGGCCGCTCTCCCGCATTATCATCCGACGTTGGCGGAAATCTGGACGTATCCGGCGGAAGAGATCGGGAGGGGCATTTCTGGTTTTTGATTTGCGATTTTTGATTTGTGATTGGCCATGGATTCCCTTGGCGCCACGCACCACGCACCACAACCAACGACAAATTCATTGAATCCCCTCCGGACCTGACCACCAATTTGCCGCCGTTCGTTGTCCGCTTTGTGAAACCGACTGATCTTCGCGGGATTCTCCGATACATCCCCCGCTTCCGGGAAAAAGTGTTCGTGGTCGCTCTTGATGGCGCGATTGTGACCGATGACAACTTTCCCAACCTCCTCCTCGACCTGGCCGTCCTGCGCTCGCTCAACATTCGCATTGTGCTGGTACACGGAGCGGCGGCGCAGATCGCCGCCTTGGGAGCGGAGCGCGGTCTGAAGCCATCCAATCTCGACGGTACGGGCCTTACCGATGCCATCACCCTGCAACTGGCGTTGACTGCCGCCAACCGCCTCACGCACGAGATCCTCGAAGGGCTCGCGACCAATGACCTGCGCGCGGTCAGCACCAACGCCGTCATCGCTCATCCGCTCGGTATTGTGGGCGGGGTGGACCATGAACTCACCGGCAAAGTAGAGCGGCTGGATGTCGAGTTTCTCCAGGCGTTACTGGCGCAGGGCATCATTCCGGTCGTCCCTCCACTCGGATTCGATGGCGACGGACGAACGTTCCGGGTGAATTCCGACGCTATCGCCTTCGCCCTGGCCGCTCAATTGAAGGCCACCAAGCTGCTCTTCCTCACCACGGCCGACGGACTGATGCGGCAGGGAAAATTGCTCCGACAGGTGCCGGTCGCTGGCCTGCGTCAAATTGTCGCGCAGGTGCCGAGCGAGCTTCCGACGGACCTGCTCTCCAAGGCGCGCTTCGCTGTGATGGCTTGTGAGGCGGGCGTGCCGCGCGTCCACATCCTGAACGGCATGGTCAACGAGGGGCTGCTGGCGGAAGTGTTTTCCAATGAGGGCATCGGCACGTTGGTGTACGCCAACGAATATCAGCAAATCCGCCGGGCGATGAAGAAAGACATCCGCCACCTCTTGCTGTTGACCCAGAACTCGGTGGAGGCCCAGGAGCTGGTCAAGCGCACCCGGGCCGAGATCGAGCGGCGCATCGGTGACTACTACCTGTTCGAGATCGACCGCAACCCGGTCGCCTGCGTCGCGCTGCATGTATATCCGGAGCAACAGGTCGGAGAATTGGCCTTCCTCTATGTCAGCCCGGCGCACGAGAATCAGGGGATCGGCCGCAAGCTGGTGCAGTTTGTGGAAGTCAAAGCGCGGGAACTCGGGCTACGGAGCCTGGTGACGCTTTCCACTCAGGCCTTTACCTGGTTCCAGAGCAAGGGGGGCTTCGGGGAGGGAAAACCTGAAGATTTGCCCTCCGGCCGCCGTGATCGCTACGACTCCAGCGGACGCCGCTCCAAGGTGCTGGTAAAGCGACTGACGTAGCGCCGCCGGGAGGAGGCGCACTCAGGTTGCGACGCGTGGCAGGAAAGCAGGCGTCAGAACCCTCTGGAGCGTCGGACCAAAGAAAGTCAGTCCGTCCTGCCGCCAGCGGCTACCGCAGAAGGGTAGGCCTCCCGCCTGGCGCTCTTTCCTCCGCTCCCGCCGGGCTCCGCCACTCCGCGGGCGAGCCCTGCCTCTCAGGCCGTCAACTTGGCGTAACGTTGCGCCACGAACGGCCAGTTGATGCAGTTGTACCAGGCCTCCACGTATTCGGCGCGGCGGTTCTGGTACTTGAGGTAATAGGCGTGCTCCCAGACATCCAGGCCGAGCAGGGGTTGGTGGCCCAGGGCGAGCGGGGTGTCCTGATTGGGCGTCGATTCCAGAACCAGCTTTTTGTTCCGATCCACGCTGATCCAAGCCCAGCCGCTGCCGAAAACCCCCATGCTTTTCTCGAGGAACAGCTTCTTGCCATTCTCCTCATCCTCGAACAGTTCGCTCAACGCCTCGGCCAAGGGCCCGTCTTCCACTCCGTCGGTGTCCTTCTTCAAGGTCTGCCAGAACAAGCTGTGGTTGTAGTGGCCGCCGGCGTTGTTGCGGACGGCGGTGCGGACTTTTTCCGGAACTTTATCAAGATTCGCCACCAGTTCCTCGACGGTCAGTTTCTGGAGATCGGGATAATCGGCGACGGCTTTGTTGAGGTTGTTGACGTAGGCGGCGTGGTGCTTGCCGTGATGGATCTCCATCGTCTTGGCGTCGATGTACGGCTCCAAGGCGTCGTAAGCGTAGGGCAGCGGCGGGAGCTGGAACGGACCGGACGCCGCGGCGGCCTGAGCCAGGGCGCGAGTGACGCGGGTGCTGATGAAGAAGGTCGAGCCGGCCAACAGGGTGGTCCGGAGAGCCTGGCGACGGGTGAGCAGGTTCATGAATGGAGGAGTTATCGTTCGACGGGGACAGTTGTCCGGTAAGTTTCACCACGCAAGGCGGCGAATTTGAAGATTTGGCGGAACGGCCGGGAACAGTACTCTCAGGCGCGTCACGTCATCCATGAATTCTCCCGAACTGGCCGCTCCCGTCCCCTGGTGGAAGGTGGCCTCCGTGGGGCGCAACCCCCGGGTCACCCTCATCCGGCTGAGTGTCCTGATCCTCCTGACTTTTCTTGGGTTCCGCTATGTGTTTGTCCCCATTCGCGTCACGGGCATCAGCATGACTCCGGGATTCAAGGACGGGGAACGGCGCTGGGTCAGCCCGCTGTGGATGCGGTGGTCGGGCATCGCGCGGGGCGACGTCGTGGCGATCCAGATGACGGGACGTCATGGGATGCTTCTGAAACGAGTGGTTGGGCTGCCCGGGGAGCGGATCCGAATCACCAAGGGCAACGTGCTGATCGACGACGAGATGCTGGTCGAGCCGTACATTTTCAACCGGTCGGCATCCTGGAACTGGCCGACCAATTCTCCGGAGCGGCTGTTGGGACCCGGTGAGTATTTTGTGGTGGGTGACAACCGCGCCATGCCGCTGGAGAATCACTATCACGGGATCGCGGAACGTCATCGTATCCTGGGAAAGATCATCCGATGAGGCGTTGGTACTGGGGTCTGGCGCTGGCGGTCATCGTGGCCGGGGGGTGGCTGGGCCGCGATTGGTTCTTCGAAACGGAGACGGTCCGCATCCGGCGGGTCCTGCAGCAGTTGGCCCTCGAGGTGTCGTTCGGAGCCGACGAAGAAAATCTGGCGGCCGTCCGGCGGGTGGCCGGGGTCATGGACCGGTTTGCACCGGATGCTCGCATTGAGGTGGAACTGATGGGCGAGCCGACCGTCCATCTTAGCGGACGGGGTGAGATCCAGCAGGGGCTCATGGGGATGCGGCGGGACGTGAGACGCTTGGCGTTGCAGTTCCATGACCTCGTGATTCAGCCTGGTGGTGATGGTCAGACCGCCGCGGTTCACCTCACGGCCACGGTGGACACCGAAGGACGCCGTCGGCGCCTGAGCGGATTCGATGCGACGGAGTTGAAGGTGGAACTGGGCAAGATCGAGGGGCGCTGGCGGGTACAGCAGGTCAGGACAGTCCCGACGTTGAAACAATAGCGGTGTCACGCCTTTTCGAATTGTCGATGGAAGTAGGGGAGGGGCCGGTCCGGACGAGTACCGGGCAGACACGACGCCGAACGATGCGGAAAGTGTCTTCTCCCAAGCGACTCCACCCGCGCCGCAGAGTCAGCGCGTCCGGCCGTCCGCGGGAGAGTAGGAGCCGAGGCTCACTCCGAATCCCCGGACGAAGCCGCTCGGTGACCGGCAGAATGGCGCGAGGCGATAACCACCGGCCGAGTCAACGGCCGGAATGAACGAGTGTCTCCTGAATAGCTGTCCTATCCCCAGTCTCACATTAAGTTTAATTGCTTATACTCGACTTGACGGGGTCTTCGGGCAACGGGCTCTTCATCAACCCGCAGACGGGGGAAGTAACCGCGGTCGGGAGCGCTTCGGCGACGCTCGCCGCATCGGCTACCGTATTGAATACGGGCTCGGCGAAACTGTCGTTCAACCGGTCCAATGGGGATGCGGTGGCGATCTTTTTCGGTGGCAACGCTTCCGCTTTTCCGCCCCCGTCGATGTCAGTAGGCAGCATGTCGGTATCGGTCGTCCCCGAACCCCATGAATACGCTGCCCTCGTCGGGCTCGGCCTGTTGGGCTTCGCCGCTTGGCGCCGGACCCGCCGCGCCTAGTAGCTGGTCGGACTTACGTACACGCACTTTGGTAGTCAAAATCGGATATTTGAGCGACAAATGATCTAAGTTCGACAGGCTGCTGACCGCTCTGATCGGATGCCGCCGCTGCCCGCCAACCCTCCGCCCCGCGAGTTTGCCACCACGCGCTGGAGCGTGGTGCTCCGGGCCGGTGGGACGAGCGTGGAGCAGTCCCGCGAGGCGCTGGAACAACTTTGTCGCGACTACTGGTATCCGCTCTACGCCTATGTGCGTTGCAGGGGGCATTCCCCGGAGGACGCCACGGACCTCACGCAGGCGTTCTTCACCAAGCTGCTGGCCAATGACTTTGCCCAGGGGTTGGCGCCGGAGGGAGGCCGTTTCCGCTCCTTCCTGCTGACGGCGTTGAACCGGTTCCTCATCAGTGAATGGCGGAAGGGCCGGCGTTGGAAGCGCGGGGCCGCAACCTTCACCGATTCCCTGAACGAACGGATCGCCCGGCGCGGCGAAGCCGGTTACCTGGCCGAAGTGGCGCACAGCGAAACGCCGGAACGGCTGTTCCAGCGGGCCTGGGCCGAGACGCTGCTAGCCCGGGTGCTGGAGCGATTGTCCACCGGGTGCGGCGAACGGACCGACGCGCGTTTTGCCGTGCTGCGGCCGTTCCTCGCCGCGGGGGACGAACCGCCGGCGCTGACCGACGCGGCGGAGCAACTGGGCCTCACGCTGCCGGCCTTCAAGTCCCTGCTGCACCGCTTCCGGCAGCGCTACCGCGAACTGCTGTTCGATGAAATCGCGCAGACAGTGGGTGCCGCCGGTGAGGTGGCGGAAGAACTGCGCGGACTGCTCGCGGCGCTGCGGGGCGGTTGAACCGGCCGCGCCGGCCGCCGGTCCTCTCCAAAGCACGGGATCCCCAGTCCTTGCCGCGCGTTGAGATTTTCCGATTTCCGCGAATCCTTTTCCCGGAAACGCCGGTTTGTCCCTCGTTCCCGTGTCTTCTGAAGCATCGAACACGAAACGCTGAACATCGAACGTCGAAGGAAGGGGGTACCCGCTTCAGCGTTCGAGGGGTAGGGGACAGGGCATCTAGTGGTCGAACTTTGATTAGATGTCCTGTCCCTTGCCCT
>CAYYSX010000173.1:0-4133 GCA_964474315.1 uncultured Verrucomicrobiota bacterium | reverse complement strand
GTCCCTTGCCCTCTTGCTGGCAAAGTCCGACCCGCCTAGTTTTGGCGCCGATGGAAGACCGTATCGTCATCGACTCCGCCGTTTGCAATGGCCGCCCGGTCGTGCGAGGCACCCGGATCACGGCGCAGACGGTCTTGGAGTTTCTAGGCGCGGGCGATTCGATCGAGGACGTCCTGGAGGAATACCCCACACTGACGCGTGACGATGTCTTGGCGTGCCTGCGGTATTCGTCGCGCCTCATGGACAACCACTTCGTTGTCGAGAAGGTGGCGTGAAGGGCTTCCTCTTTGACGAAAATGTCCCTGCCCGGCTTACCTTCGCGCCGTCGCTACCCATCGTCTCAAGTTTTCGTGCCCTGCGCCGAAGCGCCGCCGACTCCGAACTCTGGAATCTGGCTCGGGAGCAAGAGTTGGTGATTGTCACCAAGGATGCGGATTTTGCGGACCGAATTCTCGTCAGCACCCCACCACCCTGGATCGTCCATTTGCGGTTCGGCAACCTTCGTCGCCGCGACTATCACGCTCTGCTGGCCCGGTGGTGGCCGCGTATCGAGACGCTGCTGCCGGCGCACAAGCTGATCGCGATCTACGAAGACAGGATTGAGGCGGTGGGATCGTGACCGAAGGGGAACACGAGGCTCCGCTGGCGGGCGCGACGGGGTGATCGCTACAAATCCAAGCGGTGCTGGAGCGCAAACTGCAGCAGCGGATGGTTGCCGCTCAAATTCAGCTTGCGGCAGATGTTCTTCCGGTGGGTGTCGATCGTCAGTGGGCTCACCCCCAACCGTCTGGCGATGTCACGGCTCGTCAGGTTTTGCCCCACCAATCGCAGCACGCGCCGTTCCGTGACGGTGAGGTCGGCCAGCGAAGGCTTCTCCTGGACCAGGGAACCCAGCCGCGCCTGCCGTCGGGCCCACAAGCCGGAGAGGGCCGGACTGAACCAAGCCTCGCCCGAGGTGGCCGCCCGGAGGCATTCGATCAGATCCACGACGGCATTTTCCTTGAGCACAAAGCCACTCACCCCCAGGGAGACGGCCTCGTTGAAGAGGCTTTCACGTTTATGCATCGTGAGCACGACCACCGGCACCGTCGAGCCCGTCGCTTGCAGAGCCTTGGCGACGCCCAGGCCATCTAGCTTCGGCAGGTCCAGGTCCAGCAGCACGACATCCGGTTTCAGCTCACGGACGCAACGCAACGCCTCCTCGCCGTCGGCGGCTTCGCCCACCACCGTGAAATCCGCATCGGTCGCAATGACCTGACGCAGGCCAGCGCGCACGATCGGGTGATCGTCAACAATCAGAACTCTGCGCGGATTCGCACTCATGAAAGCACTGCAGCGGTCGGCCGCTCGCCCGAACGAGCCGCGGGCAACGGAATCCGGATTTCGATCTCGGTTCCCGCCCCCGGTTGGGATCTCATCGCCAGCTCACCCCCGACCAACCGGACGCGTTCGCGCATGCTTCTCAGCCCGAGCCCCGTCCGCTGCGATCCATTCGTTTTCTCGTGAAACCCGCTCCCGTCGTCCCGGACCCGAATGCCAATACCGGCGGCATCCACCTGCACCCGAACCGACAACCGGTGCGCCTGGGCATGCCGGACCACATTGTTCAACGCTTCCTGCATCACGCGAAAGAGGTTGATCTCAACCTCCGGAGAAAGATTTCCCGGCCACGGGTCGGCGCTGAATTCCACTTCGAGGCCCACCGGTTCGGCCATCTCCTGACAGAGGGTTTCCAACGCGCGAACAAATCCGAGCCGGTCCAGCTCCTGCGGCCGCAACGCGTAGGCGATGGTCCGCACTTCCTCGATGGAGCGCGACGCCCGTTCGGCGATGTCGGCCAGCGAACCGTCGGTGGCGTTCCGGGTGCGGTTCTCGAGCAGGGCGGCATTCCGGATGAGCAACAGTTCCTGGCCCAGACTGTCGTGCAGTTCACGGGCGATGCGTCCCCGTTCCGCTTCCTGCGAGTTGATGAGTTCACGAGCGAACGTCGCCCGGATACTTTCTTGTTCTCGACGCTCCCGCGCCTCGGCCAATAGGCGAATGGCCTTGCGACGCTCACGAAGACTCCACCAAGCCAGCCAAACCATTCCGACGACCGACGCCAGCCCGAGGGCCCCCAGCGGAATCAAGATCCTCGGATTGCGAAACCACGGCCAAACGACCCGGACCTCGACCCGATCGGGCGCGGAACGGTTGAGATCGCGGTCCACCGCCATCACCTCGACGACGAACCCGCCCGGCTGTTGCGGATGCCAGACCCAAGACTCCGCGGCCGACAAACGGGACCAGGTACCGGGTTCGCCCGGTCCCGTGAGGCGCCAGCGCAGCCGCGTGTGGCTGCCGACTCCCGCCTTGAACACGACCCGGTCGCCGACCCGCAAATCGGTCAGCCCGGCCGGTTCCACCGATCGCTCAGAAGACTCGACCGCGACGAAGCGGGTCTCGGGCGCCTCGAAGCTGGGTCGGTAGCGAGTCAGGCCGCCATCCGTGCCCAGCCAGACGGTCCCATCCGAATCGGAGCGAATGTGCCGCACATTGTCGCCCGCCAAGCCATCACGGATGTCGAGAGCGCTCCACAGCTCGCCGTCGTAGAGACTCACTCCCGCGGAAGTGCCGCACCAAAGCCGCCCCGTGCCCGTGGCATGCACCACGTTGACCGACAGGCTCGCCAGACCGTCCGCAGGGGTGAACTGGTCCCATCGGCCGGCCCGCCAGCGGAACAGCCCATGACCCTTAGTGCCCACCCAAAGGGTACCGTCTGGCGATTCGGCCAACGACGCGATGGGAAGGCCGCCCAGACCGGCGACCGATGCGTAAGGGGCAAAGGCATAGTTCGTCCGACTGCCGCGATAGAGGCGCGTCAGGGACCAGGAGGCCATCCACAGCGCCCCGTCGCGCGCCGGCAGCACGGCGCTGTAACCTGCCTCGGAGGGCTCCGCCGCGCCTGGGGGATCCACCGCCAGGCCGGTCCGGCGTTGTATCCCGTGCTCCAATGTCGAGATCCAGAGTTGGCCGGAAGCGTCTTCGGCGAGGCAGGAAACCGGGCTGCCCGGCGAGTCGGGAGCGGGAACGAAACGCGTTCCATTGAACCAGGCCAATCCCTGCCGCGTTCCGGCCCATAAGCGGCCGGTGCGATCCGTCAACAGGGCGGTCACGACATCGGCGGGCAAGCCTTCCGCGGTACTCCACACCTGCATCCGGTCGTCCTGCCAGCGGGCGACCCCTTTTTCCGTTCCAATCCACAGGGCGCCGTCCGGCCCCCGGGCCGTGCTGGTGACCTGGCGATCCGGCAACCCATCCGCCTCGGTCAGAGTGAATTGCCCGTCCAGGTCGCAGTGCCACAAGCCACCGGAACGTGTGCCCACCCAGAGGGACTGCCCGGCGTCCGGCGCGATGGCCGCGACGCCTCCCTCGCGGAGGGAGCCGATGGGCCAGCACCACGTCCATTGCCCACCGTCAAAATGGGCCAGTCCTCCTAAGTGGCGGATCCAGCCGCCTCCTCCGGAGGTGGGACGCCATTCCTGCGGCAGGGAATTGACCCACGAAGGTAGGGACGGCGTCCAGGGCAGGGGAAACGAAGGCACACCAGGCAGCGGATCTCCGCCTTGCAACAGCGTCAGTCGGTCCCCGGTACAGCGGACGTAGCCGGCCGGAGTCACCGCGCGCACCGAACCATCCGCCATCCTTTCCAACTGCCGGACCATCCGGCACGGCAAGCCATCCGCCGGACCGAACCAGCGCCACTCGCCCTCCCGGAAACGCGCCAGTCCCGTTTCGGTGGCGGCCCACACCGAGCCATCACCCGCCGCGGTGAGACCATTGATGAGGTTCGTTGGGCAGGCTGCGCCGGGCGCCGGTTCGAAGCGTTCGTGGATGCGTCGCGCCAGACCGCGGGGCGTGCCGACCCACAGCGCCCCGGAGGGATCAAACGCCAGCGCGCTGACCAAAGTATCAGGCAACCCGTCCGCCTGGGTCCAGGTCGTGAACCCGGCGGTATTCCGGCGGGCCAGTCCGGCCGTTGTGCCGACCCACAGGCTTCTGTCAGGGCCGACCGCCACCGTATGGACTTGATTGTCCGGAAGTCCCTCGGCTCGTCCGAACCGCTGCCACCCGATACCCGTGAACACCCGGGC
>CAYYSX010000172.1:0-12538 GCA_964474315.1 uncultured Verrucomicrobiota bacterium | reverse complement strand
CCTTCCTCGATTTGGTCGCGCGCGCGGTCACACTCCAAGCACGCTAAACACATACACTGATTCGGAATTTCACCTTCATGAACTGGGCGCGGATTTTCCCGCTCTCTTGGACACATTACGTGCATCTGCTGCGCCGTTCCCGCTCGCCCGAAGCCCGTGCCTTTTACGAGACCGAGGCGCTGCGCGGCGGCTGGTCCGTGCGCCAGCTCGACCGGCAGATGTCCACGCTGTTCTACGAACGCACCGCCCTCTCGCGCAACAAAGCCGCCCTGCTCCGCCAAAGTCCCGGTGGGGTGGGGACAGGGCATCTATCAACCCACAGTCTAATAGATATCCCCTTCGCTGTTACGGCGTAGGAGAGCGCGATGGATGCCTCTACGCTCGGTGCTTATTGGGGGCTTCCTCCCCTTGGTGATCGAGCGGACGAGCCGTCCGCCCCCCCCCGCCGTACGGAGCGTAGGGCGCAGGACATCCATTGGCCCACTTTCGCCATGCTGATCATTTCCACCAACTCAACAGTGACCGGCCCGGCCGGCTCCTTTACAAGTTCCGCTCGTGAACAGGATTCCCATCAGCGTCGTTTGTTGTGAACCGGTCGAGCCCAGGCATTCCCGAATGGTGGAGATCGCTCTGGACCCCAATGAACTGAACCGACGGGTCTTGAGAACCGTCGAGCAGCACATGGCCGCCGGTGAAGCACGCGAACTGCACAACGCCGCCCACGACCCCGAACACGGTCCGGTAACCTATCTGCAGCAGGTCCACGAAGGTGGCTTCTCGGTCTTCGTCGGACCGCCGGACCAGCTTCGCGAGACCTTCTTTGGCCCCGGTGCGTACGTTGGGTTTATGGACGACCAGGGGCCGGGGCATGGGTCCAGGGTCGGACCGCACGGCGTCCGGCGCACGCTCAGGGTGCTCAAGGGACATCTGGCCGTGGGTTGAGGCGGAGGCGGGAGCGTTCCGACCGTTGCCGCCTCGCGAGTGTTCGAGAACTGGAATGGTTCCGCCGATGCCGGCTATCCTTTGACGGTGTCCCAGGCTCGTGCGCCAGCCCCACGCTTGGTGTCCGGATTACGGCTCGGCTGCCAGTTCCCGCTCGACCTCGTGTACCGCAAAATCCACAAAGGCACGTGTGCGTGCCGGTAGCAACCGGTGGCTGGCATAAACGACATGGACCGGCAGGCCCTTCGGACGCCATTGCGGCAGGATGCGAACGAGCCGTCCCGATTCGAGATCTTCGCGAATCAGCCAGTCGGGCAGCAACGCGACGCCCAATCCAGAGCGGGCCGCTTCGCGGACACTGGTGACCCCCTTCAGAGACCAGCACCGGCGTCAGGCGCAGGGTGCGTTGGTTAATGACAGGGATGCGGTGACCTGCGGGTAGCCGTGGAGAAAGGCGCTGACCAACCGCGTGACGATGCTCGGCCCGAGGTCAATGGTCGCAAAGAGGCGCAGGTGGCCGCTGAGCGTGGTCTGGTCCTCCCGAATCCGCTGCTGCGTGCCGTCGGCCTGGGCGAGGAGTGCCTGCGCTTCCTCGAGGAACAGTCGCCCCGCGGGGGTAAGGCTCATGCGGTGCGTATCGCGTTGGATCAATCTGGTTCCGGCCCGCTCCTCCAAAGGTCGGCGGCCTGCGGCACCCATTCGCACTGCGGACAGATTAGCTTCACTTCTCTCATGATTCTCCTTTCAAGCGCCGTCCACGGCCCCCGGTTCGCAGCAGCCAATACCGGTTGGGTATCTTCAATTTTTGTCGCCGGAGGCATACCGTGGCAACCGAGCACCCCAGTCGCGCGGCAATGGCGGTGTCGGTGTCCGTGCCCAGAAGCGCATCGGCTTCGGGGGTCCACGGCAGCCGATGGGCGAAGCGGATCGGTATTCCCAGACGTCGCCGCCGATGGGCCACCGCGGTGAGGGAAATCCCCAGCCGCCGCGCCAGGTCGCCATCCGTCATGGTGCCCAACAACGTGTCGTCCTCGGGGGTCCACACGTGGACGCGCGCATCGTGCTTGGGAATTCCCAGCTTGATTCAACGAACTTGGACCGACGCCGGGGTGCGGCCCAGTCTGGCCGCCACGTCGGCGTCGGACATGATTCCCAGGAGGCGGATTTCCTCTTCGGTGTAGGTTCCCTGATGACCGCCGGCTTTCCGCGCCGTCGATCGCGAGTGCTCCTTCCGCGCGCGCTGCGCTTGCCGCAACTGTTCCGGGCTGGGCCGAATCTTCAAAGACGACCGCCTTCGTTGAACCGTCTTCACGTCGAGACTCAGAAGCGCGGCAACTTGTTGATCCGGGCGGACGCCGAGGAGCCGCTCATCTTCAGGCGTCCAGGTGTGGCGACGCAAACCAAACTTGGCAATACCGCGGCCCCGGCGGCGGGTGGTCACATCACTGACGGCCCGGCCCAGCTTTCGGGCCAGGGCAACGTCCGTTCGAGTCCCCAGCAGGGCCTCCTCGGCCTCAGTCCACGGGCGAAATCGAGGCCCGGCCGCAGGCCGTCCTAATTGCTGGCGCCGGGATTGGACACTCTTGAGCGGCCGCTTCAGCCGCCGGGAGATCTCTTCGTCGGGCGCCGTGCCCAGCAGTCGATCCTCCTCGGACGTCCATAACCGCCTCTGGCGAACCGACAGCATGATTCCCAGTTGATACCGCCGCTGTTTGACTCCGGAGACGGGATGCCCGGTGCGCTGGGCCACCTCCTCGTCGCGCAGGGTTCCCAACAAGACATCCTCCTCCGGCGTCCAACGGCGGATTTCCGCTGCAAAGGCCGGACTTCGGATGCCGAGCATGCGTCGGCGGGCGCGAACTCCGTCGAGAGATCGTTTGAGGATGCGGGCCACCTCCTGGTCTTTGGCCGTGCCCAAGAGCTGGTCTTCCTCGGTCGTCCAGGCATCCACCGGCACCACGGGCGCGGGCGCGATCCCGAGGAGTCGGCGTCGCGCGTGGACCGTGGCGGGTTGACGGCCAATCCGGGCGGCGATCTTCGCATCGGTATCCGTTCCCAAGAGCGCTTCTTCTTCTTGGGTCCAAGGAAGGTGTTTGGGATCGGGCTTGGCTTTTCCCAAGACGGAACGGCGCACCTGGACGGCCACAATGCTGCGCTGGAGCCGTGCGGCCACCTCCCGGTCCGGCAGGGTTCCCACGAGCGCATCCTCTTCTTCAGTCCACCGACGAACGTCTTGCAGGCCAAAGGCGCGACGGGCTTCTCGGACTGACCTGACGCTGCAACCCAGGCGCGCCGCCACGTCCGGAACCTTGAGTTCTTGCAGGAGCGCCCGGTCGTCCGCGGTCCATTGATCCAGAGGACGCTCCGAAATTCGCGCCCGCTTCAGGCGAAGGCCCGTTTCCTTCAGCCGCAACTGGCGAATCGTGCCCAAGGAGCGGCCCGTGGTGGCGGCCAGATCCCGGTCCGGAATTTTCCCCAGCAGTTGACGGTGTTCGGGGGTCAGTCCGCGCGGTTGGCGCACCGCGGGGATGCCCCGGCGGATACGTTCGACTTGGACGGACATCGCAGTGCGGCGCAAGCGGGCCGCCAGTTCGGCATCCGGCATCGTGCCGAGCTGTCGGATTTCGGACGGCTTCCAGTAGCGAAACTTCGGGCGGGGAATAAAAGGGGGAATCTTAAGGGCCAGGCGTTGACGCCGGACGGCATGCGGAGGGCGACGCAAGCGACGCGCCACCTCATGATCGTTCAAGGTTCCCAGCAATCGGATTTCGGAGGCGGTCCAGCGACGATCCGGGGTAACCGAGCGAATCCGTCGGCGTTCCCGTTCGGCCACCACCTCGCCGATCGTGCGGCCGTACCGACGCGCCAGCACGGAGTCGGGCGCCCTTCCGAGCGACTCGACCTCCTTCGGGCTCCAGGGAAGGCCTCGGCGAACCAGGCGATTCTTTCCCGCACGCGGCATGGACTTGGCTTTCACGGCTCGCTTTGGTGTCGTGCCGAAGACCATCGCCACAATCTAAGTCCGGCATCAATCCTCAAACAATTGACCCGTCCCCTGTCCGGTCATCGCTGTGCCTGGGACGCGCCGTAAGGACAGCCTCGGGCCACGGATGGCCGCCTATGCACAACCATCGCCCCCCTGGTGTTCGCAGCCCGAAATACTTCCTGAAGCCACGCGAGGGGCGCTGGATTGTCTCAGTTGACGTCGGAGTTTCCGAAAGGGGCTTAATAGATAGATCTACCAGAGGCGCCGGTTGTCCGGTCAACTCCAGCATCAACGGCAGGAACACTGCGCAGCATAATTCTCGCATCCTGAACTAACTAATAGAAATTGGGTCTTGCACTTCGCCGGGAGGAAAAAGGCGTGAACGGGAAAATCGGCAATGGACTCCACGCTGGCACGGCGTAGCGTGCGGATGGTTTCCACCCAGGACCCCGTTATGCGCCTACTCGTCGGAAGTCGTTTTCTTTCCCGTTGTTGCCGGTGGTTGGCAGGACTCACGGTGCTCGTGCTTTCCGCGCCGGCGCAGGTGTCCTCACCACTGCAACTCCAGTCCATCCAGATCGACGGCGTCGTGTCCGTGGCGTTCACCTTGGTGGATCAAGGCAGCGGTTCGACCCATTACACCGTCGAGTTCCGACCCGGGCTCGAAGGGGACAACGACTGGCAGACGGTCACCGAGGCGGTTATCACGCCGCAGGGCGACGGTTACCTGGTCCAGATCGATTCACCGCGCGATGACCGCGGATTTTACCGCGTCGTGGGTCTGGGAGGCTCGGGCGGGCCCATCGTCATCGAGTTCAGCACGGGGGCGTTTCCCGCGGTCGAAGGCGACACGGTGCGGCCGGTGCTGGTGTTGAACCAGCCGTTCAACGGGATGGTGTATTACACGGTGAGCGGAACGGCGGCGTCCGGCGATTACCAGGAATTGAGCGGCCAGGTGCGGGTGAATGGCACGACGGCAACGATCCCGGTTTCGCTGACAGACAATGATCAGATCGGGCAGTTGAAATACCTGACGCTGCGCCTGGAGGCGGGGCCGGGCTATCAACTGGCCGACGGCACGAGCACGACGATCTTCATCGAGGAGAACGACGCGGAATGGCAGGGTAGTTTCACGACGGACGACGCGACGCTGGGCTTCGTCTTGAGGATTCAGCAAGCCAACGGCGTTCGCGCGGCCCGCCTCGAGAGCGCCGGTTTCGGCTTCTTTCCGGCCATCCCGACGCCGACCACGCTGTTGTTCACCGCGAATGCGTTCTCCGCCGTGGCCACGGACATCCCGATGCCGGCCGAAACGACGCTGCTGAACGAGCCGATGCTCCTGTCGCTGTCGTTGAACGCGATCAACGGGCTGGAGGGGCAGAGCGTGAGCGCGGCGGAGATCGAAGGCGTGGGCACGCTCATCAGCCGGGTGCCGGCCAGGCCGCATTTGAACACGACCAACTCCGGCGTTTTCCGGCTGTTGAAGCCCCCCGTGGCACCGTCCACGAATGAAGTGGAGTTGGTCGTCGCGCCGTAACCAGGGAGAATCTCGATGAAAATGATCCGATCTCTTTGGTGGGTGAGCCTGGCGGGTGTCTTGGCGGTGGCGCCCGCCGCGACGTTGCGCGCACAATTCGCGCATGAACTGATCCAGTTCGAGGCCGAACTGCTGGCCCCGAATGCCGCTTCGTCGGATTTCTTCGGCACGGCAGTGGCCGTGCGCGGCGATCTGGCGGTGGTGGGCGCTTCGGAGGCCGCCCCCGCGGGAACCGCGTCCGGCGCGGCTTATGTGTTCGCGCGACAGGATGGACAGTGGACCTGGCAGCAGATGCTGCAGCCCGTCGATCCAACTTCCGGGCTGAGGTTCGGTTCGACCGTGGCGATCAACGAAGCGGGAGACACGATTCTGGTCGCCGGTCGCGGGAGCGGTCGCGGCACGGTCTATCTGTTCGTGCAGGACGGAACACAATGGGTCCAACAGGGAAGGTTGAAAGAGGAGATTGATTACTATGGTTCGACGGCTGACATCAGCGGCGACACGGTGGTGGTGGGCGCGCCCTTTGAAAACGCCGCGCAGCCCGCTTCCGGAGCGGCCTACTTTTACGTGCGCGACGGCGCCAATTGGGCCTTCCAACAAAAGATCAAGGCGAACGATCCGGGCATCGATGACAACTTCGGCTGGTCCGTCGCCCTCCATGGGAACACCGCGCTCATCGGCGCGCCCTTTGACAATCTAGGCGGCAATGACGCCGGTTCGGCCTATGTATTCACGCGCAGTGGCACGACTTGGAGCCAGCAACAACAGCTCACTGCGCCCGATCCCGCGGCGAGGGATTGGTTCGGTCTGGCCGTGGACGTCAACGGCGATTGGGCGGTGATCGGTTCGCCCAACGACGACGACGGCGGTGAGGACACGGGTTCAGCCTACGTGTTCGAGCGCACCGGCGCGGCCTGGGCCTCTCGCGGCAAACTCCACGCAGGTGATCGCGCGGCCCGCGACGGTTTGGGCCGCGCCATCGCGCTCAACGAGACGGCCGACGCTTTGGTGTTGGGCGTCGCGGCCAAGGATGGCAACCGGGGCGCGGCCTATTTGTACACCCGCGGGCTAAGCACGTGGACCGAGCAACGGAAACTCACCGCCTCCCGACCGGCCACCGGCGACTCCTTCGGCACCTCCGTCGCCCTGAGTGGAGAAACGATTCTCAGCGGCGCCACCGGCGCCGACACCGCGGTGAACAACGGCGGCTCGGCCCACGTCTTCGCGCGTTCGTTTGTCGACCCCGACGCTGTTGCGGCGTGGGCGCGAAATTATCTGTATTTCCCGGATGCCGCCGCGGAGCCGCGCTTCGACCCCAACCAGGCCGCGTTCCGTTACCAACAGCTTCTTTACGGCGTCGAAAACGACCAGATCCGCGCGCGCTTCGAGACAATGGCTTCGCTTTACGGACCCGACGAACGCGCCCGCGCCGCGCTGGCCGAGGAACAGGTGTTGGCGGGGCTGTCGCGCCATCCATCCAACGCGGTGTTGGGCAATCTGTGGCTGGACATTTTCTACGACCGCACGGTGGCGGAAAGCATTCTCGGCCGGACGTTGTTGACCCAGGCCGAGGCGGCGCGTTTCGGTCCGCCGATCGCGCCGCCCGCCCGCCCCAACGGGTTCGTCATCGACAACGAAATTTCACTCTACCGGCAGTGGCTGGCGACGAATCGAGTGGTGTTGCAGGGATATTTCACGGTGCTGCAAACGGAGCTGGAAGTGCGGATTCCCGCCGTTGACCTCACGCGCTGGGCGACTCAGGTACTCGGCTTCAGCAGCGAGTATGCTCCGTCGAGCCCCACCTGGAATGCGATCCAGGCTCTGGGCGAACCGGACACGTATCCGAATTACGGCGACGTCGGGAGGGCTTGGGCCAGCCAAAGCCGCGACGACCAGCGCGAATTCATCGAACTCGGCTACGAGAATCCCGCCCCCATCCACAGCATCTCGATTTACGAAACCTTCAACCCCGGCGCGGTGGACAACGTTTCCGTACGCGATCCCGCTACGGCCCACTGGGTGGAAGTCTGGTCCGGGACCGCCGCGCCCGCGCCCCCGCGCGCCCGGATCTTCACCGTTACTTTCCCGCTGACCGCGTTCCCGGTGGATGCGGTGCGGGTGGAGCTCGATTCGCCCGCCGTGCCGGGCTGGAACGAGATTGACGCGGTCAGCGTCACTACACCGGACCTACCGGTCGCGTTCACCGAGAGCGATTTCGGCTCCCGCGTGTTCCAGACGCTGGTACCGGGCCGCGCGCTCCTGGTCGCCACGTACACCGACACCAACGGCGTGAGCATGCCCGTAACCACGGACGCCATACTGTTTTCGGGCTACAAAGACTTGACGCTCTTGTTCGGCCTCCTGCGTGACCACGGTCGTTCGGCGGAAACGCTGGCGCGACTGTTGCTCAGCCGGGACGGGGCGGGCGACCGCGCCGAAGCCGAAGTCCTCGTGAGGGATGCGCTACGATTCCTCTTCCTGCAGGGCACTCTGTTGAAGAACAGGTTCCCCCATCTGCCGCCGGAAGGCGATCCGTCCGGGCTGGCCGAAGCCATCGCCGGCTGGAGCCAGGGCCTCCGCGCGCTCGGAACCGTGGAACAGCTTCTCTTGGGCGGCGGCAACGCCCTGGGCTTCGCCGACGATTTCATGATGTATGTGCAGAAGTTCTCCGGGCAGACCGAGCTTTTCGATTCCTACGACGCGTTCCGCGAGCGCCTCGATCCGAACACCGGCTCGAATCCGCTTCGGTCCGCCCTCCAGGCGCTCGAAGCTGCGCGGGACTCTTATGCGAACTATCGCGGTTTCCAGGATCAACTGGCCGCGCAGTTCGACAACTCCTCGATCACCTACCTGGATCGGCTCCGCGACATTGTGGGCGTGTTTCCTGACCACCCGGCTTACAGCGACGATCCCACCGCCAACCCGGGAAGTGAACTGGACCAGCAATATCGCAGCATCGAGTTGGCCCGACTGAGAATTCTTCGTAATCAAACCGAGATCGACAACCTCGACCAAGAGATACAGATCGAGATCAATCGTGCGGCCGCCGTGGCCGAAGTAGTCCTCTACTACGGCGACGCGCGGGCCGAGGTGACGAAGCAAATCGGCCACATCAAAGCCGCGCAGGCCGCCGCCAGCGCACTGGCGGATGCGCTTTCCCTGGAAAATCTTACCAAGGGTTTGTTTTTCGGATTTCTGGTCAATGCGGCCGTTCAGGCGGGCGCCGAGGAGGGCATCGCCCATCTCGAAGCCCACAAAGAACGGCTCGCTGCCGCCGAACAGGCCGAACTCGATGGCATCGAGAGCCAGGCGCGCGTCAAGACGCTGCTCCTGGGCATGCGCACGCTGGCGGTGGATTCCCAAGAGGCGCGGGTGTTGCTCCAACAGGAATTGAACCGGCTCGTGGCCCTGTATCGGGAAAAAGAGGACCTCGAGCAGAAGATCGCCGAACAGGACGCCAGCGTCGCCGCGCGATATTTCGCCGATCCCGTGCATCGCCTGGCGTCCCAAGCCGACATGGTGACCGCCAACCTCGCCTTTGAAGAGGCCCGGAAATGGCTCTACTTCATGGCGCGCGCGCTCGAGTACAAATGGAACACGCCCTTCCGCAACTACGCGTTCGGTGGACGGACCTGGTCAACCGACACGATCTTCCAACTGCGCAACGCCACTGAACTCGAAATGCTGTACCAGGCCATGGACAGCTTTGAGAACCAGATTCAACTGCCCAAGGACGATTACTTCGACTGGTTTTCCGTGCGGGACGATTTCTTTGGCTACCGGCGAACGAACACTCTTGGGCAGGCACTCTTCTACACCGATCCCGTTACCGGCGCGACCGTGGACGCGCTCACTGCCTTTCGCAGCCGTCTCAGTCAATGGCAGGACGCGCAGGGCAACATCCAGTTGAACTTCAGCACCGTGACGGAAATCCCGGGGGGCACGTTCTTCCGCGGCCCGCGCTTCAACGCCCAAGGGCAGGTCATCAGCAAGGGCCTGTTCCTCGACAAGATTCGCTGGCTCAAAATCAGTTTGCCGGGCAACCACACGCTGGGCCGCACGCAGTTGACCGGCGAGTTGCGCTATGGCGGCACCGGATTCATCCGCAACTTCGACGTCGGCACCTTCGATCGCGTGCGCCCGGACCGCCTGCGCGACGAACTCACGGCGTACGCGACGCGCTTCTGGTTTTTCCACGCCCCCAGCACGACCTGGCGGTTCACCGAGGCGCTGAGTTCGCCGGTCACGATGCAACTGAGCTTCGACCCGCGCGTGCCTCCGTCCGTACAGGAGCTGGACGTGTTTCGGGAACGCAGCGTGGCGACCACGGGATGGACGCTGACCCTCCCGACCCGCGACGCCGGCCAGCCCGTCCTCAACATCGGGGAACTCGACGACGTGGAAATCTACTTCTTCCACTATGCCGTGACGCGACCGTGACGCGACCCTGTCCACCACCCGTCCGAGCCCCGGCCATCGGCGCGCATCCTCATTCAGGACCAGGAATGATCGGTATCACCTTCCTGAGCCTGGGGTGAAAGAGTTGGGGACAGGGCACCTGTCCCTACCCCCTCTGAGTCTCGGGCGGCGCCCGCTCCACTATCACAATCCCATCCCCACCAGGATTCGATAGTAGAGGTCGTGCCCAAAATCGTTGGGGTGATTGATGTTGTTGCCCAGCAGATCCTCGGGCTTTTTGCGCGCCGCCATCGATTGCCAATTCGTGAAGATGTCCGCGTAGGCGCAGCCGGTCTCCTCCGCGACCTGAGCCGTGGCCCGCGCATAGTCTTCCATATGATGCGAGCCAAATGCCCACTGAGGATGGGGAGGGAAGGTCGAAAGCAAAATGATCTCCGCGGAAGTCTCCGATCGGATCCGCTCAATCATCGTTCGCAAATTCGCCTGGAACTGAGGAATGGGCACGCCTCCACGGTTGTGATCGTTCATGCCAAAGCCGATCAAGACGAGGTCTGGCTGCTCGGCGATCACCTTTTCCGTCAAGCGCTGAAGTCCCTGGACCGTGCTGTCGCCGCCCGTCGCTCCATTGACCGCAGCAATCTTGGCCTGGGAATAGTCACGCTGCAGATGAGCGGCCCACCGATTCCAAAAGATGAGATCGGCAGACGTCGCGTCGCCGCCCGCCGTAATGCTGTCGCCGAATGCGACCATCTTGAAGGACTCACTTTGAGCCAACCGCTCCCGGCTGCGGCGGAGGCGAGCTGTTTGGTTGGGCTGAGCCGGCCATAGCGAACCCGACTCATATTCATAATCGACAAAGGCAAAGAAGGCCGTATTCCCGAATCCGGGATATTGAGAATGATCGAAGTTTTCCGCTCCATACAGAATGTTCGTGCGGAAATCGGGCAAACGCGAGGCCGGCGTTCGATGCACCGTTCCTTCGCCCCAATCAACCAGATAATCCTGACCCTCTACAAAAACGACCGTGTTGCTCTGCGGGAGAAACGTACTGCGCACCTGAAACGGTCGGGACCGCAGAGGAAGCGCCGCCAAGTATGCCGGTGCGGTTCCGACACACACCACTGATTCTCCAACCCGCCTTTCCAGAGGTGCCTGTTGCTGCTTCGGAGCGACTCCGGCGCAGCCGGCCAGGATCGCCCAACCAACCAATAGGAGTCGCAGTTGAGTTATATTTCGGCGACTTTGCTTCACGCCCGCTCAGGCTGAACGGAAGGGCGGCGCACTCACAAGGGAATCTTTTTCCCTAGCGATTCTTGCGGAAACGTGCGCTATGCAATCGGGACGGGACAACGATTGATATCCGCAGAAACCCGGCGAGCTTCCACCGGTCGAAAATGCCTTGCTTGCCCGTCCCGCCGGGGCATTCCTTGAACGCGCAGTCGATGTAGAAAAGATCGGGCCGGGTGACCTCCGTGCCCACCGCCAATCTCTTTCGCCGAAACGCGGATGCTCACTCCCGTTCTTCTCTTCCTGCTCCGAATCCATAGGCGATGTTGCTTGAGGCGCCGACTGCTTTGGGTGGGCGGGCTAATGTTCGCTCTCGCCGGAACCATGGGCGCCGCGGCGCTGGAGGCCGTGCGCGTGAGCCCCGATGGGAAGTCCTTTATCCTCGCGCCATCCGGGCAGCCGTTCCGAGTGTGGGGGTGAATTACGATCACGACAGCCAGGGCGAGGGGCGGCTGCTCGAGGATTACTGGATCGACGAGTGGGAGACGGTGCGCGGCGATTTCCGCGAGATGAAAGAGTTGGGCGCGAACGTGGTCCGCATCCATCTGCAATTCGGTAAACCGTTACTCATCGAGGAGACGTTCCCGCTCAACTGCTCGCTCCAGAAGATGGACGATTTTCTCAAGCGCTCGAAGGCACGCGCCGAAGGCTATGTTAGCTTTTATTGGGGACGCACCATCGAGGAATACGCCGCCGTCACGGAAAAGAAGGAGGTGGCCGCGCTCATGGGTGCCTGGTTGAACTATTTCCGGGAACAGGCCGATTTCATGAAACAGCCATGAACGGTTGAAGGCCGGTACGGAAATCGGTTACGGTGCGGATACGATGAGCAAACCGGCCTGCCCGATGTGTGAAATGACCGAGGTATTGGAACATCCCGAGCGTTGGGAATGCCTCACCTGTGGCCACGAATGGGAGCATGAGCCCGCGCCGCCGGTCGCACGAGTGGTCAAGGATGCCTATGGTACGGTGCTCGCGGACGGCGACTCGGTGACGTTGATCAAGGACTTGAAGCTCAAAGGTTCGTCGCAGGTCATCAAGGGCGGCACCAAGGCGAAGGGCATCCGGCTGGTGGACGGCGATCACGAAATCTCCTGCAAAATCGACGGCAGCGCCATCGGGTTGAAAGCCTGCTTCGTGAAAAAGGCCTGAGGCGGGAAGCGGCGTGACGGTGGCCCTGGGCCGAGGCAGGGATAGATGAGATGATATGGAGTACCGCCTTTAGGCGGCGGAGCGGTCGGCTTTTCCCGTGGGTTATTGGTTTTCCGACAGATCGGAGCAAGGGACGTCTCCGCCGGCTGAAGCCGGGACTCCGTACGGAGGGACTTCAGCGCGGAGGATCGGATGCGCGTCGCGGAATCGACCAC